>NZ_CM002285.1:209003-354937 GCF_000497445.1 Streptomyces roseochromogenus subsp. oscitans DS 12.976 | reverse complement strand
TGGCTTCTCGATGTCCGCCAGGACCCAACGGACCGCCGAGGGGAGGTGATCGCGAAACTCCTGGTACGAGGCGGCGGCCGACACCCGCGCCCCGAGCAGCCGGGCCGCGTCACGCCGCGCGGGCTCCGGCAGGGAGCGCCGGTGCACGAACAGCTCACGGGCCGTCAGCAGCACCGCGCGTCCCTGGGCCCAGCGGCGCGCGGGCGGTACGGCGACAGCGGTGCGCCGCGCGGCGGCCATCCGCATGCCTGTGACCAGGGCCCATGGTGTGTCACCTCCCGGATCGCCCCAGGGCGAGGCGGCGAGCGCCGCCCTCAGTTCCGCAGGTGTACCGGCGAGCCGCAGACTCCGCCAGGCGGTCTCCAGCGCCCCGAGCCGGTACGGCTCCGGGGCTTCCACACGGCGACCGTCCAGCGCGGGCAGCAGGGCAGCCACGTTGGCGATCTCGAACCCGGCGGCGAGCGGAACGAGCAGCCGGGCACCGCCCGGGGGCAGCCAGCCGGCCAGCACCCGCAGATGCCACAGCAGCGTGGCGGTCACCGCCCGCTGGGCCCCGGGCAGGCCGACCGCCGTCCGCGAGCAGCGCGAGTACGGGGTCGCTGCCAGGTACCGCAGAGCGTCGTCGAGCGTGCCACAAGCTGCGATCTCCCGCGCTCCACCTGCACCCGGACACCGGCCGACGAGCGCCTTGGCCCGCACCGCACCGGCGACCCAGCCGGCACTCATGACGCCTCACCTCCGCCTCGCCCACCTGCCAGGCGCAGTGCGTCGGCCACCGTACGGTCCACCAGATCCGGCATGCGCCGCCCGGCCCGCTCCCGGACCGCCGCGGCGGAGCGGTCCCCGGCCGCGCGCAGGGCGTCCGCCTCCCTCCGCGCCTCGCGGAGGAAGGGCTCCGCGGCCTGTCGGCGGACCCCGGGAGCACGTTCCTGAGCGGCCGCGACGATGCGTGCCGCCTCCTGCGCGGCGTCCTGCCGCACGGCCTCGGCCGCCTCGTCCGCCGCGGCCCGGATCCGCGCCGCTTCCCGCTGCACGTCCGTCAGCTGCGCGAGGGCGGACTCCAGCTCCGCGGCGCGTTCCGCCGTACGGTCGGCGGGTACGCCGGTGACGGACGCCCCCGGTGTTCCCGCCGGACGGAACCGCTCCAGGAAGTCCCGCAGACTCATCGGCGGCCTCCCGCGGTCGGCTGCTCCTTCAGTCTCACCGTTCCCGCCCCGCCTCGCACCGGATAGGGCCGTCACGCCGTTCCACCAGGGCCGTTCGGCTCTTGGCAGGGGTGGCAGCAGCGCCAGACTGGGACGGTAGGCAAGGCGACGGAGTCGGGAGGCCGCCGTGAACGAACACGAGAACTTCTCCGCGAAGGCCGCGGCCCGGCGGGACCTGCCCTCCCGCCCCTGGAGCCCCGGCGAGGCGGCACGGGAGGACAGGCTGATCCGCTATCTGGGCGCCGTGGCCGCTGCCGCCTCATACGCGCGCGCCGAAGGGCAGGCCCCGGCAGGCGACACCGCACGTCCGGCGCCGTCGGCCGCCTCGCCCCCGCAGCGGCCTTCACCGCCCGAAGCCGGGATCCCCTTGGTGCGGGACGTGATGGACGTGCCCGCCGCCTCCGTGCCCGACGACCTGCCGTACCGCGACATCGCCCGTCTCCTGGCGCGCGAGCGGGTCGGCGCGGCCCCGGTCGTGGACGCCGAGGACCACGTGGTCGGGGTCGTCTCGGAGTCCGATCTGCTGGCGAAGGTCGCCTTCGAGGCCTCCGGCCACCGGGTGGCACACATCGGCAGGCTGCGTGAGCGACGGATGTACGGCAAGGTCCGCGGCGAGACCGCGGCCGACCTGATGACGAGCCCCGCGATCACGGTGCTGCCGCGCGCGACGGTCGCCGAGGCCGCTTGGCTTGCCGCACTGTCCCGGCTGAAGCGGCTTCCGGTCACCGACCGTGAGGGCCGTCTGGTCGGGGTCGTGCGCCGCAATGCGCTGCTGCAGGCCCTCATCAGGGACGACGCCGGAATCCGGGCGGAGGTCGAGGCCACCGTCGAGGCGTGCTGCTCGCCGAGCGACCGGGAGGCCGTGGAGGTGGCCGTGCACGACGGCATCGTGGAGCTGACGGGCCGGATGCCTCCGGCCAGCTCGGCTCGGCTGGTGGCGGAGGTGGAGAACATCGCCGACGTCGTCGAGGTGAAGAACCTTCTCACCTCCGCCTGACCTCAGTGTGCGGAGCCGGAGTGATCCGCTGCCTCGTGCTGGTCGAGGTGGGAGGCGAGGACGGCGGCCTGGACCCGGCGCTGCACACCGAGCTTGGCCAGCAGCCGGGAGATGTGGTTCTTGACGGTCTTCTCCGACAGGTACAGCTTCTTGCCGATCTCCCGGTTGGTCAGTCCGTCGCCGATGAGGGAGAGGATGTCCCGCTCCCGTGGTGACAGGCCCGCCAGCTCCGGCGGGAGGGACGGTGTCCCGGCCGGGTCGGCGCGCAGCGAGCGCATGAGGCGGGCGGTGGTCGCCGGGTCGAGCATCGACTGGCCCGAGGCGACGGTGCGCACGGCCGAGACCAGGTCGGATCCCTTGATCTGTTTCAGGACGTACCCGGACGCCCCCGCCATGATGGCGTCGAGCAGGGCGTCCTCGTCGTCGAACGAGGTCAGCATCAGACACGCCAGTTCCGGCATCCGGCTGCGCAGCTCCCGGCAGACCGAGATGCCGTCCCCGTCCGGCAGCCGTACGTCCAGCACGGCGACGTCCGGGCGCAGTGCCGGACCGCGGGTGAGGGCGTGCTCGGCCGTGTCCGCGTCGCCTACCACGGTGATGTCCGGTTCGGCGTCCAGCAGGTCGGTCAGTCCCCGTCGTACGACCTCGTGGTCGTCCAGCAGGAACACGCGGATCGGGTCCTGCTCGGTGAAGGCGCGTGGCTCGGTCATGGCGACCTCTCGTTCCCCGGGGACGGACAGACCGCGAGCTGCCCATGCGGACGATCATTCACCCGTCGGCTCCGCGCTCACTAGGGCCGACCGGCCCCACTCACTCCGGGGTCGTCGTGCGCCAGGTCGAACTGCACGTCCACCACGCCCTCGACGGCCCGTACCAGGCGCGCGGCCACCGGCACCAGCGCACTGTCGCGGATCCGGCCGGTCAGCGTGACGACTCCGTCGTGCACCTCGACCCGGACGGCCGACGACGACAGCGGGAAGAGGTACGACACGATCTCGCGCCGGACCTCCTCGGCGATGTCCTCGTCGTCGCGCAGGAAGACCTTGAGCAGGTCGGCACGGCTGACGACGCCCGCCAGCAGACCGGCCTCGTCCACCACCGGCAGCCTCTTGACCCCCTCGCGTGCCATGGTGCGCGCGGCCTCGGCCAGGGTGGCGCCGGCCCGGATCGTGACGGCAGGGGAGGACATGAGGTCTCCGGCGGTGAGGGCGCCGGCCTTGGCCACGTCGACGGGCTGACGCAGCTGGAGGTAGCCCGTATCGGGGTCGTCCCGGAGTTCCTCCTTGGGCAGCAGATCGGCCTCGGAGACCACACCGGTCACCCGGCCCTCGCCCTCGATCACGGGCAGCGCGCTGACCCGCCAGTCCTGCATCAGCTGCACGATCTCCTTGAAGGGGGCCCGCCGCCCGACGGCGGCGACCGTGTGGGTCATGACATCGCTGACGATGTGCGAGGTGCCGTACATGATCACTCCGTGAGGGCTGTGTCGGTCCTGCCGTTACCAGCGTGTGCCGGTGCGGGACGGGTTGCCAGGGGCCATCCGGCCCCCGGTGGGCCGTGCGGTCGGCTCCCGGCTGCCCGGGCGGCGATCAGTGGTCGCGGCACCATGCCCGGTATCCCTCCACCGCCGTCGGCAGGGTCGGGAAGATACGCTCGGCGCCGACGGACTCCGCGAGGCCGTACGCCTCCAGGTCGTCCAGGAGGTCCTGTTTGACCCGGGCGAGAGCGAACACGATGCCGCGGCCCGCGAGGTCGCGGCGCAGGTCGTCCACGGCGTCCAGGGCCGTGATGTCCACTTCGACGTTGGCCTCGGTGTTCAGGACGAACCAGCGGACCGGCTCGGTCTGTTCGTCGACCGCGGCCAGTGCCCGGTGCCGGAAGTCCTCCGCGTTGGCGAAGAACAGAGGCGAGTCGTAGCGGTACACCAGCAGGCCCGGAATCGTGCGCGCCTGCGGGTAGTCGTCGACGTCGTGCATGCCCGCGAGCCCGGGCACCAGTCCCTGGACCGCGTCGTGCGGCCGGGCAACCCGGGTGAGCAGCTCGGCCACCGACAGTCCGACAGCGACGAGCACCCCGTAGAGGATGTCCAGGGCGAGCACGCCCGCGAGGCAGCCCAGGGCGAGGAGCAGCTCGCGGCGCCGGAACGACGCGAGCCGGCGGAAGCCCGCGAGGTCGATCATGCGGGCCGCGGCGTACACGACGAGTGCCCCGAGGACAGCCGCCGGGGTACGGGTCAGCAGCGGGCTGAGGAACAGCAGAACGGCCAGGACCACGGCTCCCGCGACCAGCGAGTACGCCTGGCTGCGGGCACCCGAGGACGAGGCGAGCGCGGTCCGGCTGGCGCTGCTGCTGACGGGGAAGCCGTGCAGCACACCGGCACCCAGGTTGGCCGCGCCCAGGGCCAGGAACTCGCGGTTGGCATCGAGCGGGCGCTCACCGACAGGGCCCGAGAACGCTCGAGCGGTGAGGATGAAATCGGTGTACGCGACGAGCAGCACGCCGAAGGCCGGCAGCACCAGGCGAGGCAAACCCGCCAGATCGGGGAGGGCCGGCGACGGAAGACCGGACGGCATCGTGCCGATCACCGCGACGCCGTAACGGCCGTCGAGGTCGAAGGCGACAACGGCGGCGGTACCGAGGACCACGGCGATCAGGGGCCCGGGCAGCCTGGGGACGAAGCGGGCCATCACCACGAGGAACGTCAGCGCGGCGGCGGACAGAACCAGGGTCGAGGGGTTCAACTGCGACAGATGTCTGAAGAACGACCACAGTTGGGGCAGGAACTGCGAACTGTTCGTCCGCACACCCGTGAGCCGGGGCAGCTGGTCCACCGCCATGATCAGCGCTACGCCCGCGAGATAGCCGATCAGGACCGGGCGGGAGAGCAGATCCGCGAGAAAGCCCAGCCGGAGAGCCCGGGCCACCACGCACAGCAGCCCCACCGTGAGGGCGAGGGCCGCCGCCAGCGAGGCGTAGTGACCGGGAGCGCCGCCGGCCAGCGGACCGACCACCGTGGCCGTCATCAGGGCTGTCGTGGACTCCGGGCCGACGGACAACAGACGTGAGGAGCCGAACAGCGCGTACAGCGCGAGCGCCGGAAGGATCGCCCACAGGCCGGCGACCGGCGGCAGACCGGCCACGCCCGCGTACGCCATGACCTGCGGCACGAGGTACGCGGCCACCGTGACGCCCGCGATCAGGTCGCCCTTGAGCAGGCCCGGCCGGCGGACGAACCCAGCGCCGAGCCGGGGCATCAGGAAGGCCCTCCCCGGCGTACGTCTGCCCGAGCCCTCGGCCATGCGCTCGTCCTCCGCTCTCAGGATCCACTGTCGTACGGACCCCGCAAGCCGTTGCATGACGGTAGGCCGGTCGGTCCCGCTGAGGGACGTCTGGCCCCTGACCTGAATCACGACCACGTCATCACGCTGGAGTCGAACCCTCACCGGGAGGTGGAGACCATGTCCCGTACCGTCACCGTGGGCCTCGACGGATCGCCCGAGAGCCGTGCAGCCGCCGAATGGGCGGCGCGCGAAGCGCAGCTGCGCAGCCTGCCGCTGAAGATCGTGTACGTCCCGGAGCCACTCCCCAAGCACCTCGCCCAGGCCCCGCTGCTGGGCCCTGAGACCCATCAGCGCTGGACCGAGCAGATGCCGAGTGAGTCCGCGGAAGGAATCCGTCTCCGGCACCCGGGCATCGAGGTGATCACCGAGACGCTCACGGGAACCGTGGCCGACATCCTGTGCGAGGCGGCGGGCTCCGCCGACCTGCTGGTGCTGGGCTCGCGGGGCTTCGGCGGCATGGGCGGGTTCCTGGTCGGCTCGGTGAGCCTGGCCGTCGTGGCGCGCGCGGAACGGCCGGTGGTGCTGGTGAGGGCGGGGGAACAGGCCGCCGACGAGCACACGATGGATCCGGCGGGCGTGCCGTCCGCCGCGACGCCCTTCCGACCCGTGGTGCTCGGCCTCGACACTGATCACCCGGACGACACGCTGCTGGAGTTCGCCTTCGACGCCGCCGTACGCAGGCAAGCGCCTCTGCGGGCCGTGCACGCCTGGCCCGAGCCGCCCACCTCCTTCTACCGCTTCCCCGGCGACGCCGAACTCTACGACTCGCTCGAGCGGGAGCACGCCGCCGCCCTGGCCGAGGTGCTGCGTCCCTGGCAGCAGAAGTTCCCGGGCGTCCACGTGGTCGAGGCGAGCCGGTGCGGCAGCGCCGCGCAGGTCCTCGTCAACGCCGCCCGCGACGCCTCCCTGGCCGTCGTCGGCCGCCGCATCCGCACCGGTTCCTTCGGTGCTCATATCGGCCATGTCACTCATGCCGCCCTGCACCACATCACCGCCCCCGTCGCCGTCGTGGCGCACGGCTGACACGGCGGTCTGTGCTGGGGGCCCATGAAGGCAGTGCCCGTAAGGGTCTTCGAGGAACGGTGAGCAGCATGGACCTCCCGATCGTCGTCGGCGTAGATGGTTCCGAGCCGAGCCTGAGAGCGGTGGAGTGGGCGGCCGACGAGGCCGCCCTGCGCGGGGCAGGACTCCGGCTGGTGTACGCGTCTTTGTGGGAGCGCTACGAAGGCGGTTTTCTCGCGCATGACGTGAGCAAGCCGTCGGAGGAGACGATGGCGGAGGACATCGTCGACACCGCCGAGCGTCGGGGCCGTCGTCGGCAGCCGGGCGTGCAAGTCACCACCTTCCTGTTCCCCGACGCGCCGGAGTACGCGCTCGTGCGGGAGAGCCAGACGGCCCTCGCGGTGGTCATGGGCTGCCGCGGCCGCAGCGGCGTGACGGAGGCGCTGCTGGGCTCTGTCAGCGTCATGGTGGCGGCTCACGCGCACTGCCCGGTGATCGTGCTGCGCGGCAGCCACGACAACCAGGCCCACCCGGGGGCGCACGGTCGCATCGTCCTGGGAGTCGGCGAGAAGCCGGCGGGCTCGGCCGCCGTACGGTTCGCCATCGAGGAAGCCCTGCTGCGTGGCGTCCCGCTGGAGGCCGTACGGGCCTGGCGCCGGCCCGCACATGCGACCACCGGCCATCCACTGATCACCGGTGAACCGGCCCATCTGTACGAGCAGCAGGCCGTGGAAGCGCTGGAAGAGGCGTTCCGTGACGTACCGGACGGCTTGCGCGTACAACGGCGCACGGTCGAGGCCCGCACCCGCGACGCCCTCCTGGCCGCTTCCCGCGAGGCCGATCTGCTGGTGGTCGGCGCACGCCGCCGCCATGGCCACTTCGGCCTGCAACTCGGCCGCGTCGCCCACGGGGTACTGCACCACGCCGCGTGCCCGGTGGCCGTCGTACCGGAGACTGCCTGACCCCGACCGTGTCGACACCCCTGACGGGGTGTGAGCGCGAGATCCTGGCCCTGATCGGGCAGGGGCTGACCAACCGCCAGATCGGTCAGCGGCTCTGACTCGGCCCGGCAGCACTGGTACCGCAGCGGGCGTGACCGCGGTGACCGGCTGCTCAGAGGCTCGCCGCGTGATCGGGGACGTAGGTCTGCAGGTCGCGCGGCGGGCGCTCGTAGCCGGTGGACGCAGGCCGGGGCGGAAGCTCCAGTACCGGCGGCGGCACGTGGTGGTAGGGTACGGTGCTCAGCAAGTGGGCGATCATGTTCAGCCGGGCCCGGCGCTTGTCGTCGCTCTCCACGATGTACCACGGCGCCTCGGTGATGTCCGTGTGGACCAGCATCTCGTCCTTGGCCCGCGAGTAGGCCTCCCAGTGGGTGATCGACTCCAGGTCCATCGACGACAGCTTCCAGCGCCGCAAGGGGTCCTTCAGGCGGCGCCTGAACCGCTCCTGCTGCTCGGTGTCGCTGACGGAGAACCAGTACTTGCGCAGCAGGATCCCGTCTTCCACCAGCATCCGCTCGAAGATCGGGCACTGTCGGAGGAAGAGCCGGTGCTCGTCCTCCGTACAGAAACCCATCACGTGCTCGACCCCGGCCCGGTTGTACCAGGACCGGTCGAACAGCACGATCTCCCCGGTGGCCGGAAGATGCTCGACATACCGCTGGAAGTACCACTGGCCGCGCTCGCGCTCGGTGGGCTTGGGCAACGCCACGATACGGGCGAGGCGCGGGTTGAGGTACTGCGTGACCCGCTGGATGGTGCCGCCCTTGCCGGCCGCGTCCCGGCCCTCGAAGACCACCACCAGCCGGGCGCCTTCGGAGCGCACCCACTCCTGCAGCTTCACCAGCTCCGTCTGCAGCCGGAGCAGTTCCTTCTCGTACGTCTTGAGCGGCAGCCTCGCCGCGTTCTTGCCGCCCATGCCGCCTCCCCGCGCGGCGGCTCATGACACCGCCCACGCCCAAGTCGAGCACCTGGACGCCACCGTACTCACCGGCGGGCAGCAGCGCACTCCTGACACCCCTGATCCCGACGTCCACGGCTCGCCCCGGATCCCCTGCCGCAGAGGAACCCCTCACCATGACCGTACGTGTCGGCATCAACGGCTTCGGCCGCTTCGGCCGCACCCATCTGCGCGCGTACGACTCGACCTCCGGCGACGGCAGGCGCATCAACGTCACTGCCGGGCGCGACCCGGCCGCCCTGCACCTGAAGACGGGCGCGCACACCGTGCTCCCGTCGGCGCCCGGCAAGGACGTGGACGCCAGCATCGTCATGGGCGTCAACGAGGACACCCACGACCGCCATCGCGACCGGATCATCTCGGCCGCCTGACGCACCACCAACTGTCTCGCGCCGATGGCCAAGGTCCTGGTCATCGGTGTAGCCGTGGACGGTGGTCAGCAGGCCGCGGTCGATGCCGAAGGCGACGGCCCCCACCGCCTCCCGCGACGTCAGCGGCGCCCCGGTCTCCTGCGTCTTCGACCTGGCCCTGACCCGGGCCAACGGCGCCCTCGTCAAGGTCTTCGGCCGGTACGACAACGAGTGGGGGTACACCAACCGGCTCCTCGACCTGACAGCGCTGGTCGCCGAGGACTGATCACCGTCTGGCCGAACGGCTGACCGCTTGCACGCATCGGCCCCGTCACCCATGCGCCGGTCCACCACGTCCGCTGCCCGCTGGCCGTCGTCGGGGTGGCCCGGCGTCCGAGGACAACGGGGTCCGCTTCCTGACCCCATCGGCCCTCCCGCACCTCGGCGGCCCCGGCCTACGGTGGAGAGGTGATCGCTTGATTCCGGCGGGAGGAGCAGCAGGTGGAGATCGTCGCGTACGGCGTTCTCGCGGACGAGGAGCCGTTGCTGAGGGAAGCCTTCGACAAGGCGTTCGGCGGCCGGCGTGAGCTGCGGTGTCTCGGAATGTTCCTGGACCGGGACACCGTGCCGACCGCCGCGGGCAACGAGGTCGTCCTCAGCAGCGTCAATGACACCCTGGACGCCGAGGTCCTGCGCTCGCTCGCCAAGGGCGGCACCCGGATGATCGCCCAACGGTCCACCGGTTACAACAACATCGACCTGGACGCCGCCAGGGAACTCGGGCTCACGGTGGCCCGGGTCTCGTACTACTCGCCGTACTCGGTCGCCGAGTTCGCCTGGACGCTGGCGCTGGCCGTCAACCGCCGGATCGTCCGGGCCGCGCACCGTACCCGGGAGTTCGACTTCCGGCTCGACGGACTGATGGGCCGCGATCTGCGCGGCCGTACGGCCGGGGTGGTGGGCACCGGCAAGATCGGTACAGCGTTCGCGACGATCGCCCATGGGTTCGGGATGCGCTTGCTGGGCTGGGACATCGTGGAGAATCCCGACTGCCTCGCCCTCGGGATGGAGTACGTCACGCGCGAGCGGCTGTTCGCCGAGGCAGACCTGGTCAGCCTGCATGTGCCGCTGCTGCCGGAGACCCATCACCTCGTCGACGCCGAGGCCCTGGCCCTGATGAAGGACGACGCGATCCTGGTCAACTCCAGCCGCGGCGGGCTGGTGGACACCGCCGCCCTGCTGGAGACCCTGCGCGCGGGGCGGCTGACGGGTGTAGGTCTCGACGTGTACGAGGAGGAGGCCGGTGTGTTCTTCCTGGACAAGTCGCTGGAGGTGATGACCGACGAACGCCTCGCGAGGCTGATGACATTCAGCAACGTCCTCGTCACCTCGCACCAGGCGTACTTCACCAGGGACGCCGTCGGCCAGATCGCCCGGACCACCGTGGCCAACATCGAGGACTACTTCGCCGGCCGCTCCGGCGCCAACGTGCTGGTCCGCCCCGACACAGCCTGATGTCCGCCCGATGTCCGCCGGCACGCGCCGCGCGACTTCCGGGGGTCCGCGCCCGCAGAGCCGGGGTACTCGCCTGGACGAGCCGAGACCGCGTGCTGTGAGGGAGGCGCGACCCCGGGAACGGCACGTTGCACCTCGGCTGCGGAGCGGCACTGTTCAACCTGCGCGTCGCTGCCTCCCGCGCCGACCTCCCCCGTGCCCCAGCTGCTGCCGGATCCCACGGAGCCGTTGCCGCTCGCCGCCGTCCGGCGGGGAAAGCGCCTGCCCGCGAGGGGCCCGCCACTGCACGGCTGCACGTGCGGTCACTCGGCCATCGCCACCGCCTCCGACTGGAACCGCCCACCTCACCCGCCCGTACGTCGTCTACCGAAGCCGTTGTGCAAGTCTGCGCCCGCGCCCCGCCTCTGGGTTGGGAACGCACACGGTGATCGGCACGGACTGCCGCATTTCGGCGCGGCATGCGGCATGGTGTCCGGTTCGGCCCTGGGCGGTGTAGCCCGAACGGCCCTGTCGGGTACCCGGTGGACCGTCGGAGTGTGGTGTGGTGCACCGGCACCCCTCGCTCCGGCCACTGATCCGACACGGAAGGGAAACCCGATGTCTGTCGACCAGCAGCAGGCGCCCACCCAGCTCACCGAGAACGAGCTGAGGTCGCTGGACGCCCACTGGCGCGCCGCGAACTATCTCTCGGTCGGCCAGATCTACCTCATGGCCAACCCCCTGGTGACCGAACCGCTGCGCCCGGAGCACGTCAAGCCTCGGCTGCTGGGTCACTGGGGCACGTCTCCGGGTCTGAACCTGGTGTACACGCACCTCAACCGTGTCATCAAGACCCGCGATCTGGATGCCCTGTGCGTCTGGGGTCCCGGTCACGGCGGACCCGCGGTGCTGGCCAACTCCTGGCTGGAGGGCTCCTACTCGCAGACGTACCCCGACGTCACGCGGGACGCGGCCGGCATGGCCCGGCTGTTCAAGCAGTTCTCCTTCCCCGGCGGTGTGCCCAGCCACGTCGCTCCGGAGACGCCGGGGTCGATCCACGAGGGCGGTGAACTGGGCTACTCGCTGTCTCATGCCTATGGCGCGGCCCTGGACAACCCCGGCCTGCTGGTCGCCTGTGTGATCGGTGACGGTGAGGCGGAGACCGGACCGCTGGCCGCCTCCTGGCACTCCAACAAGTTCCTCGACCCGGTGCATGACGGCGCCGTGCTGCCGATCCTGCACCTGAACGGCTACAAGATCGCGAACCCGACGGTGCTGTCCCGGCTGCCCGAGTCCGAGCTCGACGAACTCCTGCGCGGCTACGGCCACGACCTGATCCATGTCACCGGCGACGACCCGGCCGCCGTCCACGGCGCGATGGCACGGGCCATGGACACCGCTGTGGACCGCATCGCCGCGATCCAGCGCGCGGCCCGCGAGGACGGTGTCACCGACCGGCCCCGCTGGCCGGTGATCGTGCTGCGCACCCCAAAAGGCTGGACCGGCCCCGCCGAGGTCGACGGCCTTCCCGTGGAGGGCACCTGGCGGGCTCACCAGGTGCCCCTGGCCGCCGTACGGGACAACCCCGAGCACCTGCGCCAACTGGAGCAGTGGCTGCGTTCGTACCGGCCGGAGGAACTGTTCGACGAACAAGGCGCCCCGCGACCGGACGTACTCGCCTGCATCCCGCACGGCGCCCGGCGGCTCGGAGCCACCCCGTACGCCAACGGCGGACTCCTGCTGCGTGAACTGCCCCTGTCTCCGCTGGAGAAGTACGCCGTCGAGGTCGACAAGCCCGGCGCCACCCTGCACGAGCCCACCCGCGTCCTCGGCGACATGCTCCAGGACGTCATGGCGGCCACCGCCGACCGGCGCGACTTCCGCCTGGTCGGCCCCGACGAGACCGCCTCCAACCGCCTTCAAGCCGTGTACGCGGCCAGCGGCAAGGCGTGGCAGGCCGAGACACTGCCCGTGGACGAACACCTCGACCGGCACGGCCGGGTGATGGAGATCCTGTCCGAACACACATGCCAGGGCTGGTTGGAGGGCTACCTTCTCACCGGCCGGCACGGGCTGTTCTCCTGCTACGAGGCGTTCGTGCACATCGTCGACTCGATGGTCAACCAGCACATCAAATGGCTGCGTACTACTCGGCGCCTGCCCTGGCGGGCCCCCATCGCCTCCCTCAACTACCTGCTCACGTCGCACGTGTGGCGCCAGGACCACAACGGCTTCTCCCACCAGGACCCCGGCTTCGTCGACCACATCCTGAACAAGAGTCCCGAGGCGGTACGGGTCTATTTGCCGCCGGACGCCAACACCCTGCTGTCGGTCGCCGACCACATCCTGCGCAGCCGTGACTACGTCAACGTGGTCGTCGCCGGCAAACAACCCTGCTTCGACTGGCTGTCGATGGGGGAAGCGAAGGTTCACTGCGCACGCGGGGCGGGCATTTGGGAGTGGGCGGGCACCGAGGACGGCTCGCGCGAGCCGGACGTCGTGCTGGCCTGCGCGGGCGACGTTCCGACCCAGGAAGTACTGGCCGCAGCTCAGTTGCTGCGCCGCCACCTGCCCGAGCTGGCCGTGCGGGTCGTGAACGTGGTGGACATCGCCCGGCTGCTGCCCGCCGAGGAACACCCGCACGGGATGACGGACTTCGAGTACGACGGGCTGTTCACCCCGGACAAGCCGGTCCTCTTCGCCTACCACGGCTACCCGTGGCTGATCCACCGCCTCGCCTACCGCCGCACCGGTCACCGCAACCTGCACGTGCGCGGCTACAAGGAGATCGGAACCACCACCACGCCGTTCGACATGGTGGTGAGCAACGACCTCGACCGCTACCGCCTGGTCATGGACGTCATCGACCGCGTCCCCGGCCTCGCCGTCCGGGCAGCCGCCGTGCGCCAGGCCATGGAGGACGTACGACAGCGCCACCACGTCTGGATCCGCGAACACGGCATGGACCTCCCCGAGGTGGCCGACTGGACCTGGGACGGCTGAACAACCCCGTCCCGCACCACCTGCGGCCCCGGCGACGCCTGACAGTGCCGCCGGGGTATCACCGGCGCCCGCCCGCCGCCGGTCGAGGAGCGCGGCGGCCGGCTGACGCTCGTGTGCACGCATCCCGTGATCCTGCACATCCTCCGGGCGGTTCGGCTTGCGGCGACGGCCGGAAGGGTCACTTCGCAGACGAGAGCGGCACGACCCATTCGATGACCGTGCCGCCTCGGCTGGTTCGAGGACAGGCTGAACGAGCCACCCGTCTCCTCCGCGCGTCGGCGCAGGTTGGCCAGGCCGCTGTGGCGGTGACCGCCGGGTCGATTCCTCGGCCGTTGTCGGCCGCGCGCAGCTTCAGTGCGGAGTTGGTGGCCTCGACGCCGATGTCTACGGTGGTGCCGTGCGCGTGCCGGGCGGCGTTGGACAGGGCCTCGCCGAGCACGGCCAGCAGTTGCTCGGCCTGTTCGGCGGAGACGGCCGTGTCCAGCAGGCCGGTCATGCGCAGCGCGGGGGCGAAGCCGAGCGACTCCGTGGCCCGCTCGGTGGCCGCGACGAGCTGGGCACACAACCCGCTGCCGCGACGGGCCTGATCGTGCTCGCGGAGGGCATAGATGGTGGAGCGGATGATCTTGATGGTGTCGTCCAGGTCCCGGGCGATCCTGTCACGGTCGTTGAGGACGACCGGGCGCTCGGTGTCCCGCCGGTGCTCGGCGACGTCCAGAGCCAGAGCGGCCTGGTTGCCGAACCCGGTGACCATGTCGACCACGGCTTCGGTGAAGAGGGAGCCGCCGGTCCGAGCTCCACAACCGAGGCGCTGCCGCCGTCGGCGCGCGAGTCGGCGGTCACAGCCTTGCTGGTGATCGTCTCCCCGGACGTGTGGACCTTCGCGGCCAGTGCCGTGGCGGGCGGCGCGAGGCCGCGCACCTCCTCGGCCAGAGCGCCCGAGGAGGCCTCGATGACCTGACCAACTCACCACGGTCACCGACCGGTAGGCCAAGGTGACCAGATCCGTGCCCGCCATCGCCCGCACGGTGGCGGTGAAAGACTCCAGCACCGCGGCCGGCTCCGCGCCGGACAGCAGGCTTCGGGTCAGCTCATTGCTGGCGTCGCGCGCCGGCGTAGAGCCGGGCGTTTTCGATCTCGACACCGGCCGCCGCGGTCAGGGTGTGCAGCACCGCTTCGTCGTCGGTGTCGAACTCCGTGCCGCTCTTCTTGTCGGTCAGGTACAGGTTCCCGAAGACCTGGTCGCGTATGCCAGGAAGCAGTCCGCGTTTCGAGGCCGCCAGGGGAACCGGAGCGGCCGAATCGGTGGATGACACCGCGCTCGTCACTACGCACCTCCTTCGAGTTGCGACCGATACCGGGCGGCCATCAGTGCCGGGCGGGGGCGGACACGGTGGGCCAGGCCAGGGCACGGGTGATGTCGGCGACGGTGAGGATGCCGACCAGACGGCCCTGGTCGAGGACCAGCGCCCGGCGTACAGGGCTCGTCTCCAGACGGGGGAGAAGGTCGAGGACGGGTTCGCCGGGCTCGGCCGTGACGACGTCGGTGAGGGGACGCATCACCTCGTCAGCCCTCGTGCTCGCGCGGGCTTCGGGTGGCGTCGCGTCGACGCGCCGCAGGGTGAGCACTCCAGCCACCGAGCCGTCCGCCGCCAGCACCGGGAACGCCGAGTGCCGGTACTGGCCGAAGGGCCCCTCCGCGAGGAAATCGGCGAGGGTCGCCGTCGCCGGCACGGTGACCGGATCCGCGGTCATGACCCTGCTGACCGGGACACCACCCAGCGCGCTGCGCATCTCGGCCTGGCGGGCCTCGGCGGTGGCCGCGCCGATGAGGAACCAGCCGATCAGCGCGGGCCACAGACCGGACAGGTCACGCCCGAACAGCACGGCAGCGAAACCGGTCACCACCATGAACCAGCCCAGCGCACGGCCCGCCGCCGAGGCTCCGCGAGTGGCCCGCAGTCGATCGCCCGTGCGATGCCACAAGAACGCGCGCAGAAGCCGCCCCCCGTCCAGCGGTGCGGCGGGCAGCGCGTTGAACACGGCCAGCAGAACGTTGATCGCGGCCAGCCAGGCAAACGCCTCGACCACGAGCCCGGACGTATGGAGCGCGTCCAGCCCCGCGGCGACGCCCGCCAGTACGCCTCCGGCCACCAGACTCGTGAGTGGACCCACGCCCGCGATACGCAGCTCCGCGGCCGGCGTCGGGGCCTCACTGTGCAGACGGGCGGCACCACCCAGCATCCACAAGGTGATGCCGTCCACCTGAACGCCGTTGCGACGGGCGACCACGGCGTGCGCCAGTTCGTGTGCCAGCAGTGAGCAGAGGAAGACGACCGCAGCCAGCAGGGCGAGCGCCCAGTACACGATGGCGGGGTGGCCCGGGTGGGCATCGGGAAACCGCCCGCGCGCGAGCGCGACCGTCACCAGGGCGACGATGACCAGGACACTCCAGTGCAGTCCCACCCGCACTCCGCCGATCCGGCCGAGGGACAGCGTCTCGTCCATGGAACCTCGCCTCACCCTCTGAGTGGTGCCGCGCCCGTCGCTCGGCGGGCAGCGCTCTCCGTGCCACGGAGCGGGCCCGCGGCACCTTCATCGTCCGGTGGTGGCCGTCCTGCGGGGAAGGGCCGATCGGCTCGCAGCGGGGACGACCGGCCCGGGTCGGGCCCCGCCTGATCCCACTGCCCCGACACCGGAGTCCGGCCCGGAGCCGAGAGCGAGATCTTGGGGCCGTACGTGCCGTGGCTTTCCTGCACGCACACAGCAGGTTTCGACGCGTCGGCCGTCCCTTCACGCTCGTAACACGCGCCGCCGCCCGGGGAGTTAATGATGGACGGCCGTCTTGGCGGCGACGATGACCAGGCCGAGCAGGAGGTTCAGCAGGCCGGACAGTGCCATGACCCGGCGGGAGGCGCCGGCGCGGGCGGCGGCGACCGTCGCCCAGGCGACCTGCTCGGCAAGGGCGACCCCCAGTGCGAACCACGCGGTTTCGGGCAGCCCCAGGTCCAGCAGGGGGCTGATCGCCACGGCCACGGCGGGCGGTACCGCGGCTTGGACCATCGGCCACTCGTGGCCGGCCACCCTGCGCACCTGGGCCCAGGTCATGGGCTGCCCGCGTACCCGCTCTCCGGCCAGGTGGACATAGACATGTGCGGCCCAGAACACGATGCCGGTGGCGAGGAGGAGCACCACGAGTCCGAGGCGGGGGAACGAGGCGTACACCCCGGCGGCCCCGGCTATCACGGACGCGGCCAGCAGGGAGCCGTATATCGCTCCCGCATAGTCGGTCTGCGGCTGATCCGGGGGATGCCGGGCAGTCCCGTCGCTGCGGAACATGGCGCTGGGCACATGTCCAGGATCGCCGGGACCACCTCGCAGCGCATCATGGAGCCGGGTGGTCAGCGCCCTCTCCTGCAACCGGCTAGAGCAGTTGGCCCGCGGCGGCGGCCATGACGGCGGCTCCGGCGACGATGAACACGCACGGCACCACCCAACGGACATGACGCTCGACGACTGCGGCCCAGATCTCGCGGGAACTCAGCCACGCCCCGGCCAGGCACCACACGGCCACCCCGGCCGCGAACACGGTCATGATCACCGCGATGGCCGAGGGCCCGACGACCCGGAAGGCCGGAGTGTAGACGGAGACGTTGTCGGCGCCGGTGGCGACTGCGAGCAGGGTCACGGACATGGCTCCGTTGCCACGGACCCGCACGCCGCACCGGCTGGCATCTGTGTCCGGGCCGTCATCTCCTTCTCGGACGTTGGCGACCAGACCCCGTACGCCCAGGCCCGACGCCACGAGCCCCAGAAGGCCCATCCACCCCCCGGAGACGGCCGTGAGGCCGAGCGCTGCCACCATGGAGAGCCCCGACAACAGCACCATCCCGGCATACTGCCCCGCCCAGATCTGCCACGTGGCGGGCCGCCCGTCCGCGCGGCTCGCCGTGAACAGCACTGTGACCACGACCAGGTCGTCGAGGTTGGTGCCGGTGAACATCGCCGCGGCCGTTCCGGCCGTCCCAAGCACCTCGCTCATTCGCTCATCCGCCGCCCGCTGTCCAGTCCGACGCGCTCCCGGAACTCAGGAGACGCCTCCCGCGCGCGGTGTCCGCTGCCTGCCGCCGGCCGTCGCCAGCATGTGGATGCTGACCAGCAGGACCCACAGAGGGAACGCCAGCTCGAACCACGCCGAGCTGGGCGCGACGAACAGCAGGATCACGGCGATGAGGTAGCCGAGCCAGGCCAGCCAGGGCGGGAAGGCTCCGAGGCGGCGGCCGATCGTCGACACACAGGCGGTGAACACCGCGGCCATCCGCATGCCGTAGCTGCTCAGCAGGGTGAACGACGAGTCCCGCCCGTTCTCCCACACGCGCAGCGCGGCCCCGGCCCGAGGGCTGCCGGAAGCGGCGAGCAGGCCACCGGCGGTCGCGGCGAGCCCGAACAGCGCCGCGGCGAAGAGCAGTCCGCTGCCGAGGAGAACGGTGGCGAAGAACTTGTCCTCGGCCTCCCCGAAGTGACTGCGCACCGCTCCCATGAACCACAGGAAGGCGATCCCGGCGAAGGGGAGCACCGCAAGCGCCGCCCGCGCCGCGTCACGACTGCCGGCCCTGTCCAGCCATGCCGTGCCGTGCCCCGGCCCACCCGGGATCGCGCTGTGCACCAGGACGAGGGTCGCGGCCAGGACGACCGCGAACACGATCCCTGACATGCCCGCTGCCCGGGGTGTCTGCAGCGACCTGCCCGACGGCTCGCTTTTCACCGTTCGCCGCTCTTCCTGTTGTCGGCCGCTCACCCCGCGTACGTTATGTCCCGGACATCACGCCACTGCCGCACGCACGCGGAGGCGGCTGCGCCCATTCAGCCTGTCGGCGCAGGCCCGGACGGCGTGCGTGATCCCAGCCACGTTCAGGGCCGGGCAATCAGGGCAGCGACCTAGCATGAGGCGACTGCGCGCTCAAAACGCATTTCGGGTGATCTTGGAGGAGCGGTGGAACGGGTGACCGGGGACGATGCCCGCGTGGCCGCGGTGTGCCAGGCGCTGGCGCCGCTTGCGTGGCGGTCGTTCACGGCGGAGGCGGTGTGCCGCCGTGCGGTAGTGGCGATGGACCTCGTCCAGCCTTCCGGTCCGAGCCCTGATGCCGGTCATCCGAGCCCTGACGCCGATCAGGAGCTGCTGGATGTTCTGGTGGCGTTCCTGGCGGGCCACCGGTGGCAGTCGTGGACCGTCACCGGGCTGAGCCGTCGGCTGGTCTCCGTGGTGCGGGCCCGGGAGGAGGAGCGGATGTGGTTCGACATCCGGCTCGGGTGGCTGCTGGACGAAGCCGGTTGAACGAGCTGAGGGTGGTGGCTCCGTTTACTGGCGGGCCAGGTGCATGCGCATCTCGCTGTGGATGTCGGTGATCAGCTCTCCGGACAGGTCCACGGTCACGGTGTGCAGGGTGCCGGTGAAGGGGAACGGCGAGGTGTAGTCGGGGTCCACTGCCGAGCCGGGGTTGCTGCCGCAGGTCAGGCCGCCGGGGTTGAACATGACCGGGGTGGTGACGGGGACGTCCGTCTCGGCGGCGAGCCGGCGGTCGATGTAGAGCTGGGCCTTGCCGGGAGTGCCCTGACCGTGCTGGATGTCGGGCTTGCCCGTGGGCTCGAACTCGAACCGCAGCTCATGGCGGCCCTCGGGTACCGAGTCCGGGGCGGACAGGCGGTACAGGGCACGGCGGACGTAGTTGTGGGTGTAGCGCAGCCGGCCGTCCTTGAGGAACAGCGCGAATCCGCCCGCGTCGGTGCCCTGGCAGATCAGGACGCCCTCGGCACCGCCGGCGGGGATGTCGACGTCGAGGGTGATGCTGTGCGGACGGTTGAGCACGCGTGGGGCGACCGCGGCCGGCAGGGACTGGGTGCCGGGGCGGAAGGTGTAGCTGGTGCGGGCCTCGGTGATCTGGGGGCGCTGGGTCATCATCCGCTGTACGCCGCTGCCGTCGATGGGCAGCACGTTGTACTTGCCGGCCTCCACGTACCACAGGGCGACCATCTCCAGCAGCTTGTCGCGCTGCTCGGCCGCGAGGTCGCGGGTCTCGGCGAAGTCCTCGTCGACGTGGTACAGCTCCCAGTGGTGGGCGTCCAGGTCGGAGAGGTCCTGCACGGTGATCGGGGTGCCGAAGGAGCGGCCGGCCTCGGCGAACGACGGGCCGGGCCAGGGGCAGACCGCCCGCCAGCCGTCGTGGTCGATGGCACGGTGGCCGATCATCTCGAAGTACTGGGTGTGGTGGTCGCTCTCGGCGTCGGCGTTGTCGAAGGTGTGGGCGAAGCTCACGCCGTGCAGCGGTGACTGGGTCACGCCCCGGATGGTGCCCGGCGGTTCGATGCCCAGGGCGTCCAGCACCGTGGGGACCATGTCGATCAGGTGCGCGTACTGGGTGCGGATCTCGCCGCGGGACGTGAAGCCGCTCGGCCAGTGGACCAGGAACGGGTCGCTGGCGCCGCCGCGGTAGGTCTCCCGCTTCCACCGCTTGAAGGGGGTGTTGCCGGCCCAGGTCCAGCCCCACGGATAGTGGTTGAAGGTGGTGGGGCCGCCGAGTTCGTCGATGGAGCGCAGGCTGTCCTCCAGCGACTCGGGGGCGTTGTTGAAGAACTGCGCTTCGTTGGCGGTGCCGGTGACGCCGCCCTCGGGGCTCGCGCCGTTGTCGGAGACCACCATGATCAGGGTGTTGTCGAACTGGCCGATCTCCTTCAGGAAGGCCAGCAGCCGCCCGATGTGATGGTCCGTGTGCGTGAGGAACCCCGCGTAGACCTCCATCATCCGCGCCGCCAGGCGCCGCGCGTCCGGGCTCAGAGAGTCCCACTCGGGTACGTCCGGGTCATGGCGGGACAGCTGGGCATCCGCCGGTGCCACGCCGCGCGCCTTCTGCCGGGCGAAGGTTTCCTCGCGGTAGGCGTCCCAGCCCGCGTCGAACCGTCCCCGGTACCGGTCCGCCCACTCCTTGGGCACGTGGTGCGGGGCGTGCGTCGCGCCGGTGCAGAAGTCCAGGAAGAACGGCTTGTCCGGGGCGACCTGCTTGGCGTCGGCGATGAACGCCATCGCCTTGTCCACCAGGTCCGGGGTCAGGTGGTAGCCCTGCTCGGGTGTGGCCGGCGGCTCGACCTGGTGGTTGTCATAGACCAGTTCCGGATACCACTGGCTGGTGTCCCCGCCCAGGAAGCCGTAGAACCGCTCGAAACCGCGCCCCAGCGGCCAGCGCTCGTACGGGCCCGCTGCCGACTCCTGCTCGGAAGGCATCAGATGCCACTTGCCGACCATGTAGGTGTTGTAGCCGTGCTGGAGCAGCATCTCGGAGACGAACCCGTTCTCGAACGGGATCTGCCCGTTGTAGCCCGGGAAACCGGTGGCCATCTCGGTCACGCCGGCCATCCCGTTGGCATGGTGATTACGGCCCGTGATGATGCAGGACCGCGACGGTGAGCACAGGGCGGTGGTGTGCATGTTGTTGTACAGCAGCCCGCCCTCGGCCAGCGAGTCCAGGTTCGGGGTGGCGATCGGACTGCCGTAGCACCCCAACTGCCCGTACCCGGTGTCGTCCAGCACGATGAACAGCACGTTCGGCACGCCCGGCGCCGCCCGCAGCGGCTGCGGCCACGCGGGCTGCGACTCCTCCGTGGTTCGTCCGATCACCCCCGGGAACGCCGCCCCCGGCCGGTACTCCTTCCATGACGGCTGCGACATGAGGCTCTCCGTCCCGCCGGCCTGCGCCCGGCACCACCGGCCGGCACTCGTTCCCCGGGTTCTCGGGTGCATGGATGAATCGCGCCGCCGCATACGGCGGGTCTGCCGGCCGGCCCGGTGCATCCTCCGCGTCCGGGCAGCGGTACGACGGCACACCACCCACACTAGAAACAGAGAGCCACCTCTGCCACTGCGGGAGGAGGCATGAAAGGCACCGGAACGCCTCGGCCCAACACCGGCAGCACCGCCCGCGACCACCTGGCCAACGAACGCACCTACCTGGCCTGGCTGCGCACCGGCATCAGCGTCTCCTCGCTCGGCATAGCGATCGCCAAGTTCGCCCCGCACCGCGGCGAGCGGGCCGTGGCCGCCGGACTGATCCTTCTCTTCGCCGGCCTGCTGGTGGCCGCCTACGGCACCTGGCGCTACCGGGACGTCGGCCGCCAACTCGACGCCGGGCTCTTCACCCCCGCGGGCTTCACCGCCACCGTCGCCGCCGGCGTCGTCACCTTCCTCGCCCTGATCGCCCTGCTGGTCCTGGTCTGACACCCGGGGCACCAGGACCAGGAGGCCAGGAACTCCCAACAGCCCTACCGACACCGGGATTTCGAACACCATGACCTACCGGCTACGCTCCGAGGATCCGGGCTTCCTGGCAAGCGCCCCGTTCCGGCAGACCTGCACCGCCGAACTGCACGCACCGGCCGGCCCGGTCTTCGACCAGATCGCCGCCCAGCCCGAGAACTGGCCCCACTGGTTCAGGCCGGCCAACGACGTCCGCTACGAGGGACCGCCGCCCCACGGCGTCGGCACCATGCGCTTCTTCCGCCTGTACCGCCTCATCCGGGCCCGCGAGCAGGTCACCGCCTGGGATCCGGACGAGCGCTTCGCCTACCAGGTCCACGAGGTCAACATGCCAGGCGTCCGCGCGCTCATGGAGCAGTGGACGCTGACGCCTCTGACCGGCACGAGAACCGGCGTCCGCTGGACACTCGCCGTCGACGCCGGACCGTTCGTCCACCTGCTTCTCCGGGCGAGCCGCCGCCACATCGACAGGCTGTTCCAAGACGCGACCCACCGCCTCGAAAACCTGTGTTCCGCCAGTGTCGGCGGGCGAGGCAGGTGACTCTGTGGTGCCTCGTGGGCGACGACCACGCCGACGCTGTCGGCTTCATGGGCCTGCGAGGTCAGAGCCGAGCCCTCGTATGTACGGATCACGATGTCACCGCCGTCCAGGGCGCAGTTGACCGGGTGGACGGCGGGCCGGATGCGGTGCCCGGGCGCGTCCACGACCACGGGGCCGGTCAGCACCGGTTCGCTCACTTGCTGTCATCGGTGTCCATGCCGCCCAGCGCGGCCCGGCCCGCCTCCAGACGGGCCACCGGGACCCGGAACGGAGAGCAGGAGACGTAGTCCAGGCCGGCGCTGTGGAAGAAGCGGATCGACTCCGGGTCGCCGCCGTGCTCGCCGCAGACTCCGGTCTGCAGGTCGGGCCGGACGGCGCGGCCCTCCTCGACGGCGATCCGGACGAGCCGGCCCACTCCTTCCCGGTCGAGCGTCTCGAACGGCGAGGCGGCGAAGACGCCCTTGTCGAGGTACGCCGAGAAGAAGGCGGCCTCCACGTCGTCGCGGGAGAAGCCCCAGGTGGTCTGGGTGAGGTCGTTGGTGCCGAAGGAGAAGAACTCCGCCTCCTCGGCGATCCGGCCCGCCGTGAGCGCGGCCCGGGGGAGTTCGATCATGGTGCCGACCGGGCACTGGACGGGCACGCCGGTCTCCTCGCCGACCTCGGCCAGCACGCGCGCCACCTGCTCGCGGGTCAGCCGGAGTTCCTCGACGGCTCCGACGAGCGGCACCATGATCTCCGCCCGCGGGGAGCCCCCGGCCCGCGTCCGCTCGACCACCGCTTCGGCGACGGCCCTGACCTGCATCGCGACCAGGCCCGGAACCACAAGCCCCAGCCGTACGCCGCGCAGGCCGAGCATCGGGTTGTCCTCGTGCATCCGGTTCACGGCGTCGAGCAACTCCACGTCGTGGACGTCCGGTTGCCCGCCCGCCGCCTCGGCGGCGGCTATGCGCACGGCCAGGGCGGTGCGGTCGGGCAGGAACTCGTGCAGCGGTGGGTCGAGGAGCCGGATGGTGACCGGCAGGCCGTCCATCGCCTCCAGAATGGCCGCGAAGTCCCGCCGCTGGAGCGGCAGGAGAGCCGCCAGTGCCCGCTCGCGTCCGGCAGCGGTGCGGGCCAGGATCATCTCCTCCACCAGCTTGCGCCGCTCGCCGAGGAACATGTGCTCGGTGCGGCACAGCCCGATGCCCTGCGCGCCGAACCGCCGGGCGCGTGCCGCGTCCTCGGGGGTGTCCGCGTTGGCCCGCACCTCCAGCCGCCGTACCGAGTCCGCGTGGTCCAGAGCGCGGGCGACGGCGGCGACCGCGCTGTCCCTGTGCTCGCCGGTCTCCAGATAGCGCATGGTCGCGGAGGCGATCAGCGGAACCGCGCCCGCGTACACGGCGCCGGTGGAGCCGTCCACCGAGATGACCGTGCCCTCTTCGACGACGGTGCCGTTGCGGGCGGTGAAGTGGCGTGCTGCGCCGTTTACGGTGATGTCCTGCGCGCCGCACACGCAGACCTTGCCCATGCCACGCGCGACCACCGCCGCGTGGCTGGTCTTGCCGCCCCGGCCGGTCAGCACCGCCTGCGCGGCGACCATGCCGGGCAGGTCGTCGGGGGTCGTCTCCTCCCGTACGAGCACGACCTGCTCGCCCGCCGCGGACCGCCGTACGGCCTCCGCCGAGTCGAAGACGGCCGCGCCCACCGCCGCACCCGGGGAGGCCGGTACCCCGTGGGCCAGCGCATCGCCGGTGCCGTCCGTGTCGAAGCGCGGGAACATCAGCCGCGCCAGCCCCTCGCCGCTCACCCGTGCCAGAGCCTCGTCGGCGGTGATCAGCCCTTCCTCGACCAACTCGGCGGCGATGGCGAACGCGGCCTCCGCGGTGCGCTTTCCCACCCGGGTCTGCAGCATCCACAGGGTGCCCCGCTCGATGGTGAACTCGATGTCGCACAGATCCCGGTAGTGGCGCTCCAACGCCTGTGCGTGATCGCGCAGTTGCCGGTACGCGCGCGGGTCAAGCCGTTCCAGTTCGGCGAGCGGCACGGCGTCCCGCACGCCCGAGACGACGTCCTCGCCCTGTGCGTTCGGCAGGTAGTCGCCGTAGAGGCCGGGACGCCCGGTCGCCGGGTCGCGGGTGAAGGCGACGCCGCTGCCGGAGTCGGGGCCGAGGTTGCCGAACACCATGCGCTGCACGGTGACGGCGGTACCGAGGTCGTCCGGGATGTGCTCGCGCCGCCGGTACAGCCGGGCGCGCTCGGCGTTCCAGGAGCGGAACACGGCGAGGATCGCCTGCTGGAGTTGCCCGGCGGGGGACTGCGGGAAGTCGTGGCCCGTCTCGTCGCGGATCACGCCCTTGTACATCTCCGCCAGCCAGGCGAGGTCGCCCGCGTTCAGGTGGACGTCGTCGGGGGCCTCGCGGGCCTCCTTCAGCAGGGCCATCGCCTCGTCGAACAGCGCCGGATCGACGCCCATCACCGTGCTGCCGTACATCTGGACGAGCCGGCGATAGGAGTCCCAGGCGAAGCGTTCGTTCCCGGACACCTTGGCCAGGCCGAGCACGGAGGCGTCGTTCAGGCCGATGTCGAGGACCGTTTCCATCATGCCGGGCATGGAGAAACGGGCCCCGGAGCGGACGGACACCAGCAACGGGGCGTCCGCCTGGCCCAGCCGCCGCCCGGTGGCCGTCTCCAGCACCGACAGGTGCCGCGAGACCTCCGCCGACATGCCCTCCGGTTCCTCGCCACTGGCGAGGAAGGCCCGACAGGCCTGGGTGGTGACGATGAACCCGGGTGGTACCGGCAGGCCCAGCCGGGTCATCTCGGCCAGGTTGGCGCCCTTGCCGCCGAGCAGGCCGGCCAGGTCGCGGCTGCCGTCCCGGAAGTCGTAGACGTAGCGGACCATGACGCCTCTCCTCGGCTCGGCTCCGTCGCGCACGGCTTCAGCCTCCGACGCGGGCGGGATCGCAGGGGAGGTGCTCTCGGTCCCCAGGGGTGGGCCGATCGGCCCAAGACCCGGCCGTCGGCCGGTGACCGCCGCGGCGGGCTGGGCCTTGATCTGAGGAGCGGCTCACGGGCCCGGATACCGCCCCCCAGCTGGGGACCGATAGGGTGATAGCGCACCAAGCCGAAGCTTCCCGCCCCGCGCCAGAGGGCCGAGAGGAGCGTGGTGGCACAGCCCGGAGAGTCCCGCGCGTCACTGCCTCAGCTGAAGCTGGACGAGCTGCTGGAGGAGCTGCAGGCCCGGATCAACGCGGCCCGGGGCACCCAGGATCGCGTGCGCAACCTGCTGGGGGCGGTCCTCTCCGTCGGCCGGGAACTGGACCTGGAACAGGCTCTGCACTCCATCGTGGAGGCGGCCGCGGTGCTCGTGGAGGCCGAGTACGCAGCCCTCGGCGTCATCGGGCCCGACGGCAGGACGCTGTCCGCCTTCCACACCGTCGGCGTGACCGAGGAACAGATCGCCGCCGTCGGCCGCTATCCGGAGGGGCACGGCATCCTGGGCGAGCTGATCCGGCATCCGGAGCCGCTGCGGCTGGCGAAAATCTCCGAACACCCGGCCTCGTACGGCTTCCCGCCGCACCACCCGCCGATGACCAGGTTCCTCGGCGTCCCGATCCGGGTGCGCGACCAGGTCTTCGGCAACCTGTATCTGACCGAGAAACGCGGCGGTGCGGAGTTCGACGAGGACGACGAGTCGGTGCTGTCGACACTCGCCGTGGCCGCCGGCGTGGCCATCGACAACGCGCGCCTGTACGAGCACTCCCGGCTGCGTGAGCGCTGGCTGCGGGCGAACGCGGAGATCACCCACAGCCTGGTGTCGGGCAGCGCGCGTGCCGAGTCCCTTCGGCTGATCGCCGAACGGGCCCGGGAGATCGCGGGCTCGGCCCTGGCGGCGGTCGCGCTGCCGATGGACGACACGAAGTCGCTCTCCGTGGAGATCGCGGTCGGACTGGACGCGGAGGCACACCGCGGGCTGGTGCTGTCGCTGCACGAGAGCCTGATGGGACTCGCGTACTCCACCGCCGCTCCGGTCACCAGCGACGACGTCACCCACGATGCCCGGATCTCCCAGGAACCCCCGCGCTTCGCCGGACTCGGCCCAGCCGTCGCCGTGCCCATCCGCACCAGCGAGGGCGGGGTACGGGGTGTGGTCCTGCTGGCGCGCGAGGCCGGCCGGCCGGTGTTCTCGGAAACGGAGACCGAGATGCTGAACGGTTTTGCCGCGCAGGCCGCGATCGCGATGGAACTGGCCGAGCGCCGGCAGGACGCCCAGCAGATCGCGCTGCTGAAGGACCGCGACCGTATCGCCCGTGACCTGCACGACCTGGCCATCCAGCGGCTGTTCGCCACGGGAATGACCTTGCAGAGCGCGTGCCGTTTCATCGAGCACCCCGAAGCCGCTGAACGGGTGCTGCGGGCTGTGGACGAGCTCGACGAGACCATCAAGATCATCAGGTCTACGATCTTCGGGCTGCGGGCAGGCACGGGCCCCGCCGACAGCGGACTGCGCGCGAGGGTCGTCCGCGTGGTCGGCGAGACCGCCCCGCTCCTGGACTTCACGCCCAGCGTGCGCATCGAGGGTCTGGTCGACACCGATGTGCCGCCCGAGACCGCCGATCATGTCGTGGCGGTGCTCGCGGAGGCCCTCACCAACATCGCCCGGCACGCCCACGCGGACCGGGCCCAGGTGGTCCTCGTGGCAGACGGCCGGGAGGTGTCCCTGACGGTCTCGGACGACGGGGTGGGCATTCCGGGCGACGGCCGCCGCAGCGGGCTGCGGAACATGGCCGAGCGAGCTGAGCAGCTGGGCGGACGGCTCGCGGTGAGCAGCGCCCCGGGTGGCGGCACGGTGCTGGACTGGCGGGTCCCGCTCCCGCCCGCGTAGGAACCGCCCCCTGGATCTCGTCGCGGCCGGCGGAGACGCGGAACCGGGGCCGTATCACCCCGGTCGGCCCTGTCACAGAGACCGGGGAGGGCCGCTCGGCCCATGCCGGGAGCGGGGCCGCGGCCTCAGGCTGGAGGTGTCGCAGGACGGCAGCCCAGCTCTGGAGGACGCCATGGACGGCACTCCGACGGTCGTGAACGACGTGATGACCCGCAAGGTCGTGGCTCTGCGCACGGGCGCAGCCTTCAAGGAGATCGTGAAGACCATGCGGGAGTGGCGGGTCAGTGCCCTCCCCGTGCTGGACGACACCGGACGTGTCGTCGGTGTCGTCTCCGAGGCCGATCTGCTGCCCAAGGAGGAGTACCGCCAAGGCGACCCGGACGGCTACGGGCTGGTGGGGCATCCCGCCGACGCGTACAAGGCGGGCGCGGTGATGGCCGGTGAGCTGATGAGCACCCCGGCCGTCACCGTGACAGCCGACGCCACCCTCGCCCATGCCGCGCGTGTCATGGCGCGCGAGCGGGTCAAGCGCCTGCCGGTGGTCGACTACGACGGCTTCCTCACGGGCATCGTCAGCCGCTCCGACCTGCTGAAGGTGTTCCTGCGGGCCGACGAGGAGATCGCAGAGGAGATCAGGGACGAGGTCGTCGTACGGCTCTTCGGCTCCCACGCCGAATCGATCCGGACCGAGGTGCACGACGGTGTCGTGACGCTCACCGGCCGGGTGCGCGACACGGCGCTCGTCCCGCTCGCCCTTCTGCTGGCGCGGGCCGTGGAGGGCGTGGTGGACGTGCGGTGCGCGCTGGCCGGCCCGCCCCGTCATCCGGACCTCGACCCCGATCTCCCGGACCCGCGGCGGGCGGCCCCCGCCTGAGGGCGGCCCGCGGCTCGCGAGAAGAGGCGGCGGCCATGACGCGGACACCTCCCACAAGCGTGCGGCCGGTCCGGCTGTGGCGCTGGCGGCGCAACCCGATGCGGCGGCACAGCGATGTCGTCGAGGCCTGGATCGTGCTCGCCACCTGGATCTGCGTCCTTGTCGGCGGTGCCCTCGCGGGCGCGGTGGCGGCTCGGATGACGGACTCGGCGTTCGCCGTGCGGCGGGCCCAGGTCCACGCCGTGTCCGCCGCTCTCACCGACGACGCGGTCAGGACGCCGCTCGCCGGGAGCGGGTACGACGACGGCCGGGTATGGGCACCCGTGCGCTGGACGGCGACGGACGGAACGGTGCGCACCGACAGGGTGCAGGTGGTCCCCGGCGTTCCGGCCGGTACCCGGATCACCGTGTGGACGGACCGCACGGGGCACGTCGTGTCCGCTCCGGCCACGGGTGCGGTGGCAACCCTTCAGGCGGCCGCGGTCGGAGCCCTTGTCGCGCCCTTGGCCGGCGGCGCGGTGTGGGCCGCCGGACGGGCGGTGCGCACGCGGCTCATCCGGCGGCGTGTGGCCGAGTGGGACGAGGAATGGAAGCGGGTCGGTCCTCGATGGGGGAACCTGAGCGGGGGCAAGGGCTGAACGCCGGGCGCACCCGCACAGCAGGCGGCCTGCCAACGCGCCGCCGGCAGCGGGCAGTTGTCCCCCGAGTGTCCTCCGCGCCAGGCGAGTCGGGAGCGATCACTCGTAGGTGAGCCGGCAGTCCACGCTCACCACGCCCTCGACGCCCCGCACGAGGCGGACGGCGAGCGGGATGCGAGTGGCGTCCTGAACCCGTCCGGTCAGTGTCGCCACGCCGTCGGTGACCATGACGTGCACCGGCTCGACCGGGGCCGGGAAGAGGCGGTCGACGACCTCGCGCCGGATCTCGTCGGCGAGGTCGTTGTCCGGGCGCAGGAACACCTTGAGCAGATCGCCCCGGCTGACCACGCCGTCGAGGACACCCTCGGCGTTCACGACGGGGAGCCGTTTGACGTGCCGCAGCGCCATGATGCGCGCGGCCTCCGCGAGCGTGGCGTCGGCATGGACGGTGACGGCCGGCGTACTCATCAGCTCCTCGGCGGTCGCCGCCCCGGCCTTGGCCAGGTCGGACAGCCGGCGCATCTGGGTGAACCGGTCCGGGTCACTGTCCCGGAACTCCTCCTTGGGCAGCAGATCGGCCTCGGAGACCACCCCGACCACCCTGCCGTCGCCCTCAAGGACGGGCAGGGCACTGACCTCCCACTGCTCCATGCGCTCGACGATGTCCTTGAACAGAGCCTTGCGGCCCACCGCTACGACGGCACGTGTCATCACGTCACTCACCCGGTGCGAGCCGCCATTCATGCTGTCCTCCTCACGAGGCCTGTCCTCCTCACGCGGCCGGGCGGTCATATCAGGCCGCCGCTGCCGTAGGGGGCGTAGAGGTCGAGCAGCCGGATCCGGGAGGCATGCAGACGCTGCGCGACCACCTGTCCGACCCAGACCGCGATCGCCCGGCCGAACCCGGGGTCCTCGGCGCACAGCACCCGCACGGACTCGGCATCGAACTCCCACGCCCGCACGGGGCTCATGGCCTCGGCACCCAGGTGCCAGAGGTACGGCGGAAAGTGCCAGGACCAGCCGACCAGTTCGCCGTGTCCGAGCGACTCGATGACAGCGGGACGGCGGCCGGGCACATGCAGGTCGAGGGCGATGGTGCCGGTGCGGATGATCCAGAAGCGGTTGGCGCGCCGGCCCTCCTCGAACAGGCGAGTGCCGGCATCGAAGGAGACCTCGCGGGCGAGGCGCATCAGACGGTCGCGGTACTCGGTTGACAAGGCCATGGTCACGGTGGTGGCGGAAGTCATCGCACCGGCTCCCTTCATGGGTCCTGCCTCCAGCGTGAGCGTGTCCGGGCCCCACCGCCACGGGCCGCTCGGATCCCGCCAGGGCCCTTCGGCCCATGTGAGCCGGTGCCGCCGAGCCGCAGTCTGGAGGCACCCGCCCGGAGGGAGTGACACCATGAGTGTCTCCACGCGCATCGCGGTCATCGCGGTCGGCGACCCGTCCCGGCACGACGCGGGCGTCGGCGGGGCGGTCCTGTCCCGCCTGCGTGAGTACGCGCTGAAGAGGCCTTTCCCACCAGGCACCGTCCTTGCCGAGTGCGACCTCGATCCGGGGCGGCTGATCCGGTTGTGGGACGGCACCGAACTGACCGTGGTGCTGGAGGCGGTGCACCCGCACCCGAGTCACCCCGGCCGCATCCACCGTCTGGAATGGGACCCCAGCCGACCGACGCGGTCAGGGACGCTCCTCCCGCGCGGACTCGGCGAGGCCGTCGAGGTGGCGTACGAGCTGGACCGGCTGCCTGCCCGCCTCGTGGTGTACGCCGTCGATACGGCCGACACCTCTCTCGGACCGGGTCTGTCGCCGTCCGTCGGCGCCGCGGTGGACATGCTGGTCGCGCGCGTCGAGGACGAGATCGTCCGGCATCGGACAGCTGCGGCACGCGGAGCCACGGACCCTGCCACGGCATAGCTCGACGGGAAGGGCCGTCCACTTCTCGCGGATCCGGATCACGCGGTGCTCGGCCGCGGGCCGCTTCTCCGCGTCTCCCACGGGTCCTTCCCGCCGCTACCAGCACATCACGGCCACCGACGGTTCACCGGTACCGTTCGGGATCGTGCTGCGCGACAGCGCGAAGTTGCGCCAGGGCGGCTCTCGGGCGCTGAAGCACTCCTCATGGAGTCGACGTACGGCAACCGCCGACACGAGGACGAAGCGGGCGCGCCCGCTTCGCCGGCGTGCCGTCGTACCCGTCTATGTCGACAGCCCCATGGCGTGGCCGCCCTGGACGTCTACCGGGACGCCGTCCCCACCCGGGCCCCGGAACTCCGCCCCGAGCCCTGCCAGGCCGTGCGCTCCGTCCAGGGGGCCATCGACATCAGCCGTGCCGACGGCCCGGCGAGCCTGAGGGGGCTGCCCCGCCCCTTCCGGAGGGCCGTTCAGCCACCGGCACGGACCCATACGGCCCTCCCCACCGGTTCCGCGCCGAGCGATCCTGGGCCTGTCGGTGATCGGCAGGCCGAAGAAGGTGATCGACGTGATGTGGTACGGCGGCTGGGGCGGGGGCGGATGGCTCCTCATGACCGTGATCATGATTCTTTTCTGGGGGCTGCTGATCGCCGGGGGCGTCGCCCTCGTCCACTACTTCAGCGGCGCCCGCAGTCACCAGCCAGGCTGGCCCCCGCCCGGCGAGGGCGGAGGGGCGAGCAGGCGCGCGGAGGATCTGCTCGCAGAGCGATTCGCCCGTGGAGAGATCGACGAGGACGAGTACCAACGCCGCCTCGCGACGCTGCGGGAGCACCGGTGACCACGCGCCGACGCACGCTGTGGCTGGTCGTCGCCGTGGCTGCCGCAGCCGTGGTGCTGGGCATCGCGACGACCGCCTTGCTCGCCACCACTGGCACTTACGGCTCAGCCCCGCCGGGATGGACGGCCCCGGCCGCGCGGTGCGCGGTGCCTGCTCTCCCCGGCCGTACCGTGGACGTGACCGCGGACGACATGGGCCCGGGCATGATGAGCCCCGCTCCTGGCCGGTACCCCTGGTACCCCACGGGCATGATGCGCCTGACCGCTCAGCCGGCGACGGTCCCGGCCGGGACGATCTCACTGCGGGTGAGAAACGTCGGTGCCCTCACCCACGAGGTCCTCGTGCTCCCGCTGCCGACGGGCCAGTTCGCGGGGGAGAGGCTCGTCGGCCCCGACGGACGGATCAGCGAGACGGGCAGCGTGGGCGAAGCCTCCCGCAGCTGCCAAGCGGGCAGCGGCCACGGCATCACCCCGGGCGCGATGGGCTGGACCACACTCACGCTGCAGCCCGGCCGCTACGAACTCCTCTGCAACGTCCCCGGTCACTACGCGGCCGGCATGTACGCCGAGCTCGACGTAACGGGCGGCTGAGAACCGCTCGATGAGGATCACAGCTTGCGCAACCAGTCGTCGGCCTCGCCGCGCGCGGCCGGTCCGGCAGATTGTGGGTGCCGGTCGTCGAAGCGACAGGTGAGGTGGTCGACCACGTCGACCACCCCGTCCAGGCGCCGGGTCAGGGCGACCGCCACCGTGACGTCGCTACGGCGCTCCAACTGCCCGGTGAGGGTGACCACACCGTCGTACACCTCGACCTCGACGACGTGCGGGCCGAGCCACAGCGCGTCGACCAGCACCTCGCTTCGTACTGCCTGCCGGATCTCCTCGTCGGAGCGCAGAAAGACCTGCAGCAGATCGCGCCGGGTGACGATGCCGACGAGCCGGTCCTCCTCGTCGACCACGGGCAGCCGCTCGATGCCGTGCAGCGTCATCAGCCGGGCGGCCTCGCGGAGAGTCGCCTCCGCGGGCACCGTCACGGCGGGCGCCGACATCAGGCACCCGGCCGTACGAGCCCGCGATCTGGCGGCGTCCCGCCGCGCACCGCGCCGCAGCCGTTGTACCCATGCGCCGGGACGGCCGCCCGGCTCCGACGGGCGCGCCTGGCGCCGCATCAGATCGGTCTCGGAGACGACACCCATGACCTTGTCGTCCTCGTCGATCACCGGCAGCCCGCTGATGCGATGTTCGCGCAGGAGGCGGACGACGTCCTTGAACGGAGTGCCGTAGCCGGCCGTGACGACGTCGTCGGTCATGACGGCGCCGATCTTCGTGGGTTGCATGGCGGACCTCCTTCGGGGCTCGGGCTGCGGTCAGCGCAGTCGGCGCAGGTACGGGTCGTGAGCCTGGCGCGGAACGAGCCGGATGCGGGCATCGAGCGTCGTGATCCCGTGCGGCCCGGCCAGCACCGGGTTGAGATCGGCGTCCGCCAGCTGGGGCAGGTCCGAGGCCATCCGGGACAGCCGGTGGAGCAGCTGTTCCAGGGCACCGAGGTCGGCGGCGGGGCTGCCGGCGTACCCGAACAGCAGCGGGGAACAGCGGGGCGAGGTCAGCAGGTCGTGCGCGTCGAGCTCGGTCAGCGGGGCCAGCCGGGCCGCGTGGTCGGCGAGCAGCTCCGTCGCCGTACCGCCGAGCCCGAACACCACCAGCGGTCCGAAGACGTCGTCCTGGACGACGCCGGCGAACAGTTCGGTGCCGCGTTCCGCGAGCGGCTGGACGACCACGCCGGTCATCCGGTCACCGAACCGGGTGACCAGATCCCGGTGAGCGGCTCTGATCTGGGACAGGTTCTGCAGGTCCAGGTGCAGAGCGTGCTGCTCGCTCTTGTGCAGCAACCCTGGCCAGTAGGCCTTCATCACGACCCGCCCGTCAGGTCCCGCGAGCCGCTCCGCCGCGGTGACGGCTTCGTCCTCGTCCCGCGCCCATGCCCAGGGGATCTGCGGGATGGCGTAGCAACCCAGGAGCGTCGCGGTCGCCTGCGGATCGAGCCAGCCACCTTCCGGGTTGCCGTCCAGGTATGCGGCGACGATCTCCCGCGCGCGACCGGTCTCCACGTCCGGCAACTCCGGTACGCGGCTGGGCGGCCGGGAGAGCCAGTGGGCGCGGGCGGTGGCGCGGGCCAGGGCGCGGGCCGCGTCCTCCGCGTCCGAGTAGGCGGGGACGGTGGTCTCGACGGCGGTCGGCAGCAGCTCGACACGGGCCGCCTGAGTGGGAAGGACCGCGAGGACCGGGCGGGGGAGCCGCCCCGGGGGCCGGGTCAGCGCGCGCACCAGGTCCTCGCCGGTGGCCGTGGCGACCGCGGTGGGGACCAGCGTGACCAGGACGGTGTCGACGGCCCCGTGCCGGGCCAGGAGGCCTGTGCACGAACGCAGTTGCTCCTCTCCGACCACCGCGGTCACGTCCACGGGGTTGGTGGCGGTGGCGCCGTCCGGCAACAGGCCGAGAAGCTCGTTCACCAGGTCGGCGCCGAGCGATGGGACGTCGAGTCCGGCTTCCGCGCACGCGTCGGCGGCCAGGACGCCCACTCCGGCCGCGTTGCTGACGACGGCGACCTTGGGGCCCCTGGGGAGAGGTTGTGCGTGGAACAGGGCGGCGGTGTCCAGGAGTTCGCCGATGGTCCGTGTCGCGGTGATGCCGGCCTGGGCGAACAGGACCTGCCGGGTCATGGTCGGTACGGCCGCCGCCGCGGTGTGGGAGGCCGCACCGCGCCGTCCGGCTTCGGACCGGCCCGCGTCGACGGTGAGCACCGGCATCGTGCGGGCCACCCGGCGGGCGGTACGGGAGAAGGCGCGCGGGTTGCCGAACGACTCCAGGTGCAGCAGCGCCAGGTCGGTGTGCCCGTCGCTTTCCCACCACTGGAGCATGTCGTTGCCGCTGACGTCGTACTTGTCGCCGAGTGAGACGAAACTGGACACGCCGATGCCGAGCCGGGCGAGCCCGTCCAGCAGCGCGATGCCGACACCGCCGGACTGTACGGCGACACCGGCGGTGCCGGGCCCGGGACGGTGCGCGGCGAAGGTCGCGTCGAGCCGGACGCCGTCCTCGGTGTTGGCCAGGCCCAGGCAGTTCGGGCCGACGAGCCGCATGCCGTGGCGCCGGCACGCGTCCATGAGGGCACCGGACTGATGCCGGTCCAGGCCCGCGGACACCACCAGCAGAGCGCCCACGCCTGCCTTGCCGCACTGCTCGGCCACTTCGGGAACGGCTGCGGCCGGTACGGCGATCACGGCCAGGTCGGCCACCCGCGGCAGGTCGGCGACGGACCGGTAGGCGTGCACCCCGGCGATCGTGTCGGCCTCCGGGTGTACGGCGAAGACCGGCCCGGTGTAGGCGTCGGCACCGATGTTCCGGAGTATTGCCCGTCCCACCGAACCCGGCCTGCGGCCCGCACCGATCACCACGACGGCCCTCGGCCGCAGCAGCGGCTGCATGCTGACGACGTCGGCGACCCGTCCCCGGGCCTCGACGGCGTTCAAGTAGGCGTCGTCCTCGGTGAGTTCGACCGTGCAGTGCACCTCAGGTCCGTCGAAGTGGCGGGTGACGCGCAGTCCCAGGTCGTGGAAGACCTTCAGCATGTCGTGGTTCTCGGACAGGGCGTCCGCGCTGAACGCCGTCACGCCTGCCGTACGGGCCGCGTCCGCCAGGTGTTCCAGCAGCAGCGTGGCCACACCCCGGTGGTGCCATCCGTCGGCGACGGCCACCGAGATGTCCGCGGTGCCACCGGGCGGCAGGACCTCGTATTCGGCCAGGCCCACCAGATGTCCCTCATACCCGTGTCCCTTGTGCTCGGCGGCCAGCGCCCGATAGCCGGGCCGCTCGCCCGCGGCCACCCGGTCCGCCGCCTCCCGGGCGGAGGCCGGGCTGACGGAGAAGAACCGCAGCCGCAGGTTCTCCGGCGACATCTCCTGGTACAGCCGCAGCACCTCTTCGCGGTCCGCCGGGCCCGCCTGCCGTATCCGCACGGTGGTGCCGTCGCTCAGCAGTGCGTGCACTGGGGCTTCCTGGATGCCGGTCATCGCGAGACCTCCCTCCGGACGCTTCCCCTTCAGCGTCGGGCGCCCGCTCCCTCGGCCACAGGGGCTGAGCGGGTAAGCGGCGGGGCCGAGTGGCCCCGGTGGGCCGCTCACCGGGCCAGCGAGAAGTAGTTCTCCTCCTCCTGCGTGAAGTGAAGACACAGGACGGTGTGCAATCCGTACAGACAGGAGCGCAGATCATCGAGCTGCCCCGCGGCCAGGCCGCCGGCGTCGTGGGCCAGTCGCAGATGCGCGGCGATGCGCCGGGACAGACGCTCGATCTCCACGTGCGCCCGGCTCATGGTGGCCGTGGCCTCAGGGCCGCCGAGCGTGGGGGCGAGGGCAGGGTAGAGCTGGTGCTCCTCGGCGTATTCATGGGGGAGCAGGCGTTCGGTGAGCAGCCGGTACGCCTCCTCGACCGCGGCGAGGGCCCGCGGACCCGGACCGTCGGTGAGGCGGTCGGCGGCACCCCGCACGGCTTCGAGCACCTCCTGCAGGTCGACGTGCTCGGCCGCGAAGCGGCGGACAAGAGCTTCCGCATCGGGGGTGAGGGCCGGCCGCGCGGTCTGGTCGACCCTCAGGGCGCGCAGGGCGTTGAGGATGACCGCGACATCGATGCCCTCCTGGAGCAGGGCTCCGGCCGCGGGAGGGAGCAGACCGGCCGCGGCGACGCCCATCGCGGCGAGGGACAGCACCATCCCGCCCAGGGCGCTCTGCACGGCGATCCGCCGGGCCCGTACGGCGATGGAGACGGCGTCGGCCAGGCGGTCGACGCGGTCGGTGGTCAGGACGATGTCGGCGGCTTCGGAGGACGCGGTGGCGCCTCGGGCACCCATCGCCACGCCGACGTCCGCGGCCGCCAGGGCCGGGGCGTCGTTGACCCCGTCGCCGACCATCACGGTGACCGCGTGGTCGCGTTCCGCGCGTACGGCGGCGACCTTGTCCGCCGGGCCGAGTCCGGCGCGCACCTCGTCGAGGCCGAGAACAGCGCCGACCTCGCGCGCGGGCTCGGCCCGGTCACCCGTGAGCATCACGAGCCGGGAGATACCCGCCGCCCGCAGAAGGCGCAGGGTGCGGTGGGCGTCGTAGCGCAGCGCGTCACGGAGCAGCACGGCACCCGTGACCTGACCGTCCGCGCACACCCAGGCGACGGCCGCGCCGTCGAGGAGCGCCCTGTTGTCCACCGCACGAGCCCAGGACTGCCCGCCGCCGGGCATTTCGAAGCGGCCGACGCGGACTCGGCGTCCCTCCACGGTGCCCGAAACACCCACGCCCGGCTCTTCGGTGACGCTTGCCGGCACCGACAACGTCAGCTTTCTCTCGTGCGCGGCATCGACGATGGCCCGCGCCAGAACGTGGGGCGAGTACTGGTCGAGCGAAGCGGCCAGCCGGAGCACCTCCGCCGGCTGCCAGCCGGGCGCGGCGATCACGTCGACGACACGGGGGCGACCCCGGGTCAGCGTGCCCGTCTTGTCCAGCAGGAGAGTGCGCGCCCGGCCCAGGCTTTCCAGGGCGCCACCGTCCCGGACGACGACACCGACACGGGAGGCACGGGAGAGTCCGGACACCACGGCGACCGGCGCCGCCAGCAGGAGGGGGCACGGGGTGGCGACCACGAGTACGGCGACCGCCCGAATCGCGGAGCCGCTCACCAGCCAGGCAGTCCCGGCCACCGCCAGGGACAGGGGCAGGAACCAGGCCGCGTAGCGGTCGGCCAGCCGTACGACGGGCGCGGACTCGGCGCCGGCCTGCCGGGCCAGCCGTACGATCCCGGCGTACGTACTGTCCTGCTCGGTCGCGGTGGCGCGCAGGTCGAAGGCTCCACCGGCGTTGACCACGCCACTGCGGACCGATTCGCCCCGAGCCCGGCCGACATGCAGCGGTTCCCCCGTGAGCACCGACTCGTCCAGGACCGCGGCGGCGCTTTCCACGCGCCCGTCGACCGGAACCGTCTCGCCCGGCCCCACGACGAGCAGGTCACCGACGGCGACGTCCGCGAGCGGGATCGCGGCCACGCCGGCTTCGGTGCGACGCCGGGCCGATCGCGGCGTGTGTTCCAGCAGGGCCCGCAGGTCGTGGTAGGCACGCCGCCGCGCCGCAGTCTCCAGCGTGCGGCCCGTCGCCAGCATCGACGCGATGAGGGCACCGGCCAGAAACTCGTGGACGGCCAGGGTGCCGCCGAGGGCCAGGACGGCGATCAGATCGACGCCCGCCCGTCCGCGCCGCAGCGCGGCCAGCACCCAGCCCATGGCCGGGAGCACGGCGGACAGGGTTCCCAGGCTCCACAACAGGTCGGCAAGGTCACCGTCGCCGTTGAACCAGGCGCCACCGCCCGCGACCAGCGCAGCCGAGGTGACCGCCAGCAGCACGGGTTCGAGCCGCGGCGGGGCCATCGGCGCCGCTGGGGATGACCGTGCTGGGGATGACCGTGCTGGACGGGAGAATCGATACATGGCACACCTCGTGCCGCCCGCGGCGTTGGCGATCTGCGGGTACTGGCTTCGTCCATCACATCGCCACACCAACGACTGCGGCAGGGGACGCATGGCTCTGCCGGAGGGCCGCAAGGCCTTTGTTGAACCGCTTATTAGGTCCGATCGCCGATTCCGAGGCCGTAAGGCCCCATGACAGGCCGTCGCCGAGGAGTCAGCGTGAAGAGGCACGCGGAGGGGAAACGGGCATCCGGCATGCGGCTTCCCCCGCACGGGCGGAATGCCGGATCAGTTGATCCTGGCTACAGCACAAGGAGGCGGCCGTGATGGAGAACCCGGAGGTGCGGAGTCTGATGAACACCGCGCCGTACTCGGTCGGCGAGGACGAGACGCTGCTGATGGCCTGGGAGGTCCTGGAACGATCGGGACAGCGAGCCCTGCCCGTGGTCCGCGCGGACGGCTGCTGCGCCGGAGTACTGGACCGGGCCGAACTTGCTGTGGCCTGCGCAGGCGATGTGCTGTCCCGGCGAAGGGTGCGCGATCTCGTGCGCTCCCGCCGGACCGCGCGGATCCACCCGGAGGAGTCCGTGTCGCACGCGGCATCCGTCATGACGGAGGAGGACACCGACGCCCTTCCGGTCACAGACCGGCATGGACAGCTGGTGGGGCTGCTCATGTCCCGGGACTATGTGGCCGCCGCCGCAGGACTGCACCATCGCGCGGCCGCGGCCGCGGTCTCGGAGAGGCCCGCACGGGTCACGTTGCCCGGACTACCGCCGCAGCCCGCAGAGCGCGAGCGCGGAATCGTCATTCCCTAGCGGGTGGGTGGTGTTGGCCTGGTCGTGCCCCGGGGCCGGGACGGACGCCCCAGGCTATTGGAATGTTTTCGGGGCATGCTGGTGTCATGAATGCGCGCCCTCCAGTCGTTGTGCTCCCGCCCGCGCAGGACGGCGGACGGCGGGTGACGATCCACGGCGAGGGCGCGGGCACTGCGTACAGCCTGTTCGACGTCCTTGACTTCCTGCACCGCGCGGACCTGCCGACCGCCGGCAAGGCGATCGACGACCCCGAACTGATCGAGTGGCGCGGCGGCGGACCGTACGACTGGCCCAACGGCTAGCGGTTCCGCGCGGAGCACGCTCTCCGAGCTTCGCGGTGCGGTGGCCGCGGACGTACTGGCTGGTGCCGCGGTTGCGGCCGACGATCCCCTTCTCCATCCTCGCCGTGATCACCGCGACGATCGTCGCGCGGGTCGCGGACCGGGACGCGGCCAAGCCGATCGGCGATCTACCGCCCGGGCTGCCCGTTCCCTCGTTGTCCTTCCTCGACCTGGGTTCACTGGGCACCTTGCTCGCCCCGGCGGTGGCCGTCGCGGCCCTCGCGGACTGGAGTCCCTGTTGTCCGCGTCGGTCGCGGACGGCACGACGGTCGGGCAGAAGCACGACCCCGACCGCGAGCTGTTCGGTCAGGACCCGGCCAACATCGCCGCCCCGCTGTTCGGCGACGCCCCGGACCTCGGCGCCATCGCCCACACCGCCGTCCGCGTGCGCACGGGCGCGGGCTGCCGGCCGACCGCGTCCACGCACGCCGTGGTCTTCGCTGTGATCGTCTTCGCTGCGGCACCCCTGGTGGCGAAGATCCCGCTGGCGGCGCTTGCCGGTGTCCTGCCGGCCACCGCGGTCCGCATGGTCGAGGTCGCCCTCGCCCTGCGCGCCGGAGCTGAAGCGGCGTACGCCACCACGCCCGAGGCGATCCGGGGAGCCCGCGACCACCTGGAGGCGCATGGTCGGGTGTTTCGGCGCGGAGGCGCTGTGGCTGCTGGGAGAGTGCTGGGACGGCTGGCGTTCGTACAGCGTGAGGTGATGGTCGTAGCCCGCACGGTATGTGTGGGAGCACGGCCGCCTGATCGTGCGCACCCCTGTCCAGCCGACCTCGCTCCCCGAGGCTGTGACGGTGACTGTCACCGGCCCCGCCGAGGTGATCGCCGATCCCGACGAGGCCGCCCACTATCGCCGCACGCTCGCGGGCTGGACGAACGGCCCGCACGACACGGTCCTGCGTGTGCACCCCAAGACGGTGACCGACCTCCGCCTCGCCCATGGGACGAGGGCCGAAGTGGGCATCGAGCCCGCCCACCTGTCCCTGCAGCTGGCCGTGCTGCGGCGGGCGAACCTGGTCCGGACCCACAAGGAGGGCTCGAACGGTGTACTACTCGCTGACCAGCCCGGACGTGGCGGAACTGCTGCGAGTGGCGCGCACGATCACGGCCCTCGATCGACGGCCGTCTCCCGCGAGCTGGACAGCGCTCTGCGGCAGAGGGAGACGGTCGCCTTCCCCTTCCGCTCCCAGGCTCGTGCCCGTTCGGTCAGGGAGCGCAGTCGAGGCGACAAAAGCTCCTCAAAGTAAGCAAAGTGCCGGAAAAATGCCGTAACTCCAGCCGTAGGAATCCCTGTTTGGCCGCCTGCGGACAGTCCTCACCAGCAATCGGGAGGGTTCATGGGCCTGTTGCGTAAGATCCGGGCCACCGGGCGGGTCGCCGAACCCGCACCGCCAGGCCCGGACGGGGAAGTGCCGGAGAAGGCACGGCAGTTCGGCGGCTCGGTGCAGGTGCGCTGTGTGGACGCGGGCTCGTGCAACGGCTGCGAGATCGAGATCGCCGCGGCCTTCAACCCGGTGTACGACGCCGAGCGGTACGGGGCGCGGCTGGTGGCTTCGCCCCGGCACGCGGACGTGGCGCTGGTGACGGGGCCGGTGACCCGGAACATGGCCGAGCCGCTGCGCCGTACGGTGGCGGCGATGGGCGAGCCGCGGCTGGTGGTGGCGGTGGGGGACTGCGCCCTCGACTGCGGGGAGTTCGCCGGCGGGAACGGCGTCGAGGGCGCGGTCTCCGACGTCGTACCGGTGGATCTGGCGGTGCCGGGGTGCCCGCCGGAGCCGGAGGCGATCGTGGCCGCGCTCAGGACAGTGACCGGGCGGTGAGCGTGATTCCGGTCGCCCTCGCGACGGCCACCGGGCTGGGCGGCGCGGGCGCTTTGGCCGGACTCGGACTGCCGTACCGTGCCCGCATCCCGGTCGTCGGGGTCTTGACGGCCGGGGTGGGGGTGAGCGGTGGCGCGGCGGGTGTGGCCGCGCTGGGCGGAAGCCGGTGGACGGCCGTCTACCCTGGGCTGTTGCCGCTGGCGGGGGCGCATGTGGCGGTGGATGCGCTGGCGGGGCTGTTCATGGCGGTGGCGGGGGCGGTCGTGGCCGCGGTCGCGGTGTACGGCGTCGGCTACGCGGCCGGGCGCGGCGCGCACGGGCTCGGGTCACGGTCGGCGCAGGCGGTGCTGCCGTTGTTCGCGCTCACGCTGCTGCTCGTACCGGTGGCGGCCTCGGTGTCCACGTTCCTGCTGCTGTGGGAGCTGATGGCGCTCGCCTCGCTGCTGCTGGTCCTCGCCGAGCACCGGGAGCGCCCGCCGGTACGGCAGGCCGGTGTCTGGTACACGGTGATGACCCACCTCGGTCTGGTTCTGCTGCTGGTCGGGCTCGCGCTGTTCGCCGCGCAGGCGGGCGGGGAGACCTTCGCCGCGCTCCGCTCGGGCGCGCACGGTATCTCGCCGGCCGTACGCGGGCTGATCTTTGTGCTGGTGGCGCCGGCGTTCACCTCGAAGGCGGGCGCTGTCCCGCTGCACGCCTGGCTGCCGCGGGCCCATCCTGAAGCGCCGAGCCCCGTCTCGGCGCTGATGAGCGCCGCCATGGTCAACCTCGGTGTCTACGGCCTCGTCCGCACCGGGCTCGATCTGCTCGGCGGCGGACCGGCCTGGTGGTGGCTGTGGCTGATCGCGGTCGGCGGGGCCAGCGCCGTGTACGGGATCCTGCAGGCGGCGATGGCCTCCGACCTGAAGCGACTGCTGGCGTACTCGACCAGCGAGAACATGGGTCTGGTCCTCATCGGGGTCGGCGCGTGCGGGCTGTTCGCCGCCTACGGCGACCGTCCGCTGGCCGCGCTGGCGCTCGCGGCGGCCCTGCTGCACGTGGTCAACCATGCCGCGTTCAAGGCCCTGTTGTTCTGCGCGGCCGGATCGGTACTGCGCTCCACCGGTCTGCGGGACCTCGACCGGCTGGGCGGGCTGCGTCCCCGGATGCCGGCCACCGCCGGACTGTTCGCGCTGGCCGCGCTCGGCGCGGTGGCGCTGCCGCCGGGCAACGGTTTCATCAGCGAGTGGCTGCTGCTGCAGTCCCTCATCCATGGGCTCGCGGTGCCCGGAGTCGCGGTCGCCGTCGTCCTGCCCCTTTCGGTGGCGTTGATCGCGCTGTCCGCCGGCATCGCCGCCGCTGTCTTCGTCAAGGCGCTCGGCGTCTGCTTCTTCGCCCGGCCGCGCGACGAACGGGCCGCCTCGGCACGGGAGGCGCCACCGCTCATGCTCGTCGGCATGGCTCTGCTCGCTGTGGGGATCGTGGCGCTGGCGGTGGTGCCCGGCCTGCTGGGCGAGGGCCTCGACCGGGCCGTGGGCGCGGTCGGACTGCCGGGCAGTGGGGCGCTCACGGGCGGCGGGCTGAGAGTGCGGCTCGCGGACATCTCCGCGCAGCTGTCCCCGCTGTGGGTGGTGGCCGCCCTCACTGCCGCGATCCTGCTCGCGACCGTGCTGCCCCGGCTCTACGGCCGCCGCAGGCGCCGCGTGAACGCCCGGCTGTGGGACTGCGGGGGAGGGGCGCCGACGCCGCGCATGACGTACACGGCGACCTCGTTCGCCGAGCCGTTGCAGCGGGTCTTCGACGACGTCCTCGCGCCCGAGCAGGACGTGGACGTCACCCCGGTGCGGGAGTCGGCGTACCTGGTGGAGCGGGTGCGCTTCCAGCACCGGGTGCCCGACCGGATCGAGCACCGGCTGTACGAGCCGGTGCTGCGGGCGCTGGCCGGGACCGGACAGGCGGCGCGGCGGCTGGCGGGCGGCAGCGTCCATCTGTATCTCGGCTACGGCTTCGCCGGCCTGGTCGTCCTTCTGCTGGTACTGGCGGTGGGCTGGTGATGAGCGGGATCGGGTACGTGGCCGTCGCCGGCCAGGTCGTGGTCGTCGCGGCCGGGGCGCCGCTGCTGACCGGGTGGATGCGGCAGGTGCGGGCCCGCCTGGAGGGCCGTGCCGGAGCCGGGGTGTTCCAGCCCTGGCGGGACACGCGCAAACTGCTGCGCAAAGAGCCCATCACGCCGGTGGGTACCGGGCCCGCGTTCCGCGCCGCCCCGGCCCTGCTGGTCGCGACCACCGTGGTGGCCGCCGCGCTGGTGCCGCTGCTGTCCACGGACACTCCGGTGAGCGGGCACGCGGACCTCATCGTGGTGGTCGCGCTGATCGCGCTCGGCACCCTCGCGCTCGCCCTGGCGGGCCTGGACACCGGCACGGCGTTCGGCGGGATGGGCGCCTCCCGGGAGATGACGGTCGCCGCGCTGGTGGAGCCGACTCTGCTGCTGTCGGTGTTCGCCTTGTCGATACCGGCCGGGACCACCAACATCCCGGCGATCGTCTCCGGCGCTGCCCACCAACCGGCCCGCCTCGCCTCCCCGGCCGGGCTGCTGGCCATCGCCGCCCTCGCGGTGGCGGTCCTCGCGGAGACGGGACGGATCCCGGTCGACAACCCCTCCACCCACCTCGAACTGACGATGATCCACGAGGCGATGGTGCTGGAGTACGCCGGACCCGACCTCGCGATGGTCGAACTCGGCGCCCAGATGCGGCTCACCCTGCTGCTCGGTCTGCTGTCCTCGCTGTTCGTGCCCTGGGGCGTGGCCACCGGCATCTCCTGGGCCGCCCTGGCCATGGCCCTGGTGGCGTTCGCGGCGAAGCTCGTGCTCCTGGGCGCGGTGCTCGCGGCGGCCGAGGTGTTCTGGGCCAAGGTCCGGCTGTTCCGCGTGCCCGAACTGCTCGCCGGCTCCTTCCTGCTGGCGCTGCTCGCGGTGACCGTCTCGTACTTCCTGAACGGAGCGTCATGAGCAGCGGCCTGTTCACCCAGCTCCTCGACCTGGCCTGCGGCGCCTTCCTCCTGGCGGCCGTCATCGTGCTGTGGCGGCGCGAACTTGCTGCGATCGTCCGGGACTTCGCTTTTCAGGGCGTAGCCCTCGCCGCCATCGCCGTCCTGCTCGGCGTGCACGAACAACGGTGGGACCTGGTCGCCGTGGGCCTCGGCGTCGGGGTACTGAGGGCGGGCGTCCTGCCCTATCTCATGCGGCGCGCCCTCGCCGCGCTCACCGAGGACCGGCAGCGTTACGGAACCGGAGGCACCGAGACCCGAGAGACCCAGCCGCTGGTCAACGTCGCCGCCTCGCTGCTCACCGCCGCCCTGCTCACCCTGCTCGCCTACGCCGTCGCCCGGCCCCTGACCCAGCTGGACCCCACGCCGGCCACCCGTGCGCTGCCGGTCGGCCTGGCGGTGGTCCTGATCGGCTTCTTCGTGCTGGTGACCCGCAGGCGGGCGCTGGCCCAGGTGGTCGGCTTCCTGCTGCTGGACAACGGCATCACCGCCACCGCCTTCCTGGGCACCTCCGGTGTGCCGCTCATCGTCGAACTCGGCGTCTCCTTCGACGTGTTGCTGGCGGTGCTGGTGCTGCAGATCCTCACCACCCGGATGCGGGCAGCGTTCGGCACCACCGACATCGACGACCTGTGGGAGCTGCACGACTGATGAGCCCGACCGCTTCTGCACTCCTGCTTTGCGCGCCCCCGGCCGTGCCCCTGCTGGCCGCCGGGGCCTATGCGCTGACCGGCCTGCGTACTCGCTCGACCGCCGCAGCGGTGACCACTGCGCTCAGCGAGGCCCAGCAGGCGACGTCCGCGCAGGGCTACGTCGTGGTGGCGGAGACACCTGAGCCTGTCAAGGTGCCCCAGCGGCCTGTGCGGGACTGGGCCGGTCTCGTCTCACCCGCCGCGATCCTTACGTGCGGGAGCCTGCTCGCGACGGACGTGATCGCCGGCGAACCTCGACGGGCGTTCTCGGGCCTCCTGCGCGCGGACGCGCTGACCGCCTGGATGCTGCTGGTCGTCGGAAGCATCGCGTTGATCGCCTGCGGGTCAGCCCCGGCCTATCTGCGAAGCGAACGGGACGCCGGACGGGCCGGTGACCGGAGCGTGTGGCGCTACCACGTCCTCGTCCAGGCGTTCCTGGCCGCGATGTGCCTGGCCGTCGTCACCGCGAACCTCGGCGTGCTGTGGGTGGCTGTCGAGGCCACCACCATCGTCACCGCGTTCCTCGTCGGCCACCGCCACACGCGCGCCTCCGTGGAGGCCGCCTGGAAGTATGTGGTGGTCTGCTCGGCCGGCATCGCGCTCGCCTTCCTCGGCACCGTGCTGCTCTACTACGCGGCCCGGCAGGCCGGCATCGCCGAGGCATGGGCGCTCGACTGGCCCACCCTCGTCGCCCGCGCCGACCGCCTCGACCCGGCGGTGACCCGGCTCGGCATCACCCTGGTCGTGCTCGGCTTCGGCGCCAAGGCCGGTCTGATCCCGCTGCACGCCTGGCTGCCGGACGCCCACAGCCAGGCCCCCGCACCGGTGTCCGCGCTGATGTCCGGTGTCCTGCTGTCCGTCGCCTTCGCCGCGGTCCTGCGCTACCGGGTCATCGCGGACGCAGCGCTCGGTGTTGACTTCACCCGGATCCTGCTGGCCGGGATCGCCCTGCTCACTCTCGCCCTCGCGGCCGGACTGCTGCTCGCCCAGCGCGACTACAAGCGCATGCTCGCCTACTCCAGCATGGAGCACATGAGCCTGATCGCCCTGGCCACGGCGATCGGCAGCCCCCTCGCCCTCTCCGCCGCGCTGCTGCACATCGCCGGCCACGGACTCGCCAAGTCCGTCGCGTTCTGCGCCTCAGGCCGCATCCTCCAACTGACCGGCACCACGAAGATCGGACGGGTGCGCGGGCTCCTCGCCCGCACGCCGGCACCGGCGGGGATGTTCGGGCTCGCGGTGGTGGCGCTGATGGCATTCCCGCCGTCCAGCCTGTTCGCCTCCGAACTCGGCATCGCCCGCGCCGGTTTCCTCGCCGACAGTGGCCTCGCCTGGGCTACGGCGGTCGCCTTCCTGCTCGTGCTCGTCGCCTTCGCCGCGCTCGCCGTGCGCACCGCACGGATACTGCTGGGCCCGGCACCGGCACCGCCCGCGTGCCGGGAGGGTGCCGCCGTCTGGCCCCTCGCTGTGGGCTTGGCCGCCTGTGCCGCCCTGGGTATGTCTCTCGGCCCCCTCACCGACCTGCTGCACGCCGCCGCCAAGGCGATCGGAGGCTGAATCGATGCGTACCACGCACGAGATCGACATCACCGAACTACACAGGCAGGCCCATGAGTTGCTGACCGGCGGGCACCGGCTCGCGCTGGTCGCGGCCCACCTCGACGAGGCCGGGCCGCGCGTGGTGTACCTGTTCGTGGCCGGCCCGCCCGACACCCGTACGGAACTGCACGTCCGCCTCGACCCCGACCGTCCCGAAGTGCCCACGCTGGCTCATCTCTCCTATCCCGCAGGCCGGTTCGAGCGCGAGATGCGTGACCTGTTCGGCATCGTCCCCCTCGACCACCCGCTCCCGCGCCGCCTCGTACGCCACTTCCACTGGCCGCGCGGCTGGTACCCGATGCGCCCTGATGCCGGGCCGCCACCCGCCTTTGGTGAGCAGGAGGGCCCGTACCCCTTCCTGGAGGTGGAAGGCGACGGCGTCTACGAGATCCCGGTCGGGCCGGTGCACGCCGGTCTGATCGAACCCGGCCACTTCCGTTTCTCCGTCGTAGGCGAGACCATCCTGAGGCTCAAGGCCCGCCTCTGGTTCGTCCACAAAGGGGTGGAAAAGCTGTTCCAGGGACGCTCGGTGGCCGCCGGACTCCCGCTCGCCGAACGCGTCAGCGGCGACACGGCCGTCGGCCACGCCCTGGCGTACTGCCTGGCCGTCGAGGAGGCCACCGGCACAGAGGTCCCGGAAGAGGCCCAGCGCGCCCGCGCCTTCCTGCTCGAACTGGAGCGCGTCCACAACCACGTAGCCGACCTCGGCATGCTCTGCAACGACGTCGGCCACGGCATCCTCAACGCCCACGCCCAGCGCGTCCGCGAGAAACTCCTGCGCCTCAACAGGGAAGTCACCGGGCACCGGCTGCTGCGCGGAGGCGTCGTACCTGGCGGGGCGGCCCTGCACGCTGTGCCCGACCCGGCCCGGCTGAGAGCGATGGGCGAGGACATCCGGGAGATCGCCGACCTCGCCCTCGGCCACTCCACTGTCCGCGACCGCTTCACCGGCACCGCCATCCTGCACACCGCCGCGGCCCGGGAGATCGGCTGCCTCGGCTACGTCGCTCGCGCCAGCGGCATCGCCGACGACGCCCGCGTGGCGCACCCGTTCACCGGATACGGTCCGCAACTCGACGTGCCCGTCCACGACAGCGGTGATGTCCTGGCTCGCTTCCTCATCCGCGCCGAGGAGATCGAGACCTCCCTCGCCCTGATCCAGCGGTTCACCGACGGACTGGAGGCTTCCCGGGCGATGCTCGCGCCCCAGCTGCCGCCCGGCTCGGGCCCCGGCACCGGCGTGGGCCTGGTCGAGGGCTGGCGCGGCACCATCGCCACCCGCGTCGAACTCGCCCCCGACGGCACGCTGACCCGGGTCAAGCCGGTCGACCCGTCGTTCTTCAACTGGCCGGCGCTGCCGGTCGCGTTGGCGGACACGATCGTCCCGGACTTCCCGCTGACCAACAAGAGCTTCAACCTGTCGTACGCGGGCAATGATCTCTAACGCGGTTGTCAAGCCACGCAGCTCTCCGGTGGGCAGGGCGCTGGGTTCAGCTCCGGTTCCACGATCGACGACCGTGACGGCCTCCGGGCGACTCCGCCCCGCCCGAACCGTCGCCGCCGGCCTGCGCAGGCCCTGGGAGAAGCCGACCGAGGCGAACAAGCCAACCGATGCCTAGGCGGTCACCCGTCAAGCTGGCGGCCTCAGATGACGTCTCCCCGCACCAGGGCATGCAGGTGCTCGTCATGCCATCCGTCCTCGTGCAGCAGCGCGCTGCGCTGGGTGCCCTCGAAGGAGTAGCCGGCCTTCTCCGCCACGCGGCAGGACGCCGGGTTCGCGGTCGAGTGGCACAGGCGGAGGCGGTGCAGGCCCAGGTCCTGGACGGCCCACCGGCTGAGGCGCTTGGTCGCCTCGACGACGACACCGCCGCCTCGTGCGGCGGGCAGGATCCAGTAGACGATCTCGGCGTTGCCGTCGTCCAGGTCGATGTCCCCCCAGCCGATCAGGCCCAGGGCTTCGCTGCCGTCCGCCCGGGCAATGGCCCATCTCGCGGCCTGCTCGGCCTGCCAGCGCTGGTGCATGCGCTCGATCCTCTGGCGTGCGTGCTCGCGTGACTCCACGACCAGTCGGTTCCACTTCCGGATGGCCGGGTCCTGGCCGGCGGCCACAAGGACATCTGCGTCATCGACGCGCCAAGGCCGCAGCTCCAGACCGCCGGGCAGGCCCAGCACCGGCTGCGGGTGCTCGGCCATCCGGCCTGCGGGAACGACCGGGGGCACGGGCGAGAAAGAGATCATCCACGCATCCTGGCAGGGCGCCGGGAGACGCGAAACCTGTTATCCGGTGCCCAAGCGCGAGCCGGACTCCCATCGCCGGCCGGCCTGCCCACGACCCGCGCGCATCAGGCACGCGCGACTCCGACGAGTCGGGCGGGGTCGGCGCCGCAAGACGCGCGGTGTGGCGTACGGGGTTCTGGCGCGAAGGCGTGTACGAACCGCGATCACGGGATGTTCTCGTGTTGACAGTCCGCGGCTCCGATCCAGGAGTCTGTCCCGGTGGAGTCCGGATGCGGATGCCGCAGGCGGTAGGCACGGCTCAGAGCGCCGGCGCCTCCGCCGAGCTCGATCATGCCGATTTGTCCGAGCCGGCCCACCGCCGATCTTCCCGCAGGCAGGCGCCCCTCTGAACTGCTGCCACCGCCCGTGTACTGCCACTCCTCACCGCAGAGCTCCATGAGCGCGGTGTGTGTCTCGGCTTTCGCGGTCCTGGGACGCCACACCAGCCAGACCGCGCCGATACCCGCGTCGAGGTCGACATCAACCGACACCACGGTCAGCTGGCGGCGAGGCAGCCAACCAGGCTGAGGCGCACGGCCGTTGACCATGCGCCGGACCACGCCCGGCAGGATGATCCCCATCCAGCGGTGAATCCGGCGCATCCGACGCAGCTCCGCGGAAGTGGGCATGCTCAACACGGTACCCAGGACGGGCGAGGCTCATCGCGCCGGCGGAGCCGAAGCGGCGCCGATGACTGTGAGGAACCCCCTGCACGATCCGAGAGCGGGAGACACGACGAGCGGGATCACCGAAAGGCTCTGAGGAACCCCGGTGACCACCTCGTTGATCCATCACGGGCCGCCGAGCTGTGCTAAAGTTTCGGTGTTGCAGTTTTGGTACCCATGAACCTATGTGCGCCTGACGGGAATGTTTCTCCTTCAGGCGCATTATTTGTTTCCGGCGTCTCCGGATGGGGCCTCTGCCTACAGAAGGAGAATGTCATGGCACAGGGAACCGTGAAGTGGTTCAACGCCGAAAAGGGTTTCGGCTTCATCCAGCAGGACGGCGGCGGTCCCGACGTCTTCGCCCACTACTCGAACATCGCGACCCAGGGCTTCCGTGAGCTCCAGGAGGGCCAGCGGGTCTCCTTCGACGTCACGCAGGGCCAGAAGGGCCCGCAGGCGGAGAACATCGTCCCCGCCTGATCCCCGGACGCGTATCCCCTCACCGGGGTCCGCACCGTCACGGTGCGGACCCCGGTTTGTGCTGTTTCCAGGAAGGCAGATAACCGCATGTCCCGCAGGTCCCAGAAGCCGAACCGGCGCGCCTCGTCGTCCCCGCCGTCCGCGTCGTCGCCGAGGGAATTCCGGCTGCCGGAAAGCGCGACACCCGCACTTCCCGCCATCGAGGACTTCGCCGCTCTGGACATGCCCGCGGGGTTGCTGAAGACCCTCGCCACGCAGGGCGTGACCACCCCCTTCCCCATCCAGGCCGCCACCCTGCCCAACTCGCTCGCCGGCCGCGACCTGCTGGGACGGGGACGCACCGGCTCCGGCAAGACCCTCGCGTTCGGGCTGGCGCTCCTGGCTCGCACGGCCGGACTGCGTGCGCAGCCCAAGGCACCCCTCGGCCTCGTGCTGGTGCCCACCCGGGAACTCGCCCAGCAGGTGACGGATGCGCTGACCCCCTACGCGACGGCGGTGAACCTCCGGCTGGCAACCGTGGTCGGCGGGCTGTCCATCACCAAGCAGGCCGCAGTGCTCCGGCGCGGTGCCGAGGTGGTCGTGGCGAGTCCCGGCAGGCTCAACGACCTCGTGGAACGCGGAGACTGCGTGCTCGACCAGGTACGCATCACGGTGCTGGACGAAGCCGACCAGATGACCGACATGGGCTTCCTTCCGCAGATCACCAAGCTGATCCAGCAGGTACGGCCCGACGGACAGCGCATGCTCTTCTCGGCCACCCTGGACCACAACATCGACCGCCTCGTGCAGCGGTTCCTGACCGACCCCGTGGTGCACTCCGTGGACCCGTCCGCGGGAGCGGTGACCACCATGGAGCATCACGTGCTCCACATCCAGGACGAGACCGACAAGAAGGCCGTCACCACGCGCATCGCGGCCCGTGACGGCCGGGTCATCCTCTTCCTCGACACCAAGAGGTCCGCTGACCGGCTCGCCAAGCGGCTCCTGGCCGTCGGGGTCCGCGCGGCGGCACTGCACGGAGGCCGCTCCCAGCCGCAGCGGAACCGCACCCTGGAACAGTTCAAGAACGGCAAGGTCACCGCCCTGGTGGCGACGAACGTCGCAGCCCGGGGCATACACATCGACGACCTCGACCTCGTAGTGAACGTCGATCCCCCCAACGATCACAAGGACTACCTCCACCGGGGCGGCCGCACGGCCCGCGCCGGCGGCTCCGGCAGCGTGGTCACGTTGGTCCTGCCCGAGCAGAAACGGGACGTCACCCGGCTCATGTCGGACGCCGGCATCCGCCCCCGGACGACCCGCGTCACGTCGAGCGACCCCGCGCTGGCCACCATCACCGGCGCCCGCGAGCCTTCCGGCGTGGCCGTCACCATCGAGGTCGCCCAGCCCGCGACGTCGACGGCGTCCCGTCCGGACCGGAAGACCGGCACCCAGCCCGGCAGGCGATCCGGCCGCCGACGCCGAAACGGCGGCGAAGCCAAAGCGGCGACAGGTGCCACCACCAGGACGGGGAGCCGGGGCTCCGACCGCCGGGCCGCGGCCGGGGCGACAGCGTCCGGTGGCACCTCCGCAGCCGGCGGGCGCGGTTCTGCCCGTCGGGCGCGATCCGGCGGAGTCACGGGCGGTGCGGCGGCAGCGGGCGGCCGCAGTTCCGACCGCCCGTACGCGGCTGGTGCGGCGACCGGCACCGCCTCCGGCAAGGCAGCCCGCGGATCCCGCTGACGGGCGGCGGCCGGCGGTGCCACGGGCGGAGCTGACGGGGCCGGCGACCGCACCTCCGGCCGCGGAGGCGGCCGCCGCACCTCTGGCACCTAGGCCGCGCCGGAATCCCTCGCCGGGGTGGTGGCGCACCTGGACATCCGGCGTCGGTGAGGGCTGCGGCGCCCTCACGCGGGCGAACTCCGCGTACGCTTCGTCGAGGAGCATGGTGACGTGTCGGGGGACTTGACGCAGGAACGCCGACAGTGCGTCAACGGTGACGAGGCTTCCGGTGAGGTCGTGCGGATTGCACAGCACCACTACGCGGGTGCGGTGGCCGAGCGCCGCCGTGCCAGCGAACGGCGACGGCACCCGCGAAGTCACCTGCGTGGGCGAATCCCCCGAGCACCATCAGGTCGCCGTCCTCCACCTGCCCGGAGCTGATCGCGCGGTCCAAGGTGATCGGGATCGCCGCCCCGAACAGATTCCCGTATGCGTCGAAGGTGTTCAGGTGCCGTTCGGCCGGCAGTTGCAGCGCCTCCCGCCAGTTCCGCAGGAAGGTGCGGTTGGGCTGGTTGGTGATGAGGACGTCGATGTCGGTGCTCGCCACGCCGAGCCGCCGGCACAGGTCCGTGATCACCTCGGGGACGAGGCGGTTCCCGCGCGCCAGGACCTTGGCGACACTGGCGTCGGTGAACCCGATCCGCAGCTGGGACTCGCCCGGCTCCCAGTACTTGCGACCGTCGTCGACCGCCACGGTCATGTCGCCGGCGTACTCGCCGATGTGCCGGGTCTCCACGTCGAGGACTGGCGACTGCGTCGACGTCGTCACGTACCCCACACCGCACCCGTCGCCCGGGATCGCCGCCTGGGCGAGTTTGCGTACCTCGGACTGGGTGAACCATTGCCCGGCGGCGCTTTGTGCGTTGCATATCAGCGCGGTTTTCGCATCGGTGGACGTGAGGATCTGCCGGGCCAGCTTCAACATGTACACGAAGGACGCGCAGCCCGCGTTGGCCACGTCGACGAGCCACTCCGGGTTCAGGCCCAGCCGACGCGCCACCTCGGTCCCGGCACCCACGAACGGCAGATCCGGCAACTGGCTGTGCACCAACAGCACGTCGACGCCTCGGATCTCCGCTGCGCCGTGCCGTTCGATCAGGGGCTGTACGGCGCGCTCGACCATGTCCGCGTTGGTCTCGTCCCTGGCCACGTGGTGCCGTAACGGCGGGACCTTGAACATGGGGTGGTTGCGGAGCTTGTCCTCGGCTCCGGGGAAGTCCGTGTAGAACTCCGCGGGAACCGGCTCGCCGGGCAGGTAGCTCGCGACGTCGGTGAGGCTGACCGTGGTCACTGCGCCACCGCCCTCGCCGGAGCCGGACTGCCCGGCAGGCCGCCCCGGTGGCGGTGTTCCAGGATGGCCTTGAGGTTGTGCATCTCCACGGTGTGCCCCGCGTAGAACAGGTCCCAGTAGTCGCCCACCCAGGGCCGGTCCGGGCGGGGAGCCAGGTCGGGATGCGGGTTGTCGTCGTAGTAGGGGTGCCGGCAGTTGGTCCAGGTGATCACCGAACCGGGCTTGTCGAGTACCAGCCGGGCCGGAACGACCCGCATCAGGTAGATCATCCACAGCTTCTCGCCCTGGTCCCAGGAGCAGTGGTAGTCGACGGTCATGGCCTCGGGGTTCGCGAGCACCTTGCAGTAGATCCGGGTGTCGTCCTCCAGCCGGTCGTGACCGACCCACAGCCCCGGTGTGCCGGTGGGCGCGAAGTCCCGCAGGCTGCAGGTCCATTCCTCCAGATGGTGTCCTTGGCGCAGGTAGTCGTAGGCCTGCTCCGCGGGGCAGTCGACGTACTCGTGGATGGTGCAGTACTGCCCGTAGACCTGATGGTGGGGGTAGACCGCGTGGGTGAGCTCCATGCAGTGGGCGGTCAGCTCCTCCTTGCCGGCGTTCTCGATCCGGACCAGACCGGGGATGTCAGCCAACGTGGACGACTCCTCGCTCATCTGAACCCTCCTTGCTGTTCGTGGCTTCGGTGAAGGACTGGAAGGGAAGGAACGGAGGGATCTCCCGTGGGTCACAGGCCACGGCGACGAACGACGGGCCCCTGCCCGCGTTGCCGCGCAGCAGTGCCGTGCGCAGTTGTGCCGCGTCGGCCGCTCCCGTGGCCTCCAGGGACGGGAAGGCGGCGGCCACTCCGGCGGCGAGATCGCTCCGGGCGAACAGGTCGTCGCTGCGGACGCCGCCCTGGAGGAACTCCTCCCGCAGCGCGCACATGCCGTGGGCGTTGTTGTTGAAGACCACGAAGGTCACGGGTGCGTCGTACTCCACGGCGGTGTGCACTTCCATCCCGTGCATGAAGAAGGCACCGTCGCCGGCGAGGACGTAGGTGCGTCGGCCGGTGGCGAGCGCGGCGCCGATGCCGGCGCCGAAGGTGTAGCCCATGCCGCCCATGCCGACCGCCACCACGAAGCGGCCGTGGCGCGGCGCCGGCAGGAGATGGATCGCGCTGGCACCTGCGTTGCCGGCGTCCACGAAGACGTGTGCGTCCTGGGGAAGTGCCGCCTCCACCGCGGCGACCGCCTGGGCGTGGGGGACGGTTCGCTCCCGGGTCTGGAAGAGCGGACCCGGCATGGGTGCGGGAAGGGGGCCGGCGTGCGGCGGGCAGGGGCGTGGGTGCGACGGAAGCCGGAGGGTCACCGCGCGCAGCGCGTCCCGTAGGTTCCCACCCAGGGCGGTGGCTGCCACGAACGGTGGTTCGGGGCCGAGGGACACGACTTCGGTGCCGGCGAGGGCCTGGTCGAGGCCGCCGCGTGCCAGGAGCGGCAGCCGGGTACCGACCAGCAGGCACAGGTCGGCCCGTCGCAGACAGTCCTCGACGTTGGCGTGGCCCATCACCCCGGCCACACCCGCGAACCGGGGATCACGGTTGTCGAAGACGTCCTTGGCGTCCGGGGTGACCGCCACCCACGCCCCGAGGCACCGGGCCAGTTCGGCCAGATCCTCACGCGCGTCGGCGGCGGCGACATCCTCACCGGCGATGACGAGGACACGGCCGGCCCGGCGAAGGGCGCCCGACACGGTGCTGACGGCAGCTGTGTCGAGCCGTGCCGCGGACGCCGTCGCGAGGCCGCCCGGTGCCGGGGCCGTGTCGCGGGCGGGCACCTGGATGCGCGCCTGCTGCACGTCCTTGGGCAGCAACAGCACGGCCGGCCCGCGTGGATCGGCCTGTGCCGCCGAGACTGCCCGGGGCAGCAATTCCGTGAGTGAGTCCGCGTCATCGACCCGGGCGCAGAACCGGGAGACGGGTGCGAAGACCTCCCGTGCGTCCAAGGAGCCTGCCTTGCCGCTGGAGTCCTGGAACGCCCCGTGCCCCGCCTGGCCGGTCGGAGGCTGGCCCACCAGGGCCAGTACGGGCACCCGGGAGGCGTACGCCTCCGCCAGACCCGGTACGAGATTCATCGCCCCACCGCCCGAGGTCGCGGCAACGACGCCGAGGCGCCTGGTGGTTCGGGCGTATCCATCGGCCATGGTGACGGCGGAGAACTCGTGTTTGGCGACGACGCCGCGGACGGCGCCGCCGCGGTGCACCGCGTCATACACGTCCTCGATGTTCGCGCCGCCGACGCCGAACACATGGGTGACGCCGGCTCTGGCGAGTTCCCCGGCCAGATAGTCGACCAGGCGTACCGTTTCCGCCGTGCGTAATTCCGAAGTCGTGGTGGTCATGCGGTGCTCCCCTCCCTCTCGTGATGCCTGTCGATGAGGCCGGCCGGCGAGATCACCTGAAAGCGGTGCCGGTATTCCTTGGGGGTGAGACCCAGGGTTCGTCCGAAGGAGCGGAAGAACGTCTCGGTGGCTGCGAATCCGCAGCGGCCTGCTATCTGGCCGATCGTCAGGTCTGTGGTTTCCAGCAGCTCGCGTGCGCGGGCGATACGCGTCCGCTCGACGTACTGGCCGGGTGTCACGCCCACCTCACGCCGGAAGACCCGGGCGAAGTTGCGCTGACTCATGTTGGCCTGCCGCGCGATCTCGGCCACGGGCAGCGGGTTGTCCAGGTTTTTCAGAATCCACTCCTGTGCTGCCCGGATCGGCGGATGGTCGGCCAACTGGGCGTCGAGGACGGCGCTGTACTGGGACTGTCCTCCGTGCCGTTTGAGGAACAGCACCAGAAACCGTGCCGTCTCCAGAGCGAGCGCCGATCCGTGGTCGGCCTCCACCAGAGCCAGCGCCATGTCGATGCCGGTCGATACGCCCGCGGCGGTCACGAAGGGGCCGTCCCAGACGAAGATCGGCTCGGCGTCCACCGTCACCTGCGGATATCGGCACGCCATCGCCTCGCTGTACGCCCAGTGCGTGGTGGCGCGTCTGCCGTCGAGGAGGCCCGCCTCGGCCAGCAGGAAGGATCCGCCGCATACGGAGGCGACTCTGCGTGACCGGGCCGCCGCCCGGCTGATCCAGGACACGAGCGACTGGTCCCCGAGTGCGTCGTTGAGACTCCATCCGCCCGGCACGAGGAGCGTGTCGATCGGGCCTCGCCCCGCCTCCAGTGGCGCGGCCTCCATCACCACCCCCGAACTCATGCGCACCAGTGGTGCGTCGGCGGAGACGAAGTCGGTCCGGTAAGGGGTGCCCGAGGGGCCCAGGAGCCGGTTCGCGGTATCGAACACTTCAATCGGTCCGGTGATGTCCAGGGCCATCGCACCCGCGTACACCACCACAACAACACGTCGCTCCAACACGGTCACAGCCTGTATTGAACGACGTACTGGCTGCAATGACAGATTGCTGACGTATCCGGCCAACAAGCGGCGTCGGACGGGCAGGAGGGGCGCTGTAAAGGCAGTTCATGCGCGGAGCGGGCACCGCTGGGTGAGGCAGCTCACAGGGTGTCGGTGCGGCTGCGCGCTGCGGCGACGATGAACTCATCCAGCAATTCCCGGCCTTGTGACACCTGCAGGTCGTTCGAGAGAGGCGGCACCAGTTGAGTTCCACCCGCATCGCTTGGGGCGAGGAAGCAGGTGAGGTCCGTCCTGCACAAGGTCTGGGATTATTTCGACGCCAACGGGCCGCTGATCGGTGGGTTGCAGTGGCCGATCACCTACCGTTAGCAGGAGGCGGAGCGGGCGGCTCTGCTCCGGCAGTTCGGGGTCCGGGCCTTCACCGCGATGCTCTACCCCACAAGCCCGGCATGACCAGGTGGCTGAACGGGTGGGCCGCCGACTTCGCCCGCCGTACCCCCGATGGGCATGACCGAGTACGAGGAGTTCCTCGACCTCGCCGAAAGATTCATGCCGTTCCCCCGGCAGGCCCTGCCACGGCTCACCGCACTTGGCGACCGCATCCTGCTCGGTTCCGACTTCCCCAATATCCCCTTACCCCTACCCGCACCAGCTCCACGCCGTGGAACGGCTGGGGCTCGGCGATGAGGAGGACGGTGGCGACGACGGTGGCCGTTGCGGCCGAGGCTGTCGGCGGGGAGGCGGCGACCAGTGCGCCGGCCGCGTAGCCCATGTCCGGCCGGCCGTTGAACCGAACCAGGGGCGTGCCGCCTTTCGGTGCCAAGGTGTGAGAGCGGTGCGACGTCATCGAGACGGCGGCTTCGTCCTCAAGGATCAGCCATGCCCCGAGCGTCGCTGCGATGGTTTTGCCCGCGGCCAGGTCTCCGTGCCCCAGCCAGCCACCGCCAGTGCAGGTCGCGGCAAGGGCAGGCGGGCGAGGGCGAGGCGGTGGAGGCCGATTCCGACGAGGACCCCGAGACGGTGGGCGGGCCCATACGGTTGACGCCGTCCGGCCGCTGTGTCGTAGCCCGCGCTCGCCTGTACTGGCCGTAGCACACCAGGCCATGGGCGGCCTCCGGGCAGTCGGCCACCGGGTACGGCAGGACCGCCGCCTCGTGGGAGGCGGCGGCCTCGATGCTGTTTCACCGCTGCGGGTCGGCCTTGTATGAAGCCCGCCCCGAGGTCAGTTCCAGATGCCGGTGATGTCGGAGGCGTTGGCCGCGGCCCCGGCGTGGGTGGTCAGACCGGCCAGGTCCTCAAGGGTGCGCAGCGTGTCGTAGTGGTTGTAGTGCGTCGAGGTGGAGCTGCCCGGCGCGACGTGCGCACCGTAGAACACGGTGGCGATGTGGTTGCCGTGCGAGCTGTCGTCCTCGTCGAAGGTGACGGCCAGGATGCTGTTGTGCGTCTGGGCCCAGGTGGCGTAGGCGCCTAGGTTGTTCTTCAGCCAGTTGTCGCCCGTCGTGATGGAGCAGTCGTGCATGTCGTCGCACAGGTTCGGGACGACGAACGAGACCTTGGGCAGGGTCGTGTAGTCCGTCGGGAACTGCGTGAAGGTGTACGCCGTGTTCAGCGGGACGTTGCTGAAGGCGAACCACGGGTTGTGCTTCTGGGCGTACTTGGTGGCGGAGTTGGTGCACACCGTGGAGCCCTGGGAGGGCAGGCCCTCGTTGTAACTGCCCCACGTCTTGCCGGCGGCGATGAGCTCGGAGCCGAGGTTCGCGGCGCTGCTGAACTGCGGTGTGTAGCAGTTGTCGTTGGTGATGCCTTGGTTGTTGCCGGAGAACAGGTCCAGGTAGTTCGGCTGGCTGGGGTGGGTGATGGCGTACGACTGGGTGAGGTTGCCGCCACCGGCCACCAGGGTGTTGTTGAGGTACGGGGCGCTGGAGCTGCCGATGACCTGCTCGTAGGAGTGGTTCTCGAACACCACCACGATCACGTGGTCGGGGGCGGGAAGAGCGGCGGCCTGAGCGGCCGGGGCGGCGACCCACACCCCGACCAGGGCGGCGGGGAGGGCGGTGACGAGGGAGAGCGCCCGGCGCGAGCGCTTGATGCGGGACAGCAAGGACACGGTGGACCTCCTGTGTGTGCGGAGAGCGGGAGGTTGTCCACTGATCAGGTCCTTTCTGATCAGGCGGTAGGAGACTAGAGCGGCGCAGCCGGGGCCTTCAGGTGACTGGCAATGAAAACCGTTCAAACAGCTATCGGCTGACGGGGGCTCATCCATCTCCCGTATTCACCTTCCGGAGGGTTGCCCCGGACATCCGGGCCCCGCACCGGAGCCCGTCCCCGCGGCGCGGATGGAGCTTGGACCCCCTGCTGGAGCCGGCTGCCACCCAAGAGCAACAAACGGTGTGGCCGGTGGCCTGACTCCAGCACGTTCAGACCGTCGCTGACGCCGCAGGCGACATCGACTGGAACATCAACGTCAACTCGACGTCCATCCGTGCACACCAGCACGTCGCCGGGCCCCCAAGAATCCGCCGCCAGCACTGCGCGGTCCCTCAAAAGGGGCCGCACAAAGATCAGTTCACACGCGCGCATGTGCGCTGGTGCCCGTTCCGGGAGGATCACGTGGAGGGCGGCCTCCTGGTTTCGACCGTCGCACAGCCAAGAAACGGCGTTGCCTCAGCCCGCGCTGATCACTAAGGTCAGTCGGGTGACTGCCGGGTCGGCCATGGGCCATGCACGAGTGAGGTTCCCGGCCTCGGCGTGAGCGCGAGGCGGGCAAGAGGCCCGCCCCCCTTCTCCGCGTCTTTGCTCCCGGCGCCCCCGCGCGGCGCCCCATTCCAGCAGATCGCAAGACCGGAGACACACCACTGATGTCCTATGACCGGCAGTACCCGCACACATCCGAGCTGCCGGCCGCCGCCGTCCAGCTGAACCACACCGCCGTCTACGCCAGCGACCGACACCTGTCTGCCGAGTTCCTCGCCGCGATCCTGGGTCTTGAGGTCGGCGCCCCGTTCGGGCCATTCCTGCCCGTCGACCTCGGCAACGGCGTGACGCTCGACTACTACGAGAAGCGCGACGAGCCGATCCAGTCGCAGCACTACGCCTTCCTCGTACCTGACGAGCAGTTCGACGCCGTGATCGCACGCTTGGAGGCGGTTGGTGTCACGTACTACGCCGACCCCAGCCACACCGAACCCGGCCAGATCAACCGTCTATTCGGCGGTCGGGGCGCCTACTTCGACGATCCGGACGGCCACAACCTGGAGATCATGACCCGGCCCTACGCCCGCCCTTAGCAGACCGCCTGGCAGTGGTCCGTCGGGCCCTCCCGCCGAGCGGCTCTCGAACTTCCTGGCCCAGGCCAGACGAGTGAGCCGCTAGGCGGCGCGGGCGTTGAACGCATGACGATGACGGTCGGCTACCTGATCGAAGAGACACTGCCCAGTCGCCGAAGCGGGTTCGCTCGCGCTAGGGAATGCCGGAGTTGCGCTGCGTGATGGTGCCAACCAAGTGATGGCGCGGGTGGTGAACCACGACTCGTCGGCCGTCTCGGTCAGCTGCCGCCTGGCCTCTCGCTGGGCCCGGCGATGGCGGTGGACGACCGCCGCGACCACGACGAAGGCCGCGGTGGCGGCTCCGATCAGGGCACCGGCGCCGACCGGCCGGTCGGCGCGCGGGGCGGTGGCCACCGCGGTCATCTCCAGCGCCGTCAGCAGCAGGACACCGAGCACGGCGGTGCCCTCGCCGGTGTGCGGGTGGGGCAAGCGCCTCATCGCCGTCTCCCCCTGTTCCGTCTTCCATCGTGGTCGGCGCACGGGCCGCATGCCGTTGGGCCGACCGTCCTCTTACGGGATTCGTATGCGCCCTCGCAGTGTGGGTTCAGGCCAGCACCCGGGGCCGGTCGTGCTCGGTTTCCTCGTCCTCCAGGTGCCAGTGCAGGTCACGCACCCCCGGTTCCAGCGACAGACGGGCGATGACCTGTTCCAGCGCCGGGGCCACCTGACCGCCGATGGCGACGGTGGCACGCAGGCTGGTGGCCTGGCCCTCGTCCTCGCGGCGGGCCCGCAGCCCGGTCGGGGCCAGCGCGCCAGCGGTGAGGGCCTGCAGCAGCTGGGCCCGGACATGGGTCTCGACCTGGCGCTCGCACACCACGTGCACGGTCGCCCGCGCGGTGGAGTCGGGGTCTGAACCCGAGGCCGGTGCGCGGTCCAGCAGCCGTCCGGCCGGCCGCAGGACCAGGTGCACGGCGAGGACCGAGAGGGTGCCGAGCACGGCCAGTTCGAGGCGGCCGGAAGCGGCCAGGACCCCGGCGGCGGCCGAGCACCACAGGGTGGCGGCGGTGTTCAGGCCGCGCACTCCGGCGCCGTCGCGTAGGATCACGCCGCCGCCCAGGAATCCGATCCCGGACACGACGTAGGAGGCGACTCTGGTGGGGCTGCCGGCGTCGCCGACAGTGACGCTGTAGAGAACGAACAGGGTGGCGCCGGTGGCGACCAGGGCGTTGGTGCGCAGCCCGGCCATCCGGGCCCGCCACTGGCGCTCGACGCCGATCAGGGCCCCGCAGGCCACACCGGTGGCGAGCCGGATCAGGAAGTCGAAGGTGGTCAGGGTGTGCACGGGGCACCTCCTTCACGGTCAAGGGGCCGGTAACGGGCTGGCTGCCGGCGGGATCAGGTGAGGGTGAGGGGTTGGAGGAACTCCAGTCGGTTGCCGACCGGGTCGGCGCTGTAGAAGCGGCGGTGGCCGGGCAGGTGGTCGTCCCACACGACCGGCGCGCCGTGCGCGGCGAGACGGCCGGCGAGGGCGTCGATGTCGGTCACGCGCAGTCCGGGGTGGGCCTTTTGCGCGGGTCGGAAGGGGTCTTCGATGCCCAGGTGAAGCTGGACGGTGCCATCGGGGGTGGCGAACCAGCAGCCGCCGCGGGCACCCAGCACGGGCGGTTTGGGGATTTCGGTCATACCGAGCGGGCCGGTGTAGAAGGCGCGCAGCGTCTCCTCGCTGGCAGGTGGGGCGGCGAGCTGGACGTGGTCGAGTGCGGCGAGCACGACGGTGTGGCCCTCCTGTCCGAGTCGTGACAGTGGATGGCGGTGGATGTCTTCGGGTCGTCCGGGGCGCTGAAGGTGAGCACCCCGGACGCCGGTGGGCTCAGCGGCCGAGGGCCACTTCGACGATCTTGATGACGACGAGGATCATCGCGATGAGCAGGTAGGTGCGCAGGGCGCCCATGCCGATCTTGCGGGCGGTGGACATGGTGGGCCTGCTCAGGGTGGCCAGTGCGGGCATGCGCCAGGTGTCGCGGCCGGTGCGGTCGATCGGGTCTTCCTTGGTGCCGGTGCGGCGGCGGGTGAAGGCGTATCCGGCGGCCAGCACGCCGACGATGCCGCAGGCGGCCATGATGTCGAGAATCGCCCCGGAGGAGATGTCCGGGAAGAGCACCGAGGCGGTCAGGATGATCGACAGGGTGACCAGCACGCCGACGACGGCGGAGGTGAACGCGTTGGTCTTGGGGCCGTTCACCCACGGGCCGAGCACGGCCTTGTCGTTGCACAGCAGGAGCAGGAATACGCTGGCCGAGGGCAGCAGGACACCCGCGAGGGTCTGGACGCCCTCAGTGAGCAGGCCCAGCGGGGAGCCGGGGATCAGCACGATGGCGGCGGCGGTGGCGACCAGGCCGGCGTAGACGGCGTAGAAGCCCTTGGCTCCCTTGACGCCCCGGTGGAGCGAGTGCCGGATGCCGAAGACGTCGCCGATCGCGTAGGCGGTGGACAGCGAGACGGCGAAGGCGCCGATGATCGAGGCGTCCAGCAGCGCGATCGCGAACAGCACCCCGGCGAGCCTCCCCGCCTTGGCTTGAAGGCCGGTGGCGATGTCACCGGCGTCGGTGAACTGCCCGAAGCCGTGCGTGCCGGCGAACGCGGCGGCGGTGAAGCCCATCATGGCCGCGGCCCCGATGACGACCACGACGATGCCGATCCACAGGTCGGCCTTCTCGTACTTCATGAAGCGCGGGGTGATCCGCTTGTCGATCACGTAGGACTGCTGGAAGAACAGCTGCCAGGGGGCGACCGTGGTGCCGACGATGCCGATGATCAGCAACATCACCGTGGACAGCTGGCCGGTACCGCCGGGCATGTTCGGCACGACGAAGTCGCGGGCCATCTGCGAGACGTGCGGGTGGACCATGAAGTAGATCGGCACCAGCAGCAGCGAGGCCGCGCACAGGGCGATGGCGACCCGCTCGAAGCGGCGGAAAGATCCGGTGAACGCCGAGGCGATGATGATCGCGGCGGCGAGCACGACGGAGGCGGCCTTGGGCAGGCCCAGGTAGCCGGTGGCCAGCGTGATGCCGATGAACTCCGTCACCAGGGTGAGAGCGTTGAGCAAGAACAAGTCGATGACGGAGAACGCGCCCCAGAACTTGCCGAACCGCTCCAGGATGAGGCGGGCGTGGCCGACGCCGGTGACGGCGCCCAGGCGCAGCACCATCTCCTGGTTGACGTACAGGACGGGGACGAGCAGGAGGAGGGTCCACAGCAGGTGGGTGCCGTAGTTCTGGCCGGCCTGGCCGTAGGTGGCGAAGGCGCCGGCGTCGTTGTCGCCGACCATGACGATCAGGCCGGGCCCGACGATGGCCAGCAGCGTCTTCAGCTTGGCCGACAGGCCGGTGCGGGGCGCGGTGTCGTCGAGCTTGATGGTGCCGAGCGCGCCCTGGATGTCACCGATGTGGGCGTCGTCCAGGACCGCCGCGCGGGGTGCGCCGGCGGTGGTGTCGATGGTGGTGTTGGTCATGAGGTACCTCCCAAATCCCCCCAGTGGGGGAGGTATTGGGGGCACGTGGCCGTCATCCCCCCTGCGCGGGCGCGCAGGACGGCGGCCCGTCACGGCGCATGGCCGTGCGGGGGCGCAGGACGCGGAGAAAATCCGCGCAGGGAAGGTGGTTACCGCGTGCCGGAAGAATGCGAGGACAAGCGGGGGTGGGGCCGACTATGGCCCGGACTACTGCTACTGCAGTCCATGTCTCTCGCCTCCTTCCGGCCGGGGACGCGTACGGTGCGCGTCGTCGTCGACTCGGCAGGGAGCGGACCGGCCCGCAGAATGCGGCCGGTACACCCCAACTCGTCAGAGCTTTGGCACTCCACGGCGTAATCCCCTTACCGGGGAAGCCACTTGGCCTCACCCCTTAGGCCGGGGAGAGGTGTCCTGACCCTGGGCGTCTCTCGACGTCGTGGGGTCAGTGGCCTGTGTCCGTGAAGACGCCTCACCGAACGAGGTGCCTTCTTTCAAACCCTTAAGAGTGTAGACCCATGCTTGCGCAATCCCGCAACTTTTTGAGGGGTCCTTGACTCCGCCGTGATGTGATGTCGGTCATAGTCGGCAGCGGCGTCATGCAGTCCTTGGCGGCCGCAACTGCTGTGCGTCTGCTCAGCCGGGCTGGATCGCCTGGACCAGCAGCAACAGTGCGGCGATGACGAGGTAGCCGCGCAGCAGGCTCATTCCGAGTTTCAGGCCGGGCGACCATACGACCGGTTCCAGCAGGGCGAGGGGCGGCATGCGCCAGCTCTCGCGTCCGGCGCGGGGCACCTCCGGGGCCCGGGGCGCGGTCGGTGGCCGACGGGCGCGGACGATGCGCAGCCATGCTCCGGCGGCCAGAAGTCCGACGACCAGGACCCCGGCGAGCCACACTGTGACCCGGGTGGTGTTCAGCGACGGAAGCAGAGTGGTCGCGACGAGGATCCCGGACAGGATAAGGAGCACCGCGATGATGACCGCGGCCAGGCTGTTGAGCCACCGCGGATTGACCCAGGGGCCGAGCACCGCCCAAGGCCCTCACTGTGGCCGCCAGTTGCTCGGCGAGCTGCGGGCCCTGCTCGCCGAAGGCGTGGACGACCCACTCCCATTCCTTGTCGGCTTGGCTGTCACCGTGCCGGGTCTGGACGTGGAGGAGGTAGGCCAGCGAGGCGTCGCCGAGGATGGCTGGAACGCCTCCTCCAACCCCTCCGTGCGGGCGGCGTCGCCGTTGTCGAAACGGAGCTGAAGCTCACCACCGAGGAGGTCGAGGACCGGCGTGGTGCGGACGTCCTGCCCCTGGTCGCGGACGAACCCGCAGTGCGTGAACTTCTGGGCGTGCAAGGCGTCACCGCCCCGTTCGAAGGCGATGGCCCGCGTGTGGCCGCCGATCTCCAACGGCAGGACCAGGCATACGCCTCGGCGAGCTGTTCGCGCCAAGCCGGGCCGATGTCCCAGGAGTTGTAGGCGATTACGCTTGCGTCGAATCCGCCCGGGGGGCGAGCTGGGCGGGCGCGCCGCAGGCTGCGTCGCCCTGGAAGACGGTGACACTTCCGCTGCCGACCTCCGTGGTGAACCGGTGGGTCCGGCGTACGACATGCGGGCCGATGTCGCCGATGACGACCCGCCCGGTGGGGCCGGTGACCGGGCGATCAGCGCGGCGTTGTAGCCGCCGGATCCCGGAAGCCGACGGGTTCCCGGAATCTCAAGGGGCAACTCGCCGGAGCCCAAGGGACCCCCAGTCCATCATCGCCTCAGACATGCGGGTTCGCTGCTGGATCACGGGACTGTGACGGCACAAGTCGGGACTCGCAGAGACTGCCCGTGCCACGTTTGGCCATCGCCGTTCCGGTTGAGCCCTCAGGGCCGGTTGAGCTTCTCAGGACGGAGAAGTCGGACCCTTTGGCGAACGCGCACCACGGGACCCTGGGCTTTGTCGGCGTACGCGGCCCGCAGGAGGCCCACCGCTCCGACGGTCGACTACCGAGGTCCTGCACTCCCTGCTTCAAGAGGCCCGCTTCCGCAACATCGTCCACTGGACGCGGTGACGAGGCGTACGTCCAGCGGTCGGGCCTCCCATCCACTGGCGCAATCGCTTGTCCCACATGGCCGGATCCTCACCCCGCCCCGACCGCGTCATCCGGCATGAGGACCGGCCGCCACGCCCGCGAAATCTTCGGCGAACACACGTCGGACCACTGCGAACGCACCTGTGCGGCAGCCGGAAAAGAACCCGAGTCCATCCGGACCTCACCCCGCGCCCGTCGGAATCCCCGTTGGCCTGAACATCTCTGCCGACTCAAGCCATGGCGCACTAGACTCAGAACGAATGATCACGGGGAGGCCGCAACGGGGAGGCCGCAGTTGTTGCATGTCGCTTTAGTGAACATGCCATTCGCCGACTGGAATCGTCCGTCATTCGCCCTGGGACAGTTATCGACTCTCGTTCACCGGGAGTTCGACGACCGGGCGCGAGCGCACGTGTGCTACCTCAACCAGGACATGGCCGAGTTCTTCGGGACACGTCTTTACGAGGCCCTCTCCGTGAGTCACGATCATGTGGACACAGGGATCGGGGACTGGCTGTTCCGGCACATCGCCTTTCCCGGCGAGGCCGACACTGCCGCCGAGTACTTTCAGCGCTACTACCGGGGTGCCCGGTGGGCCGACTTCCGTGAGCAGATCCTGTCGGCGCGGGACGGACTGTGGGAGTTCTGCGGGGAACTGATTGACCGCTACCGGCTTGACGAGGCCGACATCGTGGGGTTCAGTTCGATGTTCGCCCAGCATGTGCCGAGTATCGCCCTGGCGCGGCTGATCAAGGAGCGCAGCCCGCAGACGCTCGTCGTGCTCGGTGGGGCGAACTGCGAGGCGCCCATGGGCTCGGTGGTCGCCGAGCATGTGCCGGCCGTCGACTTCGTCTTCTCCGGGCCCGCGCTGAACACCTTCGGCGAGTTCCTGCGGTGTGTCCTCGACGAGGATCTGGAGCGCGCCGATGCCATTCCGGGAATCGTTTCCGAGCGGAACTGCCGAGACCTGCGCTTCCGCAAGGCCATCGGTGCGGAACGCGATATCGACGACTTCTTCCTGCCCGACTACGACAGTTTCTTCGAGGCGCTGGAGAGCCATCCGGAACTGCGGCGCACGGGTACCAGCAAACCCATGCTGTTCTTCGAGACGTCCCGCGGCTGCTGGTGGGGACAGCGTTCGCACTGCACATTCTGCGGGCTGAACGGCGAAAGCATGGCCTTTCGGGCCATGGCTCCGGACCTGGCAGTCCAGCAGTTCGAGTGGCTATTCGGCTTCGCGCCCACCTACACCTCGCTCTTCTGCACGGACAATGTCATGCCACGCAATTACTCGCGTGAGGTATTCCCTCGACTCGACCCGCCGCCGGGGGCCGAGATCTTCTACGAGGTCAAGCTCCCCCTGAGCCGTCAGGACCTGCGCGCCATGACGGACGCGGGCGTCACCGTCGTCCAGCCCGGCATCGAGGCGTTGTCCTCCTCGACGCTCAGACTGATGGGCAAGGGCACGACCGCGTTCCAGAACCTGCAGTTCCTCAAGAACTGTGAGGAGTTCGGGATCAAGCCCGAGTGGAACCTGCTGATCGGCTTCCCCGGCGAGGACCCGACGGTCTACCGCAAGTACGCCGAGGAACTCCGCGACTTCGTCCACCTGGTGCCGCCGCACGGCGTGTACATGGTGCGCTTCGACCGCTTCAGTCCCTACTTCAAGCGGAGCGACCAGTACGGGCTCGTCCTGAAGCCAGTGGACTATTACTCCCTCACGTATCCCTTCGACGAGTCAGTGCTGGCCGATCTCGCGTACTTCTTCGCCGACCAGAACCTGGCGCCGTACATGCTCGACGCGGTCGAGTGGCACGACGAGTTGAGCGGGCTGGTCACCCAGTGGCGTGCAGCCTGGTACGAGGAGGACGGAGCGGCCCGTCGCGAGCTGCGGCTGGTCGCCGATGACGACGGCCGGCTCACGGTCCGTGACTCCCGTTCCGGGACTCTCCGGACGCACCCGGTCGACTCGGTGACCGGCCGGCTGCTGCGTCGACTGTCCTCGCCGGCCAAGCCCGAGCAGCTGGCCCGGGACTGGCCGGAGGGACCGGACGATCTGCGGCAACGCCTGGACACACTCACCGAACAGCGGTTCCTCTTCGCGGAGAACGGCCGGGTGATGAGCCTGGTGCTGACCGGAGCGGACGGCGAGATCGAGGGACCCGCCCGGGAAGAGCCCGCCACGGTCGGCGCCCGGCGGCTGCTGCCGCTGTTGTCGGAAGCACCGCGATGACGGTCGAGACCACCCCGATGCTCCCGCTGGTCGTCGAGGGGCACGGCGAGTCGGCCGTCGAACGGCTGCGCGCCCGGCGGGAGGAACTCCGGGCCGCGCTGCGTGAACGCGGTGCGCTGCTGCTGCGCGGCTTCGACGTCGGGGGCGCCGACGGCTTCGCGGACATCGTCCGCGCGCTCTCCGGCGAGCCGCTGCCGTACACCGAGCGTTCCTCCCCCCGGAGCGTCATCAAGGGGAACGTCTACACGTCCACCGACTACCCGCCCGGTGAAGAGATCTTCCTGCACAACGAGAACTCGTACCAGGCGAGTTGGCCGCTGACCCTGTACTTCCACTGTGTGCGCCCGCCGCTGACCCGGGGCGCCACCCCGCTGGCCGACACCCGGCGGGTGCTGGCCGCCATCGACGACGAGGTGCGCCGGGAGTTCGCCCGGCGCGGCTGGACGGTCGTACGCAACTACGGCGATCTGGTCGGCCTGCCGTGGCAGGAGGTGTTCGCCACCGAGGACCGCGCGGAGGTCGAGCGGTACTGCCGGGAGCGGGACATCGAGGCACGGTGGCTGCCCGGCGGCGGGCTGCGCACCCGGGCGGTACGGGAGGTCGTGCACCGGCATCCGGTGACCGGCGAGCCGGTGTGGTTCAACCACGCGACAGTCTTCCACGTCACCACGCTGCCGGAGTCAGTCCGGCTCGGGTTGCTGGAGATGCTGGGCGAGGAGAACCTCCCCAGCCAGACCTACTACGGCGACGGCGGACCGATCCCGTACGCCGTCATGGACCATCTCCGGGCCTGCTACCGAGCCGCGGCGACCCGCTTCGACTACCGTGCGGACGACGTCCTGGTGATCGACAACATGCTGGTCTCGCACGGCCGAGAGCCGTTCACGGGGCCCCGCCGGATCGCGGTCGCCATGGCGGAGCCGTACAGCCCCGACCGCTAGCCCCAGGACGGAAGACCCTCGTATGTTCGCGCGTTCGCTCTGGTCCAACCGGGACTTCTCCGTCTTCTGGGCGGTCCAGGCGCTGTCTGAGGTCGGCAACGCCTTCTCGCTGGTGGCGCTTCCGCTGCTGGTGCTGCACACCACCGGGTCGGCGGCACAGATGGGGTTGCTCACGGCCGTCGCCGGCGCCACCTCGCTGCTCACCGGTCTGGTCGGCGGCGCCTGGGCCGACCGCTTCGACCGGAGGCGCCTGCTGATGCTGTGCGACGCCGCCCGGCTGGTGCTGTACGGCGCGATCCCGGTCTGCTGGGCCCTGAGCCCGCAGATCTGGCTTCTGTACGTGGTCATGGCGCTGGCCTCGGTGTTCGAGATGCTGTTCAAGATCACATATGTCACCGCCGTGGCGAACCTCGTCGACAAGGAGCAGATCGTCGCGGCGAACGGCCGGCTGGAGGCGACGAACGCGATCGCGTACATCGCCGGCCCGGCCCTGGCCGGTGTGGTGGCCGGGTTCTTCGGGCCGACGGCAGCCGTCGCCATCAATGCGGGCAGCTTCGGGATCTCTCTGGTGGGCCTGGCGTTCATCAGGTTCAGGCCCATCGCGCGGCCGTCGACCGACGAGGCCGAGAGCAAGGAGGCCCGGGCCCAGGACCTGCGCTCCGGCTTCCGGGTCGGCGCCGCGTTTCTGTGGCGCACGCCGGTGCTGCGGGCGCTCACCATGCTGCTGACCGTCACCACCTTCCTCAGCCTGGGCATGACCGACGTGTTCATCTACCACCTGCGGCACGGTCTTGGGCAGGACGAACGCACGGTGGGCTACGTCCTCGGGCTGGCCGGGCTCGGCACCTGTGCGGCCGCCGCCGTGACCGCCAGGCTGCGCCGCTCCTGGGGGTTCGGCCCCTGCTGGCTCGGGGCGATGAGTCTGTGCTCGGTGTCGGTGCTGGTGCTGGGCGGCACCGGGCAGGTGTCCGTGGCGGCCGTGACGATCTGTCTGTACTCCTTTGGCATGGCACTGGCGGGCGTCTGCTCGATGTCCCTGCGGCAGCAGGTCACGCCGGACCATCTGCTCGGCCGGGTCACCTCCGCGTTCTGGACGATCCACGGCAGCCTCGCGCCCCTCGGCGCGGCCCTGCTCACCGCCCTGGTCGGCCGACTGGGGACACGTGGGCCGCTGACCGCGGTGGCGGTCGTCTTCCTGGCCGTAGTGGCGGCCGCCGCCTTCACTCCCATTCGACAGCGCCACCCGGAGCAGACCGCCGTACCGCTCCCGCAGACGCGGCCCACTGACGCGCCGCTACCACGAGAGGAGAGTCACGGGGATGACGCCGAAGCCCGACGATGACGACCGGCTGTACAAGGTCGTGGTCAACCATGAGGAGCAGTACTCCGTCTGGCCCGCCGACCGGGACAATCCGGCCGGATGGTCGGACGCGGGCAGGACCGGCCCGAAGTCCGACTGCCTCGCTCATATCGAGGACGTGTGGACCGACATGCGTCCGCTGAGCCTGCGCCGTCGCCTGCGGGCGGGCGAACAGGACGCACCGGACGGACGGAACGGATAGGACGGACCGGTGGCGGAGGGCGCCGACCGGGCGGGCTGGCTCCCGGTCCGTCACCGCACCCGCCGAACCGCGAACCAGGGAAGGCCATCGTGCACGACGACCTGGAAACACGACCGACGGCCCGCTCGGCAGGGGCGCCCCGGCTGCCGCTCTCCCACGGCCAGAAGAGACTTTGGTACCTGGAGCAGATCGCCGTCGCTGCCCCGGTCCACCACGTGTCCGCCGCCACTCTCATCGAGGGCCCGCTGGACGCCGGTCGACTGGCGTCCGCCCTGCGGGACTGCGTCTCCCGCCATGAGCTGCTCCGCAGTTCCTTCGACGATCGCGGGGACGGACCGCGCCGTACCGTCCGTGCGACGGCCGACGTGCCGCTGCGGCAACTGGACCTCAAGGCGGGATCCGCGCCGGGGACGGACGCCCGGGACGGATCCGTGCCCGAGGCGGAGCTGCGCGGTGTACTCGCCGAGGAGAGCGGTCGGCCCTTCGACCTCGGCAGCGGGCCCGTACTGCGTGCCACCCTGGTGCACACCGGCGAGGAGCGGCACGTGCTGCTGCTCACAGCGCACCGCATCGTCGCCGACCGGGCCTCGCTCACTGTGCTGGAGCATGAACTGGCCTGCCATCACGCGGCATTGAGCGAGGGCCCGGCGCAGCTCCCGTTCTCGTACGCGGACCGGATGCCCGTGGAGCGGGCGGTCCTGGAGCGGGAAATCCGGGACGAGGGGTTGTCGTACTGGAAGCGGCGGCTGGCGGGTCTCCCGCCGCTCGACCTGCCGGTCGACCGGATTCGGCCGAGGACACCGACCTACCGGGCGACGGGTCGCGGCCTGCTCCTCGACGCCCGGCACGCCGAGGCCCTGCGGCGGCTCGCCCGCGAGGAAGGCGTACCGGCGTGGACGGTGCCCGCGGTCGCCTTCGCCGTGCTGCTGGCGCGCTGGACGGGTCGGCACGACGTGGTGTTCGGTACCCCCGTGGACCGTCGTCCGCCGGAGTCCGCGCGGACAGCGTTCGGGCCGTACGAGGATCTGCTCCTGCTGCGGGTCGACCTGACGGGCCGTCCCTCCTTACGAGAAGCGGTGCGTCGCGTCGCACGCACCCGGGACGAGGCGGAGCGGCACGCCGACGTCTCCTTCGGGCGGCTCGTTCAACTCTTCGGCCAGGACCGGGACTTGAGCCGCCACCCGCTCTGCCAGGCGGTCTTCGCCGTGACGGGGGCGCGGCGTACGGGCTTCACCGCGGCGGGGCTCACCACGTCCGCACTCACCCTGGACGACGCGACCGTCCCCTACGACCTGCAGTGCACGGTGACCAATGGCGACGACGCCGGGCGGGGCGACCTCGGGGCCGAGCTGTGTCTCGCGTCCGACCTGTGGCTGCCGGAGTCGGCCGACCGCATGGCGACCGCCTTCCGCGCACTGCTCACCGCCCTCGCCGAGACCCCCGACCGGCGGATCGGGGAGATTCCGGTGCTGTCGCCCGAGGACCGGGCCCGGGTCGACGCCTGGAACGCCACCGACCGTCCCCTGCCCGAACCGGCCACCGTGGACGGCCTGTTCCTCGCGTGGGCGGAGCGCACCCCGCAAGCTCTCGCCCTCACCGACCGCACCGGAACCTGGACGTACGCGCGGTTGCGGGGGCGGGCCGAGCGTGTCGGACGGACCCTGATCGCGGCTGGCGTCACCCCGGACTCCGTCGTCGCCCTGCACATGCGACGCTCCGCCGACCTGGTCACGGGCATGCTCGGCGTGCTCCTGGCCGGCGGCGCCCCCCTCGTCCTCGACCCCGGCCACCCCGAGGAACGACTGCGGTTCATGGCCGACGACGCCGAGATCTCGGCTGTCCTCAGCCGCGCCGAACCCCCCGCCTGGCTGCACGGCCTGGGCGTACCCGTACTGCGACTCACCGACGCGGAGCACGACAGCGCCGATACGTCCGCCCCGCAGCGACAGGGGCCCTTGGCAGCTGGGCCGGCACACGACAAGCCTGTGGCAGCCGGCCCGGAGCACGTCAGGCATTGCCCCGTCGGCTCGCTTCCGCGGTCCCGCTCCCACCCCGTCGGGCTGGCCGCGGTGGTGCACACCTCTGGGTCTACCGGGCGGCCCAAGGCTGTCGGGATACCCCATCGGGCCGTCGTGCGGCTGATCACCGCGACCGACTACATATCCATCGGCCCCGGCGACGTCCTGCTGCATCTCGGCGACCCTGCCTTCGACATCACCGCCTTCGAGGTGTGGGGGGCGCTGTGCAACGGCGCCCGGGTGGACGTGCTGCCCGGCGACGAACCCCTCGGGCCCGACGAGGTGCTGGCCGCGCTGCGTGAGCTGCGGCCGACGATCGCCGCCCTCACCGGCACCCTCTTCAACCGGGTGGCCGACATCGACCCGAGGGCCTTCGGCGGACTGCGCCATCTGTTCGTCGTCGGAGAGGTGATGGACCCCCGTCGCACGCGCGCGGTGCTGCACGGCGGCGCGCCGCCCGGGCACCTGCACAATGGGTACGGCCCGAGCGAGAACGCGACGTTCTCCACGACCCACCTGGTGGACCGGCTGTCCGAGGACACCCTGAGCGTGCCCATCGGCTCCGCCCTCACCAACACCACACTGCACGTGCTGGACCAGGATCTGGGCCCCGTGCCGATCGGGGTGACCGGCGAGTTGTATGTCGGTGGGCTGGGGGTCGCCCGGGGTTATCTGGGCCGCCCGGGCCACACCGCGGAGCGCTTCCTGCCGGATCCGTTCGCCTCCGGGCCAGGGGCGCTGATGTACCGAACCGGAGACCTGGTGCGCAGGCTCCCGGACGGTGCGTTGGACTTCCTCGGCCGGGCCGACCAGCAGGTGAAGATCCGTGGCTACCGCATCGAGCCGGGGGAGGTCGAGGCGGCGCTGCTGGACCGCGACGACGTGCGCGAATGCGTCGTGCGGGCGGTCGACATCGCCGGGGACCGGCGGCTCGTCGCCTACGTCGTCCCCGGACCGGGGCTCCGACCGTCCCCGCCGGAGTTGCTGGGCAGGCTGCGGGACCGGCTGCCGTCGCACATGGTGCCCGGCCATGTCGTCATGCTCGACGAGCTGCCCACGACACCCAGCGGGAAGATCGACGGACGGGCACTGCCCGGCATCGCCGAGGGTGCGGCTGGTCCGTCGGACGCCGACACCGTGCCGCCGAGAACGGCGACGGAGCGCGCTCTGTGGGAGATCTGGGCGGATGCCCTGCGCGTGCGGTCCTTCGGGGTGCACGACAGCTTCTTCCTCGTCGGCGGTCACTCGCTGCTGGCCTCGATGGTGCGCACCTCGGTCCGTGAACGACTCGGGGTGGCTCTGCCGTTGCGCACCCTGTTCGACGTGCCGACCCTGGCCGGCCTCGCCGTCGAGGTCGAGCGGGCCGCCGGCGAGGCGGCGGCCGTACCGGCGTCCGCGCGAGCGGACGACGACTCGGAACAACTCGACGGCCTGGTGGCCGAACTGGAGCGGCTCGCCGAGTCCCGGCGCGCCGAGAAACGAGCGGGGGGAGCCGCATGACGCGCACCACGAACACGGCCGACGCGATCGACGCGGATCTGCGGGGCAGGATCGAACGCCTCCCTGCCGGGCAGCGGGCCCTGCTGCGACAGCGTCTATGGGAGAAGGGCGCCCCGACCGGGCTGCCTGCCCTGGACGACGACGGGGAGGCCCCCGCATCCTTCACCCAGCGACGGATGGCGTTCTTGTCCGGGCTGGATCCGGACAGCCCGGCCTACCACAGCCCCGTCGTGTACCGCCTCACCGGACCACTGGACGACACCGCCCTCGAAGCCGCCCTCAACGACCTGCTGCGCCACCACGCCGTCCTGCGCACCGTCCTTCCGGTCCGGGACGGCCGTACCGTGCAGCGGGTCCTGCCGCACCGGCATCGCGCGCTACCCGTCGTCGATCTGTCCGCGCTGCCCGGGCACGACCGGCAGGCGGAGGCCGAGCGACTCGCGCGGGCGGACGCCGAGGAACGGTTCGACCTGGCCGAGGGACCGCTGATGCGGTTCCGGCTGCTCCGCCTCGCCGCCGACGACGCGGTCCTGGTACTCACCTTCCACCACGCTGTCGTCGACGGCTGGTCGCTGGGTGTCCTCCTGAGCGATCTGGGCACCGCGTACGGGGCGCGCCTGGACGGGCAGACGCCCGAACTGCCCGCCCACACGGTGCAGTACGCCGAGTACGCCCGCTGGCAGCACGAGTGGGCCGAAGGCGCCGAGGCCGCCGGCCAGTTGGACTACTGGGAACGCCGGCTGGCCGGTGCCCCTGACCCGATGCCGCTGCCCGCCGACCGTCCCCGGCCCGAGCGCCCCCAGGGGCGCGCCGAGTCCACGGTGTTCACCGTTCCCGCGCCCGTGACCGACGAGTTGCGGAAGATCTCCGCGCGCACCGGGAGCACCCTGTTCATGGTGCTGCTCGCGGCGTTCCAGATCGTGCTCGCCCGGTACGGTGGCCACGACGATGTGGTGGTCGGCACCCCCGTTGCCAACCGGCGCTACCGCGGCTTCCACGATCTGGTCGGCTTTTTCGCCAACTCGGTCCCGCTGCGCTCGCGGGTCGCACCGGAGGCGTCCTTCGAGGACTTCCTCGCCGAAGTCCGCACGACGTGCCTGGAGGCGTACGAGAACCAGGACGTGCCCCTCGACCTGATCGCCCGGCGGCTGCACCCGGAGCGCAGCCCCGGCCGGAACCCGATCTACCAGGTCAACTTCACCCTGCACAACACGCCGCCGCGTCCCATTCGTACCCTGCCGGGCGGGATCGGTCTCATTCCACTGGACCACCTGGACCACGACGCCGCCCGCTTCGACCTCGACCTGAACATCTGGGAGACCGACGCCGGACTGGAGGGCCGGCTCATCCACGCCACTGACCTGTTCGACACGGCGACCGGTGAGCGGCTCACCCGATCGCTGGGTGTCCTGCTCGACGCCGTGACCGCCACACCCTGCACACGGATCGATGAACTGCCGCTGCTGACGGCCGTGGAGAGCGAGCAGGTCCTGCGCGAGGGCCACGGCGCACCTGCCGACCGCCCTGAGGACACGCGCGTGGACCGGCTCTTCGCCGAGCGGGCGCGCACCGCCCCCGACGCGGTGGCCGTGTCGGCGCCGGGTCGCACCGACCTGACCTTCCGAGACCTCGACCGCCGCGCCAACGGCCTCGCCCACCGGCTGCGTGGCCTCGGCGCCGGTCCCGGCCGCGTGGTCGCGGTGCTGCTGCCCCGCACGCCCGAGGCGCTGGTCGCGCTGCTCGCCGTGCTGAAGAGCGGCGCCGCGTACGTAGCGCTCGACCCGGCTTATCCGAAGGCCCGGCGCGATCACATGCTGCAAGACAGCGGGGCCGTGCTGCTGGTCACCGACGCACGACCGGGGCACCCGGCGGTCCCTGCCGTCCCGGACATCCCGACCGTCGTGGTGGACCCGGACCGGGTGGCCGAGGAGGCGACCGGGGCCCCGCCGGAAGGGGACGGCGGGCCCGACGACCTGATGTACCTGATGTACACCTCCGGCTCGACCGGCGGGCCCAAGGGCGCCATGCTCTCCCACCGTCAGGTCGCCAACTACCTGCTGTGGGCGGTGGAGACGTACCTGCCGCCCGGGGCGGACGGCGCTGTCCCCGTGCACTCCTCGCTTTCCTTCGACCTGACCGTGACGAGCCTCTTCGCCCCGCTGCTGGCCGGTCGGCGCCTGCTGCTCGCCGACGAGTCCGGCAGACCCGGCGAGGCCCTGCGCGCCTCGGCCGAGGCGGACACCGGCCTCGCCTTCGTCAAGCTCACCCCCTCGCACCTGAAGATGCTGGAGGGCTCCACGGCCCCCGCCCGTGCCGGGGCGTGGACCCACACCCTGGTCCTCGGCGGCGAGGAGCTGCACGAGGAGCAGCTCGCGGCCTGGCGCAGGGCGGCCGGAGCGCCCCGGATCATCAACGAGTACGGCCCGACGGAGACCGCCGTGGCCTGCGCCGCGTACGACAGCGCGCACCCGGCAGGCGGCTTCGGCCGCGTGCCGATCGGCAGGCCGGTGCACCATGCGCGGCTGTACGTGCTCGACGAGGCGATGAACCCGGTGCCACCGGGCGCGCCCGGAGAGCTGTACGTCGGCGGGGCGGGCGTCTGCCACGGCTACTGGAACCGCCCCGGCCTGACGGCGGAGCGTTTTGTCCCCGACCCCTTCGGCGGCGAGCCAGGCGGACGTCTGTACCGGACCGGTGACCGGGTGCGCCGGACGGCCGGCGGAGACCTCGAATACCTGGGCCGCCTCGACGACCAGGTGAAGGTACGCGGCCACCGGGTCGAGCCGCAGGAAGTGGCCGCCGAACTGGCCCGGGATCCGGCGGTCCGGGAGGCCGCCGTGATCGCGCACGGCTCCACCCCCGAGTCCCGGCAGCTGATCGCCTTCGTCAGCCCCGACACCAACGCCGGCGCACCGCCGGACGCGGCGGCCGAGACGGACTGGGTGAGCCGCTGGCAGACGCTGTACGAGGACACCTACGGCTGCGCGGAGCGCCCCGCCGACCCGTCATTCGACCTGGTCGGCTGGAACAGCAGCTACACCGGCGACCCGATCAAGGCCGACGCGATGCGCGAGTGGCTCGACACCACGGTCGACCGCATACGCACGCTGCGGCCGAACCGGGCCCTGGAGATCGGCTGCGGCACCGGCCTGATCCTCGCCCGGGTCGCCCCCGACTGCGACTTCTACCAGGGCGTCGACCTGTCAGAGCAGGTCATCGAACGGCTGAGGCATGAGATCGGCACCACCGTCGCCACCGAGCGGATCGGGCTGCGGGCCGGCCCCGCCCATCTCGCGATCCGCCCGGGAGAGACGTACGACACTGTGATCCTGAACTCCGTCGTCCAGTACTTCCCCTCCCTGGACTACCTGTTGGCGGTCCTGGAGCGGGCGATCGACGCGCTGCCCGCCGGTGGTCAGGTGTTCCTCGGCGACCTGCGCAACCTCGCCCTCCTAGATGCCTTCCACGCCTCCGTCGCCGCCCACCGGGCGAAGCCGGGCACGCCCGACGCCGTCCTGCGCGCCGAGACCACCTGGCGCGTGGAGACCGAGAACGAACTCTGCCTCGACCCCCGGTTCTTCGGCGGACTGACCGCACGGTGGCCGCGGGTCGGCTCGGTAAGGGTCCTGCTGAAGCGGGGAACGGCCGACAACGAACTGACCCGGTACCGCTACGACGTCGTCCTGACCGTCACTGGCGAGCACACGGCGGACGAAGGCCCCGGGGCCGGGTCGGCCGGGTCACCGCCGGAGCGGGACTGGCAGGCGGAGGGCCTGGACGCCGACGGCCTGGACACGCTGCTCGGCGCCGAACGCGCCGACCGGCTCGTGCTGCGCGGCATCCCCAACGCCCGGCTGGCGGGGGACCTGCGGCTGCTGGCCCGGCTCTCCGGCGCGGCGCCGGACGCTGTACGGCCGGGCGTCGACCCGGAGGAGCTGTGCCGCCTGGCCGGGCGCCACGGGTACGAAGCCGAACCGAGCTGGGCCGAGGGACGGCCCGACGGCTCCTACGACCTGCTGCTGCACCGCCGAGGAACGCCGCCGACGGCGCTGCCGCCGGTCGTCACCGCCACGGAGCCGCACCGGCTCGCCACCGCACCGCTGTGGCGCCCCGCGGCTCTCGCCGCACTGTCCGGGATCGAGTCCCGGCTCGCCGAACGCCTGCCCGGTCCGCTTCTCCCCGCCCGGTACGTCGTGCTGCGCCGGATCCCGCTCAACGCCAACGGAAAGGTCGACCGCGCCGCGCTCATGGACCTGCCGCTGACAACCTCGGACGACGACACCGGGGACCACGCGGTGCGGCCGGAGGTTGAACTCACGTCCACGCAACGGCGGATGGCCGCCATCTGGAGCGAACTGCTCGGCCGCGACGGTATCCGTGCCGAGGACGACTTCTTCGACCTCGGCGGGCACTCCCTGCTCACCTTCCGCCTCGTGTTCCAACTGCGGGAGGAGTTCGAGGTGGAGGTGCCGATCCGCGGGCCGTTCGACGCCTCGACACTCGGCGCACTGGCCGCTCTCGTCGACGGCCTGGTCGCCGAGAAAAACCGGCCCGTGCTGCCCGCGCTGGCCCCCGCCGAACGGGACGGGACCGTACCGGCCTCCTTCGCCCAGGAACGCCTGTGGTTCCTCCACCAGATGGACCCGGACACCGCCCAGTACAACTTCCCGGTCCTCGTCAGGCTGACAGGCGAACTCGACGTCGGCCTGCTGCGCCGGGCGGTGGCGGAGATCGTACGGCGGCACGAGGTACTCAGGACCGTGATCACCGCCCGCGACGGGCAGCCGTTCCAGACCGTACTGCCCGCCGAGCCTCCCGTGCTCCCGCTCACCGACCTGACCTCCTACCCGCCGGAGCGACGGGAACCGGAGGCGCGGCGGCTGGCCAGGGAGCAGTACGCCGAGCCCTTCGACCTGGCCACCGGGCCCGTACTGCGGGCCGGGCTGCTCCGGCTGGGCGCGGCGGACCATGTTCTGCTGCTGACGGCCCATCATGTGACGGTGGACGGCTGGTCCGCCGCCGTCCTGCTGGACGAGCTGGCCGAGCTGTACACGGCGGGCCGCGAGAACCGAGCGCCCCGCCTGCCCGAACTGCCTGTGCAGTACGCGGACTACGCGGTCTGGCAGCGCCGGCTCGCCGAGGCCGGCCACTTCGACCGTCTGGTGGATCACTGGACGGCACGCCTGAGGGGCATCCTCGACCTGCCGGGGTTGCCCTTGGACCGGCCGCGCCCGGCGCACCCCGAAAACCGGGGCGAGAGCCTGCGCTTCCGGATCCCGGCCGCGACCACGGACGGGATACGCGCGCTGTGCCGGGAGGAGGACATCACCCTGTTCATGGCGCTGCTAGCCGCCTTGTACGCGGTGGTGAACCGGCGGACCGGGGAGACCGATCTCGTGGTGGGCTCGGACGTAGCCGGCCGCTCCGACAGCAGGACCGAACCGCTGATCGGCTTCTTCGTCAACCAGATCGTGCTGCGCGCCGACCTCACCGGCGCCCCGACCTGGCGCGAACTGCTTGGCCGCACCAAGGACGTGGCGCTGGACGCCTACGCGCACCAGGACTTGCCGTTCGAGGAGGTCGTCAAGGCCCTCAGCCCGCCCCGCACCCGCAACCAGAGCCCGCTGTTCCAGATCAAGCTGGTGCTCAACAGCAACCGGCGGGCTGCCGACGCCATGGCCGGCCTGCGGCTGAGCCCGTTCACGGTGGACCTCATCGACACCAGCCGCTTCGATGTCACCCTCGTCCTGGAAGAGGACGACGACGGGGTCGCCGGGTTCCTCAACTACGACCCCGACCTCTTCGACGCGTCGACCATGGAGGAACTGCGCGAGCAGTACGTCGCGCTGGTCGCGGACATGGCCGCCCGACCGGACGCCTCGATCGCCGAAGCACCCCTGCCCACGACGGCTCCCACGGCCCGTTCCGCGTCGGGCCGGGCCAGGCGGCGCGGCCCCGCGGCCCTGCGTGGGATCAAGCCCACCAAGGTCGCCGTGGCCACGGACGACGTGGTCGTACGGGAGCCGCTGCGGGACGGCGCCGACCTGCCGCTCGTGCTGCGCCCGGCCCGCCCGGACGTCGACCTGGTGGTCTGGGCCCGCTCGCACCGCACCCGGCTCGACACCGATCTGGAACGGCACGGCGCCCTGCTGTTCCGGGGCTTCACCGTCACCGACCCGGACGCCCTGGAACGCTTCGCCTCCGTGTTTGTCGACGACCTCTTCGGCGAGAACGGCGAGCACCCGCGCGCCGCACTGAGCGGCAACGTCTACACGCCGGTGTTCTTCCCGCCGGAGGAGAAGCTGCTCTGGCACAACGAGAACTCCTTCAACGACGAGGGCCCGACCCGCATCTGGTTCTGCTGCGCTCGCCCGGCCGACTCCGGCGGCGAGACACCCCTGGTCGACAGCCGCGCCGTCCACCGAAGGCTGGACCCGGCGGTGCGAGAGGAGTTCACCGCCAAGGGGGTCATGTACGTCCGCAACTACGGCACCGGACTCGGCCTCGACTGGCGGGACGTCTTCCGGACCGGGGACCGGGCCGAGGCCGAGGCCCGCTGCGCCCGACAGGGACTGCGCTACGAGTGGCACGGCGACCGGTTGCGCACCACCGCCGTACGGCCCGCCGTGCTGCGCCATCCGCGCACCGGCGAGTGGTCCTGGTTCAACCAAGCACAGCACTGGCACACGGCCTGCCTCTCCGCGGAGGTACGGGAGTCGCTGCTGTCCACCATGGCCCCGGAGGAACTCCCGCGCAGCTGCCGGTTCGGAGACGGCACCGAGATACCCGACGAGGCGATGCACGAGATCCTGCGGGTCTACCAGGAGCTGGAGGTCTCCTTCCCCTGGGAGCGCGGTGACGTGATGCTGCTGGACAACATCCTCACCGCCCATGCCCGTAATCCCTTCCGCGGCGAGCGCGAACTCCTCGTCGCCATGGGCGACATGGTGAGGTACCAGTGACGGCGGAGGCGGAGCAGGTTCGGCAGGTGGAGGGGTTCCGGCTGTCGTTCCGGCAGCGGCGGCTGTGGGAGCTCGCGGAACGCGGCGTGCTGTCCTGGGCGCAGGTGCTCGTCACCGTCGACGGCGAGCTGGACACGGACCGGCTCACGGCCGCGCTGCACGACACGGTGGCCCGGCACGAGATTCTCCGCTCGGTCTACCGGCGGGTGCCGGGCGCCCGCAACGCGCTGCTCGTCGTCCACGACGCGGACCGTACGGGCCCATGCTGGTCCCACGCAGAGCTGGGCCACCTGGACGAGACGACGCGCCGCCGCAGGATCGACGAGGAGGTCCGCGCCCGGCGGAAGCAGCCGCACGGCGGGCTGGAGGACCCGGTGCTGCGGGCCGCCCTCTTCGCCCTCGGCCCCCGTCGGCACGCGCTGCTGCTCACCACCACCGCCTTGGCCGCAGACGGTCACACGCTGCGGCTGCTCGTCGACGAGCTGGCCGAGCGGTACGCGGGCACACCGCCCACCGACGAGGTGCTGCAGTACAGCCAGTTCGCCGAGTGGCAGCACCAGGAGTTCGGCGAGGAACCACCGCACCCGGCACTGGGCGGACCCACCTCACGGCTGTCCTTGCCGCTGCGTCGGCCTCCCGGCTCCGGCCGGCCGGAGCGCCGTACCGTCACCGCGCCCCTGCCGGACGCCGTCACGACGGCCGTCCACGACTACGCGCGGCGGCGCCGCGTGCGGCCGGGGGCTGTGCTGCTCGCCTGCTGGCAGACGCTGCTGGCCAGGACCGGCGGACAGCGCGACATCACCGTCGACGCGCTGCTCAGCGGCCGGGAGTTCGAGGAGACGGCCACCGTCTTCGGCCACTTCGCCCAGTGGGCGGAGATCACCGCGCGGATCGACCCCGGTCTGGTCCTCGACGCCCTCGCCGCCCGCGCGGAACGCGCCCTGTCCGACGCCGAGGAGGCCCAGCAGGACACCCCGTCCTCCGGTGCCGCGGAGCAGGCGGGGCGCGACATCGGCTTCGTCTGCGCGGACACCCCGGAACCGCGGTGCGCGGGCGGCGTCACCTTCGCCGTGGCCTGGGACGACGTCGAGACCGAGTCCCACGCCCTACGGCTGACCTGCGCCCTGGGCACGACGGAAGGCCGCACGACCTGGCACTACGACAGCCAGCAGTTCGACGACGCCTATGTCCGGGTGCTCGCCGACCAGTACGCCATACTGCTCGCCGAGCTGCTGGCCGCGCCCGCCACCCCCGTGCGCGAGGCGAGCCTGCCTCCCGCTGCCGGCGCCGCCCAGCTGCGGGCCCACCTCCCGGAGCAGGCGGATGGCCGGTGTCTGCACGGCCTCGTCGAGCGGCAGGCCCGACGGTCCCCGGACGCCCTCGCCGTCGTGGCCGGAACCGATCGGCTGACCTTCCGGGAACTCGACACGCGGGCGGACCGGTGGAGCGGCGTGCTGCGCGCCCGGGGCGTCCGCGTCGAAACCCCGGTGGCGGTGCGGGCGGCCCCCTCGGCCGCGCTGGTCGTCGCCCTGCTGGCCGTGCTCAAGGCTGGAGGGACGTATGTGCCGCTCGATCCGCTGCTCCCGCCCCTGCGGACCCGGGAACTGCTGGAGCGGGCCGGATGCCGCACGCTGCTCACCGACCGCCCGGACGAGGCGGTGGCGGCCGAGGGCGTCGCGTGCCTCGATCTGCGCAACCTGCCACCCGCCGGTGCGGACGCGGGAGTCGAACCCGGACGGTCGTGCGAGGCAGGCCCGGACCACCTCGCGTACATCATGTTCACTTCCGGCTCCTCCGGGACACCGAAGGGGGTGATGTTGCCGCACCGGGCTGTGTGCGACTACCTGCTGTGGAGCGCTCGAACGTACGTCGCCGCAGGCGCCGTTCGCGACGACGGAGAGGGCGACAACCAGGGCGACGGCGCGGACGGCCGGGGCGGCGAGGGCGGAGCGATGGCGCACTCCTCGATCGGCTTCGACCTCACCGTGACGAGTCTGTTCCTGCCGCTGATCACAGGTCGTCCCGTCCTCCTCGACCCCGCCTGGCGGGACGCCCTCGCCCTCTCCGCGGACCTGGCCGACCGGACCGGCCTGGATCTGCTCAAGCTGACCCCGTCGCACCTGAAGGTCGTCAACCAGTCCGTGGAACCACGGGACTTCACCGGCACCACCGGCTCCCTCGTCCTCGGCGGCGAGGCCCTCGACAGGAGTGCGATCGACACCTGGACGACGTACGCACCGGGGACGAGGATCTTCAACGAGTACGGGCCGACCGAGACCGCCGTCGGCGTGTGCGTGCACGAGGTGGGCGCCCACGACGGCCCCGGCCCCGTCCCTATCGGTCGCCCCATGGACCACGCCGAGGTCCTCGTCCTGAACGAGGACCTCACCCCCGTGCCGGTGGGCGTGCCGGGTGAGATCTACATCGGCGGCACGAGCCTCGCCCGCGGATATCTGGGCGCCCCAGCCGCCACCGCCGAACGGTTCGTACCGCATCCCTTCTCACCGGAACCCGGCCGCCGTCTGTATCGCTCGGGCGACCTCGCCTGCGTCGGCCCGGACGGCCTGATCCGGTACCTGGGGCGGGTGGACGACCAGATCAAGGTCAACGGGGTACGGGCGGAGCCCGAGGAGATCCGGGCCGCGCTGCTGCGGCACCCTGGTGTGCGGGACGCCGCCGTCGTCCTGGTCGCGGACGAGGAGTACGGCGACCACCTGGCCGCCTGTGTCGTCGCCGACGACGTCCACACCACGACGACGCAGGCCCTGCGCGCCCACCTGGCCGAGCGGCTGCCGGCCCAACTGGTGCCGACCACGTATGCCAGGACCGAGGCGATACCCCTCACTTCGAACGGCAAGGTGGACCAGGCCGCGGTGCGATCCCTCGTCCAGGCCGACGGCACCGGGTCCCCGGTCTCGTCGGCGGGCGGTGCCGGCACATCGCCGGCCGACCCGGTGGAGGCCGCCGTGGCCCGGGTCTTCGAGGAGCTGCTCGGCGTCGCCCCCGTCGGCGCGGACGAGGACTTCTTCACGCTCGGCGGTCACTCCCTGCTGGCCGTACGGCTGATCGCACGGCTGAACGGGGAGTTCCACGCCGAGCTCCCGGTCCCCGTGCTCTTCTCAGAACCCGAGGCGGGGCCGGGGCCGGGTCGTGAGGTGCGGCGGCCCGGACGGGCGGCCACGCCGAAGCACCTGGCCCGGCTGCTCAAGGCGCGCGACGCCGTCCCGCACGCCCTTCCGGACGACATCGTGGCACTGAGGCCACAGGGCGAGGGCACTCCGCTGTTCTGCGTCCACCCGGCAGGCGGCGAGGCCACCGGCTTCCGCCATCTCGCCGCCTGCCCCGAGCTGCGCGGCCCGCTGTACGCCCTCCAGACATCGGCGGACGGTGCCGACCACGAGGACCGGAGCGTCAAGGCGCTGGCCGCCCGCTATCTGGCGGCCGTACGCGCGGTGGCGCCGACCGGTCCGTATCTGCTGCTGGGCTGGTCCATGGGCGGGCTGGTGGCCTTCGAAATGGCCCGGCTGCTCGAACTGCGGGGTGAGCGCGCGGAGATGGTCTTCCTCGTCGAGAGCTACCTCTCCGCACAACTCCCGGAGTCCGACGAGGACGACGAGCGGGAGAAGCCGCGCCCCGTAGCGGCGGAGGAGGATGTGAGCGCCGCCGAGCTGCTCCGGCTGGACCTTAGACGGCGCACCAACCGCGCCCATCTGCGGGCCGCCCGAGACTACCGCCCCTCGCTGTACGCCGGCCCGGTCGCACTCGTCCAGGCCGACAAACAGGATGCGGACTTCCGGCGCACCGCGATCCGCTCCTGGTCCTGTGTCTGTGCCCCCGCCCGGATGACCCACCACCTCCTGGAAGGAGACCACCTAACCCTGTTCGAGCCACCGTACGTCACCGAACTCGCCCGCCTGATCGACCGGATGACGCGGTAGTCCACCGGACGCAGGAGCATGGTTCTCATCAGCGCCGACCCAGTGGCCGTCGGCTTCCGGTCCACCGACGTCACACCCCTGGAGTGACTGGCGGCGTTCGGGCCGGCAGCGCTGAGCAGGAGCCATCGTGACCTCGGAAGCCAACTGCCGGGCGGAGCGGACCTACGGTGCGATGGGGTCGGAGGGGAACGTGCGGCGGCAGTCGTGGGCTCGAAAACCATCGCCGGCGACAATGGCTCCGGACGTCGGTTCGTGACGGCTGTCGTGGGCCGCGCTATGCCGGGAGGGGCTCGCCGTGAGCAAGTCCGGCTCGCAGCCGCTGGCTTGATCGAAGCGGGGGCCAGTGTCCGGGAGATGGCCCGGATGTCGGCGAACCGCTGGCGGCGGGCGTTGGCTTCGAGGGGCGGCAGGTCCTGGCCTCCAAGGGTCCAGGCGGCGCCCGCTGCAAGCTCGACGCCTGACAACTCGTTCTTCTGGATGCGGTGTTGGATGCGGGCCCGGCCGCCTCCGGCTGGAGTGACCAGTGCCGGACGCTGGCGCGGATGGCCGACATCGTGCGCCGCCGGTTCGGTGCCGAGTACACCCTGGCCGGGCTGGACCTGCTGCTGCACCGCATCGGCTGGAGTGTGCAGGTCCCCTCCCGCCAGGCCACCGAGCGGGACGAGGCGAAGATCGCCGCTCGGAAGGGCGAGCAGTGGCCCGTCATAAAGAGAGGACGGCGGACTTGGGCGCCTGGCTGTGCTTCGAGGGCGAAGCCGGCCAGGGTCTGAGGCCGTCCAAGGGCCGTACCTGGGGCCGCCGGGGCCATACCCCGGTGGTGCGGGTCACCGCCGCAGCCGTATGCTCCCGAGCTCAACCCCGTCGTGGGCGTGTGGTCGCACCTGAAGAGGTCGCTGGCCAACCTCACCAGGGGCTCGACCTCCAACCCCCGAAGTCCCCAGGGGCGGGCCTCGGGATGAGGGCGACTCAGTTGGGCCTTTGGGCGGTGTCGTGGTGAGCGAGCGCCTCTTCGGCGGTCACCGGGGTGAAGGGTTCCAGGGCGGTGGTGTGGAAGCGCTTCAGGTGCAGGTAGCGCTCGCCGGTGTCGGTGAGGGTCCAGTCGTGGCGGGTGAGGGCGGTCATCGGCTGGCCGGTGCGGGTGATGCCTTCCCGGGCGAAGTCGACGGTGATGCGGTGGTCGCCGTCCTCGCCGGGGGTGATCACGAGGTCGATCAGGTGGTGGGTGCTGAGGTCGACTCGTTCGCCTGTCTGTGCATGCTGGGCGGCGACTTCGTCGAAGGCGTGCAGGACCCGGCCGTCGGGGAGGGGCATGGCCAGCTCGGGGTGATCCTGTTCTGGGGTGGTTCAGCGGACCCAGGTGCGGGTGAGGTCCTGGACGGCGGAGCCGTCGAGGTCGGCGAGCGTGGTGGCGACGAAGTCGCGGGCCCACTGCGAGGTCTGGATGCGGAAGGGCGGGCGGTCGCCGGTCAGGGCGTCGATGATCGGGGCGGCGGCCTCGGCGGGGGTCTGGGCGTTGCCGAAAGAGTCCCGGGTGCGGGCGATGTACGCCTGGAGGGCCGGGGCGTAGGGCCCGGCCGCGGCGAGCAGGGCGGGAACGTCCAGGCTGAGGTTGGCGACGAACTCGCTCGCGACCGCGCCGGGTTCGACCACGGTGACGTCGACGCCGACGGTGGCGGCGACGGGGGCGAGCGACTCCATGAAGCCCTCGACGGCGAACTTGGCCGCGCAGTACGCCTCGTTGAAGGGCTGGCCGACGACGCCGCCGACGCTGGTGACGGTGATCACCCGGCCCTGGGCGGCGCGCAGGTGGGGCAGGGCGGCGCGGGTGGTGGCCACCACGCCGAAGAAGTTGACCTCCATGGCGGCGCGGAACTCATCGAGGCTGCTCTGTTCGATGGTGCCGACCTGGGCGGCGCCGGCATTGTTGACCAGTGCATCGAGGTGGCTGTGCTCGGCGATCACCTCATCCAGACAGGCGGCGATGCTCTCGGGGTCGACCACGTCCAGGCGCTTGACCTGGACACGGTGGGCGACGTCGTTCTCGGTGGCAGCCTTGAGCAGGACCTCGGCCTTGCCCATGTCGCGCATGGTGGCGATGGTCGTCCAGCCGGCCCGGGCGGCGCCGATGGCGGCGGCCAGGCCGATACCGGAGGACGTGCCGGTGATCAGAACCGTCTTTTCGCTGGTCATCAAGGGTTCTCCCTCGTCAGGAGTAGTGGACGTCGACTGTAATCGGGGAACTCCCCGGTTAGCTGTGACGGTAACCGGAGAACTCTCCGGTTGTCCAGTTAGACTGGTCTCATGACGAAGGGAGCAGCCTTGACCACCCAGCCGAGCCCGCTGCGCGCCGATGCCCGCCGCAACCGGGAGCGCATCCTTGAAGCGGCCGTGCGCGCCTTCTCCGAGAAGGGCGCGGACGTCCCGATCGACACGATCGCCAAGACTGCGGGCGTCGGCTCGGCCACGCTCTACCGCCACTTCCCCACGCGCGAGGCGCTGGTCGAGGCGGCCTACCGCAACGAGCTGGCCCGGGTCTGCGACAGCGCCCCTGAATTGCTGGCCGACTTCCCGCCGGACCGGGCAATGCGCCTGTGGATGGACCGGTTCATCGACTACCTGGCCGCCAAGCAGGGCATGGCGGACGCCCTGCGGGCTGCGGTCGCTTCCGGCGCGGACCCCTTCGCCGAGACCCTCGACAAGCTCAGCACCGCGGTCGGCACCCTGCTGCACGCCGGCTCCGAAGCGGGGCTCCTGCGCTCGGACATCGAGCCCATCGACGTCGGCCTCAGCCTCAGTGGCGTCGCACTGATCGCCAGCGCTCCGGCCCAACGTGAACGGGCCGGCCGCCTCCTCGACCTGCTCCTCGACGGGCTCCGCTACGGAGCAGACCGATAGCTCACCCCTTGGGCGCGCGGCACGGGCCCGGCGACGGGCAGCAGCCCCGACACCGTGGAGACCGTCCTGCCGCTGGGGCCCATGCCCGGCCCATAGAGCTCACGCGGCCCGACCGCTCGAAACCAACGCCCGCTGCCGGCAATTCCTCGGCCGTCAGCATCTCGGTGCCTCCGATCGCGACCGACACGGCGGCGACCGCCGCAACACCCTTCCTCGCACATCGCCGATGATCCTCCGCACACCGAACGGCGTCTCCTGCACCGCGAAGAAATGACCGCCGATCCGCGCCTCGGCCTGCGCCGCCTATACCCCGCGGCCACGGCCGGCGGCCCGACCTTCCGCGGCGGCTCCGGGATCAGAGCCGACACGCCGATCAAGCCCTTCTCGTAACGCTTCGAGATGACCTGCAAGACCGGGTTCGCCTCGGCTCGTTCGAGGGGCTGGTGGCCGACCTCACGACACGGACCGCGAGTTCCTCGGACAGCACCAGGTCGAGCAAGTCGAGACAGCCGAGCTTGCCCTCCTCGGCCCGGCGGGCCAACTGGTCCAGCCCGTCGGCGAGATGGGGCAGGCCGAGCTTGGCGGCCGTGGTGCGGATGCGGTTGGCGGTCAGCTCGCTCAAGGCGATTCCTTGCTCTGGGGGCGGGAGTTGAAGGGCCGGGTGCCGCTGCGCATGGCGCGACTTGGGCGCGGACACGGAAGTACGTCCTGACCCGCACAGAGCTTGCCTCCGGCTTGGCCAAGCGGCCCTACGATTTCCGGCACGCTGGGATCTCGTTCTGGTTGTACTCCGGTGTGGACCCAGCCGAATGCGCTCGCCACGCGGGCCAGAGCATCGAGGTCCTCTTCCGTCACTACGCCAAGTTCCTGGACGGCGTCCGGGAGCAGGCGAACCACCTCATCGAGCAGTCCCTGCAGGAGTGGGACCCCGTCAGCCAGGACGCTGCACCTGCTGGGTAAGCCGGGGCTGTGGTCCGGGAATGGTCCGGATCTTAGGGAGGAAGGGGGCACGCCTCGGAGATGCGGGCCGTCTCCTCCCGGCCGAGGACGATGTCGGCCGCGGCGGCGTTCTCGCCGGCCCGGGCGGGCGTGGCGGTCTTCGGGATGGCGAAAGTGCCGCAGGTCCGGGTGAGGAAGGCGAGGGCGATCTGGTGGCGCGTGGCACCGTGGGCGCGGGCGGTCTCGTCCAGGACGGTGGCAGCCCGTGGGGAGGGCGGGAACGATCCCAGCCCGAAGGGGCTGTAGCCGACGACGGCAGTGCCCGCGGCCAGGCACGCGGGGGCCGTGCGGCGCTCGATGGAGCGGTCTCCGAGGTGGTAGATGACCTGGTTGCAAGCCAACTCGCCCGGTTCGGTACGGGTGAACAGCTTGTCCAGGAGCTCGTCGTGGAAGTTGCTGACGCCGTAGTGGCGGATCTTTCCGGCCTGGCGGAGCGTGCGCAGGGCCGCGAGGGTTTCGTCCAGAGGGTGGTCACTGGGCCAGTGCAGGAGGTAGAGGTCCAGGTGGTCGGTGCCCAGGCGGCGGAGGCTGCGTTCACAGGCGGCCACGGTGCCGCGTGCGTCGGCGTGGGCGGGGCGGACCTTGGAGGCGAGGAAGACGTCCTGGCGGCGGTGCCGTACGGCTCGGCCGACGATTTCTTCCACCCTGCCGCCCCCGTACGACTCGGCGGTGTCGATGTGGGTCATTCCGGCGTCGATACCGGCGTTGAGCGTACGGATGGCGGTGCGTTGATCGGCGCGCTCGAGCTGCCAGGTGCCCTGCCCGATGACCGCGACGGCGGCTCCGGTCGGTCCGAAGGGGCGGGTGCGCATGGGGCGGGACCTCCTCACCAGGTCACGGGCAGGGTTCTGGGTGCCCGGGTCTTGAGGCCCGTTTTCCAGACCGGCGAGGCCGCGGCACGCAGGGCCGGGAAGCGGCGGCAGAGCCCGGCCAGGGCTTCCTGGAGCTGGACGCGTGCGAGCTGTGCCCCGACGCAGTGGTGGACGCCGTGTCCGAAGGCGAGGTGGGGGTTGCGGGTGCGGTCGAGGAGCAGCTGGTCGGGGGCGTCGAAGACGGTTTCGTCGTGATTGGCGGAGGAGTTGATCGCCATGACCGCGTCGCCCGCGCGGAGGGTGACTCCGGCGAGCTCCAGGTCCTCGGTGACGACGCGCAGGTTCGCCTGGACGTTGGTCTGGGCGTAGCGCAGGAGTTCCTCGACGGACCTGGGAATGGTGTCCGGGGCATTGCGCAGGCGCTGGTAGCGGGCGGGTTCGTCGAGCAGGAGGTGGAGCATGCCGGCGAGGCGGTCCGCCGTGGTGCCGTAGCCGCCGGCGAGGAGCACCAGGCTGAAGGAGATCAGCTCGTCGTGGGTGAGCCGGTCGGCGTCGTCGCGAGCGGAGATCAGGACGCTCAGCACGTCGTTTCCGGGGTGGCGGCGCTTGGCGGCGATGAGCCCGGCGAGGTAGTCGGTCATCTCCTCGACGGCCTCGGAGACCGCCGCGTCGGGAACCGCCGTGAGATTGCGGAGCGCGTCGCACCACGCGTCCAGTTGATCGCCGTGGTCGCGCGGGGTGCCGAGCAGGTCGCAGATGACGGCCAGGGGCAGAGGCCGGGTGAAGAGGGGCACCAGGTCGGCGGGCTGCTCGGCGGCGGCGAGTCCGTCGAGAAGGCTTTCCACCAGCCGGGCCACATCCTGCCGCAAGGCCTCCGCGCGGCGGACGGTGAAGGCCGGGGCGACGAGCCTGCGGAGTCGGGTGTGGATCGGGGGGTCGGCGGCCAGGATCGAGTCGGGCAGCGTGGTGACGCGGGCCATCCGCGGGCTCTGCTTCCCGCGGGTGGCGCGCTCCCGGCTGAAACGGGGGTCGGCCAGCACGGTACGCACGTCCGCGTACCGGGTCACCAGCCAGGCGGGGTCTCCGCTGGGAAGGCGGATACGGGCGCAGGGCAGCTCCCGGCGCAGGAAGGCGAATTCCGGGAGGGGACCGAGTCCGTCGCGGTGCGGGAAGGGGAATGCCGTCTCGGGGCTGGGCGGGTTCGTGCCTGTCACGATCACTCACTCCGGGAGGGTGTTCGGCCATGGGGCTCGGGAGAGGGGGCAGGCCACGTGCGGTGCTTGACGGCGGAGGCGCCGTGGACCGGAGACGGAAGGGAAGGCGCCGTCAGCGAGGTGTGTAGACGGAGACGTGGTAGGTGCTGTGCCGGGTGTACGGCGCCCCGCTCCAGGATCCGTGACGCCGCATCAGAATGAGTCCGGCGCGTTCGGCCATGTAGTCGAGTTCGCCGGGGGACACGTAGTGGAAGCGCACCCGGAAGTGATGGGTCCGGTCTGCCTCGTGGACGAGGTAGTGGGAGTGGTAGGTCTGGGCCGATGGGTCGATCAGCCGTCGGCAGAGGATGAGGTGGTCGTCGCAGTCCGCGATGGTCTCCGGCACGCCGGAGGCAGCGGCGACGGCGAGCGCTTCGGGAACGTGTGCATCGACGACGAACGTCCCACCGGGGGCCAGGTGGTCGGCGACCGAGGCGAGACAGCGTTCCTTGGCCTTCCGGTCGGGGAGCTCGAAGAACGTGCCGCCGACGGCGTAGACCAAGGAGTAGGTCCCGGAGACCGGTACCTCGGCGAAGTCGCCGAGCGTGACGGGCACCCGGGACCCGCCCGGCTTCGCGTGCAGCCGCCGGACCATGGCCTCGGACGCGTCGACACCGTGGACTTCGAGACCGCGCTCGGCCAGGGGCAGAGCCACCCTGCCGGTGCCTATGCCGAGCTCGAGCACCGGCCCCGGACCGGCGAGCCCGGCGAGCGTGTCGACCGTCGCGCCGGTGACGCCCGGTTTGGCGAACCACCGGTCGTAGTCGGCCGCATACCGGGCCGTGTATCCGGCTTCCGTGACCGCCGGGTCGGGACTGCCGTTCCCGTACGGTGCAGTGCCGCGTTCGGCGGCCGCTGTCGCGGAGGGGAGGTCATGGCGCGGGGGCATGGTCCGGTTCTCCTCGTTCGCGGGCGTGGTCGATCGACGGAGCGTGGCATCAGCCGAAGGGGTGCGGGCCACGGGCGGCCGGCGGGCCGCGCTCGTCGTCCGGGCGCGTCGGCAGGGGCGATGCCGAGGGGGCCACGACCCGTACGACGTTCGTGCCGAGCTCACGGATCGGCGCAGGGGTCGTCTCCACGACGATGACCTGAGCGCCGGTGTGCGCGGACAACGCCTCCTGGCCGCTCCGTGCCGGCGCGACCACCGGGGGAACGGCCCGGCCGGCACACCGCACGGCAGCCGTGCCGGTGCCCGCGTCGGTCCATGCCCGCAGGCTGTCCTGCCGGTGGTACGCCCACAGCGCGTGCCGGACGGCCGAATCCGGCGCGCTGCGGCCCTGCCACCGGGCCCAGGTGTCGCGGCCCACGGGGGAGTGCATGCTCCAGCGCACCATCAGGGCCTCGTAGGCGGCCCTTTCCACCAGCGGGCCGATGTCGCCGGCGGGCCCGCACCGGGCGCCGAACGACTGCCGGGTGCGGTCGGGCGCGTGCAGGCAGACGGCCACGCACCGGGACCCTTCGGGCGCGGGGACGTCGAGGACGGTGACCTCGAGCCCGAGGCCGTCGAGCAGCTCCGCGAGCGGTCGGGGCAGAGCGGGAGAGCGCAGGAGGGCAGGGGCGGGGGACAGCCCGTACCAGCTTCTGCGGATGAGGTCGCGTTCGAGGACTTCCCAGGCCGCGTGTTCGGCAGCGGCCCGGAGATCGGGGTGTGAGGCGACACCGGTGGACCCGGCACCGGGGCGGGGGTCGCAGCCGGGCGGGGGCCGGTGGTGGAGGAACACGGCGCCGGCGGGTACGTGCATCGGGGTGCCGCCCGGGACGACGTGCCCGAGCACCCACAGCCGCCGGGCGCCGCGCGCCGCGTCCGGCGGCCCGTCCCGCTCGTCGCGGGCCAGTTCGGCCGGGTCGAGGGCGGGTACGCCTTTGCGGCGCAGCTCGTCGTGGCTGGCCACGATCGCGCCCCCGGCTTCCGCGGCGCGGCCCGCCAGGATGTTGCCGACCCGTTCGAGGAGTTCGCCGCGCGCGCTCGCGACGACGCGGTCCTTTCGGTGCCCGGCCGCGCTCCCGATGACGACGGGCCGGTCGCCCGCCGCGCACACGGGATCGAACTGCGGTGAGTGGGCGGCGACACGCGCGAAGACGACATCGGGCCAGTCGGGGTAGGGGGCGAACACCTCGGGTTCCCAAGGGCGCGCGGCCATCAGGCCCGGATCCCAGCCACGCGGGCGGCGTCCTCCAGGACGGACACCCCGTGGTCGGTGAGCGCGTCGCGGTGGTCCATCAGCGTCCGCACCCCCGCGAGGGCGTCGGCGGCCAGCTCGTCCCGGCGCAACCGTACGGCCGCCGACGCCGAGGCCTCGGTACCCGAGTCCAGAACCCGTTCGTACAGCATCACGCTCCGGGCCAGCACGACCACCTGCTGGAACAGACCGGTCAGTGGACGCGGGTCGATCCGCAGCGGGGTGGCGACCAGCTGCGCCTCGCCCTGTGCCGGCCGCAGAAAGGGCGCGGCGGCGACGGACGCGGCGTTGCAGCGGGTGTGCGCGCCCTCGTGGACCAGTGCTTCGGCCAGGCGGACCGTGCCCGGCAGGGCACCGGGGCCGGGCCCCAGGCGGTCCCGGTGGATGAACACCGCACCGTGGACCCCGAAGTCGGTGAACCCGTCGATGGCCGACCCGTCCAGCAGGGCTACCTGGAACAGGACCTCCTCCAGCTCCGCCCAGGCCTCGGGCCAGGCCGCCGTCAGCAGCGCGATGGTCTCGCGGAGCCTCTCGCGGTCGTGCTCGCGCCACGCGACAAGGGCGGATTCCCGTGGCTTTCCCGCGCCATCGTCCCGGGCCGGCAGGCTGTTACGGGCGCGGGCGACGCTGCGTTCGAGGTGCGGGGCGGGCGCTGCCGGCTCGACAGGCCGGGTGGCGGCGGGCGGCGGCGGGCCGGTGATGCCGGCGCGCGCCCAGTCGAGCATGCGGCCGAGCCGGCCGATGCGCTCGGGGTCCGCAGTACCGACGTGCACCCCCCGCTGCGCGAGATGCGCGATCTCGACGACGGCAGGGTGTGCGGCCTCGGCCGGGGTCACCGCCAGTCCGGCCCGGGCCAGGGCAGACCGGGTCATGCGGACCAGGACCGTACGTTCCTCAGCGCTCTGCCGTGCGTCGGGTGCGACACGCACCGCGGACACCTCCAGGTCCCTGGACGGACGAGCGGTGGGCCGGACGCGGTGTCCCGGCCTACCGCCCGCAACGACGTGAAGCCGCGTCAGCTGCTCGGTATGTCGACCATCAACGCGAGCTCGGGCAGCTCGTCCTCGGGGATCTGCTCGATGTCTTCCATCCCGATCTCCCTTCGAATTACCGGCTCCACCGGCTGTCGGGGACGTCCGGCAACGTCACGCTAGGCAGGCCGGCAACCCCTCACAAGCGGTAATCGCGACATCACGCACACGCTGCCACCGGCGGGGACGCCCCGATCCGCGGCGTGCCCCGCCTGCCCGGACATGAATGCCGGATCCTGTGGAGCGGTCAGCAAATGCCTTCCGAATCAGACCTCTTGACGCCTCGTCAATTCATGCTGTCGAGTGAGACATGCCGTGAACCGGGCTCCGGGGACCCCGGGCGCCTCGTCCGATCGCGGCCCACGAGGAGGAGAAGCCGGGGAGATGCGCCTCGCCTACCTGCATGCCGGAAGCATCCCTTCCGTCTTCGCCAACGGCGTCCACGTCATGCGCATGTGCGACGCTTTCACCGCCGCCGGCCACGAGGTCACCTTGTACACCCTCCCCGGCTCCCATCCCGCCGAAGACCCGTACGCCTATTACGGTGTGCGCCACCGGTTCCCTATCCGCACGGTCCCCGTTGCGGACTACACGCCCTCCGGCTATTGGAAACGTGCCGAACGCGTACGGGGCCTGCTGGAACGCGACGGAGTGCCGGAGCTCGTCTACGGACGGGACCCGTACGGCCTCTGCGCCGCGGCGGACCTGGCCCCGTTCGTCTACGAGGCCCATCAGCTGCGCAGGGACCTCGAACCGGCCGGAACCGAACGCGATCTGCTGGCCCGACCACGGCTCACGCGCCTCGTCACCATCACCCACGCCCTCGCCCACGACCTGCGGAGCACGTACGCCGACCTGGGTGCCCTGCCCATCCTCGTGGCCCCCGACTGCGCCGATCCGGTCGATCCCACTCCCGACCGGCCGCTCCGACAGCTCCCCGGCCGCCCGGACGTGCCGCGGATCGGCTACGTCGGTCATCTCTACGAAGGGCGCGGCATCGGCCTCATCCTCCGCCTCGCCCGCCGCTTCCCGGGCCTCGACTTCCACCTCGTCGGCGGCACCCCCGAGTACCGCGAACGCTGGGAAACGAGCTGCGACCTGTCCAACGTGCACTTCCACGGGCACCGCCCGCCGACGGAACTCCCCTCCTACTACCGCAACTTCGACCTACTCCTGTCCCCCCATGAGAGCAAGGTCTACACCTGGGGCAAGCTCGACGAGATCGGCCGCTGGACCTCTCCCATGAAGGTGTTCGAGTACATGGCCCACGGACTCCCCATGATCGTCTCGGACCTTCCCGTACTGCGCGAGGTCCTGCAGGACCGGGTCAACTGCCTGCTGCGCCCGCCCGACGACACCGACGCATGGGCTGACGCGCTGACCGAACTGCTCGCGGACGGGCCACTGCGCCGCAGGCTCGGCGACGAGGCACGCCGGCAACTCCTGGAGCGCTACACCTGGCGCCGTCGCGCAGACTCGGTCCTCGCAGGCCTGCCCCCGGCGGCGGCGCCGGCGGTCACCGGGCCCGAGGGTCGCTGATGCGGGCGGTGGTGACCGGCGCGGCCGCCTTCTGCACCGCGATACCGGCCGCCTCGTGCGGGCCAGGGTGCCGCGCGGCGCGCGTCCCCGGTCCAGGGTCCAGCCCTCGACGAGCTCCGTGATCAGGTAGAGCCGACCGTGATCCGAGTCGAAGTCGTACACGCTCACGGGTGACCGAGGGCCTGGTCAGTGGTGCGCCACGCCTCGGCCACGGAGCCGCGACGTAGCGCCTTGCCCAAGCGGTAAAACGAACCGCGGGCACCCCAGCTGCCTGGAACGGAGGGACCCGCCGTCGCATTCTCCGTGGCTTCGATCGGAGTGTGCGGTTGCACGCGGGGCTGCACAGTCGCACGCGCCCTCGTACAGCCTGCGCCGGGCGGCCGTCGTCCCCGGGACCTGGGCGGGACGGCCCGCACGGCTCCGTAGACTGCCGGTGTGGCTGAGCAGAGGATGAGCGGTGCGAAGAGCGGTGGCGATGCGGAGCGCCCGGGCCTCCCGGCGACCAGTTGGGCGGTGCTCGGACTGCTCTCCTTCGGTGAGGAGCTGTCCGGGTACGACCTGAAGAAGTGGGCGGACTGGTCGCTGCGCTTCTTCTACTGGAGCCCTTCGTTCAGCCAGATCTACGGTGAGCTCAAGCGCCTGGAGAACGCCGGCTACGTCACCTCGCGGATGGTCGCGCAGGAGACCGGCAACCGCGACAAACGGGTCTACCGGATCACCGACGAGGGGATGGAGGCGGTCCGCACCTGGGCGCGCGAGGCACCGGTGGAGCCACCGGTGCTCAAGCACGGCGTCATGCTACGACTGTGGCTCGGCCACCTGCTGGAACCGGAGCAGATGCGCGAAGTGCTCGCCCGGCACCGGGAGTACGCCGAGACCATGCGGCAGCGTGCCGAGGCCGACGCCGAGGGCGGCCGTGCCGAGGAGGCGTGGGCCTACCCCGTGCTCACCCTCAAGTGGGCGGAGCGGTACTACGCCTCGGAGCGGGACCTGGCCGACGCGATGCTGGCCGACCTGGAAGAGCTGGAACGCAGGCGCCCGTAGGTCCTGCGGAAGTACAGGAGCGGGTCGGTGTCCCGGATCCCGTCCGCGGACGCCGGCGCGGTGACCCTGCCCAGCGCGATCACGTGGTCGCCGCCGGGAAAGGTCCCCGCCAGGTCGCACTCGATTGTCGCGAGCGCCCCGTCGAGCAGCGGTGCGCCGTTCAGGCCGGGCTGCCAGTCGACCCCGGCGAACTTGTCCCCGCCGGTCACGGCGAACCGCCGGCACAGCTGCTGCTGGTCCGCCGAGAGGATGTTGACGGCGAAGCGCCCGGCCGCGCGGATCTTCGGCCAGGTGGACGAGGTCTGTGCCGGGCAGAAGCACACCAGGGGCGGGTCCAGCGACACCGAGGAGAACGATTGGACGGCCATTCCGGCGGGTCGCCCGCCGGGCTGCGTCGCGGTGATCACCGCGACCCCGGTGCAGAAGCTGCTGAGTACTTCCCGCATCGCCGCTTCGTCGACCTGCGAGGTCCGCAGGGGAACGGCCTTGGGGGTGAGTGTGGACATTACTTCCTCTCTTATTCCTAGTAGGAATATTTCTAATCGGAATATCTTGATTGGATACCGGCCGGGTTCGTGCGTCAAGTGCCCCGTTCGGTCAGGCCGGGGTGAGGCCCAGGCCGGCGGCCAGCCGGCTGCGGTGCCAGGCTGGTGAGCCGAACAGCTGGCCCGATCCGTGGGCGCGTTTGAAGTAGCGGTGGGCGGCGTGCTCCCAGGTGATGGCTATGCCGCCGTGCAGCTGGATCATCTCGCCCGCGACTGCGGAAAACGCCTCCGAACAGGCGGACTTGGCGACGGCCGCATAGCGGGGCAGTGCCGGTGAGTCGTCGGCGGCTGCGAACGCCGCGCCGAGCGCCGCCGAACGCGCCGACTCCACCAGCACGTACGCGTCTGCCAGCCGGTGCTTCACCGCCTGGAAGGAGCCGACGGTGCGGCCGAACTGGACGCGCTCCCGGGCGTAGGCGACCGTCAGCTCGAGGCAGCGCTCGGCCGCGCCTACCTGCTCGGCGGCCAGTGCCGTGCAGGCGACGTCCAGGACGTGTGCCAGCACCCTGCTGCCCTGGCCGTCCGTACCGATCAGCCGTCCCTCGGCGCCGTCGAGGATGACCCGGGCCTGGGCCCGGGTCTGGTCCATCGTCACGGCCGCCTCGCGTCGTACACCCGTGCCGTCCACGGCCACTTCGAAGAGCGAGACGCCGGCAGCCGTACGGGCGGCGACCAGCAGCACATCGGCCTCCGTGCCGTTCAGCACGTGATGCTTCGCTCCGGTGATCCGCCATGTTCCGCCGGGTCCGGGTGTCGCGGCGGCCCGGATCGCCGAGGCGTCCCAGGAACTCTGCTCGGCCCAGGCCAGCCCGCCCACCGTGCGGCCGTCCGCGAGGGACGGGAGCAGTCGTGCGCAGGCCGCCCGGTCACCGGACGCGAGCAGCGCCTGCACCGTGAGCACCGCGGAGCCGAGGTAGGGCGCGGGGATCAGCTCACGCCCCAACTCCTCCATGACCACGTGGACTTCCCGGGCCCCGCAGCCCGCGCCGCCGTAGTCCTCCGGGACGGCGAGTCCCGCCACGCCGATCTGCTCGGTCAGGGGCCGCCAGGCCGCCGCGCCGTCGTGGCGTGCGAGCAGCGACCGCACAGCGGCCCGCAGCTCTTCCTGCTCCTCCGTCAGTCTCACTCAGCTGCTCCTTTCGTATGGCTCCGTGTGGTGTGCCGCAGCTCGGCTCCGGGTTTCTCCTCGTCCTGGGGACGACTCCCGAGGAGGAGAGCGGCCTGTCGGCGAACGGCAGCGGGGGCCCGATCTCAGGGGGCGAGGACGCGGTCGCGGCAGGCAGCGGGGGTGCCCCATGCGTCCCGGAGAGGGCGCGCTTTGCGGATCCACAGGGAGAGGTCCAGCTCCTCGGTGTATCCGACGGCCCCGTGAAGCTGCAGGGCCGTACGGGCCGCCGCGTACGCCGCCTCGCCGGCGGAGACTTTCGCCGCTGCGATCTCCCGGCCTGCGGCCGGATCTGCCGTGGCCAGCGCGAGAGCCGCGGCGTGCAGAAGAGGCTCGGCGAACTCCAGGGCGATGAGCGTGTCGGCGAGCCGGTGCTTGACCGACTGGAAGGAGCCGATGGCGACCCCGAACTGGGTGCGCTGCCCGACGTAGCCGACGGTGCGGGCGAGGAGGGCTCGGCCCAGCCCGAGGGCCTGGGCGGCCGTGGCCAGGGCCGCGACATCGGCGGCGTGCGCGGCCGCCGCGATCACCTGGGGCCCGTGGGCCAGGACGGTTCCGCCGTGTGGCCGGGCCAGTCGCCGGGCCGGGTCGAGGGACGGCTGGACCGGCCCGTGCCCGTCGGCCACCCGCAGCGTGTCGCCGTCGATGACGAACACGGCGTCGGACGCGTCCGCGTCCAGGGCGTAGGGGCTGCTCGCTCCCGGTCCGCACAGCGAGACGACGGCCTTGCCGGAGGCGATCTGCGGCAGCCACGTCCGCGTCACGTCACCGTCGCCCAGGCGGTCGAGGAGGGCGGCCGCGGCCACCGTCTCCACCAGCGGCCCCGGCACCGCGTGGCGGCCCAGCTCGCCGAAGGCGACGGCGAGTTCGACGGGGAGCGGGCCGAGCCCGTCGTGCTGCTCCGGCACGGCGAGGGCGAACACGCCGGCCTCGGCCAGGCGGGCCCACAGGGCGCGGCCGGGTGCGGTGTCCCCGGCCGCCCAGGCCCGTACGACCGCCGGTGTGCCGGCCGCCTCCAGCAGGCCGTCCAGGGTGCGGCCGAACTCCCGCTGCTCGTCGTCGAGGAGGAATCGCATCACCGGCGTCCCTTCGGCAGGCCGAGCAGCCGCTCGGCGATGATGTCGCGCTGGATCTCATTGGTCCCGGCGTAGAGGGGACCGGCGAGGGAGAAGGTGTGACCCTCGGCCCAGCTGCCGTGGGAGGGGGCCTCCTGGGCGCCGTCGGCGAGTTCTCCGTACGGGCCGAGCAGGTCGAGGGCGGTCTCGTGGAGCGCGATGTCCAGCTCCGACCAGAAGACCTTGTTCAGGCTGGACTCCGCGCCGATCCGGCTCCCCGCGGCCAGGCGGGAGGCGCCTGCGTAGGTGAACAGCTGGTAGGCGCGGGCGCCGATCACCGCGTCGGCCACCCGGTCGCGCAGCGCGGTGTCGGAGGGGTCGGCCTGGCCGCGCCACAGGGCGGTGAGGCGGACGGCGGCCGCGGTGAACCGGCCGGGGCTGCGCAGGGTGAGCCCGCGCTCGTTGCCCGCTGTGCTCATCGCCACCCGCCAGCCCTGTCCGGGCTCGCCGATGACGTCCTCGTCGGGCACGAAGACCCCGTCGAGGAACAGCTCGGCGAAGGCGGGCTTGCCGTCCAGCCGCCCGATGGGCCGTACGGTCACTCCTTCGGCGTCCAGCGGGAACATCAGATACGTCAGTCCCTGGTGGGGCTTCGGGGCGTCCGGGTCGCTGCGGAAGAGGCCGAAGGCCCGGTCGGCGAACGCGGCCCGCGACGACCAGGTCTTCTGGCCGCTCAAGCGCCAGCCGCCGTCGGTCCGTACGGCGGTGGAGCGCAGCGAGGCGAGGTCCGAGCCTGCTTCCGGTTCGGACCAGGCCTGGGCCCAGATCGCCTCGCCGCTCGCCATGGGCGGCAGGATCCGGGCGCGCTGCTCGGCCGTGCCGTGCTCGAAGAGGGTGGGGGCGAGGAGGCTGATGCCGTTCTGGCTGACGCGTCCAGGCGCGCCGGCGGCGTAGTACTCCTCCTCGAAGATCAGCCATTGCAGGATCGAGGCGCCCCGGCCGCCGTAGTCCTCGGGCCAGGAGACCACCGACCAGCGGTCGGCGAACAGCGTGCGCTCCCACTGCCGGTGGGCCGCGAAGCCCTCCGCTGTCTCCAGGGAGGGCAGCGGGGTGTCCGGGACGTGGGCGGCGAGCCAGGCGCGGGCCTCGGCCCGGAAGGCGTCCTCCGCGGCGGAGAATTCCAGGTCCATCAGGCCTCCTTCGTTCCGGCCGCCTTCATGGCGCGGATGTCCATGCCGCCGAGGGAGTCCTCGGCGGTCTCGGCGTTGTGGGCGTGGGCGAGGTGGTGCAGTCCGAACACGGAGTCCAGCCCGGCGTGCAGCCCCTGCAGGTCCTCGGCCTGGTTGACCGCGCGCTTGGTCAGCGCCAGGCCCATCCGCGGCATGTCGGCGATCTGCTCCGCCAACTCCATGGTCCGGTCGGCCAGTTCCTCGCGTGGCACCACCCGGTTGACCATGCCGATCTCGTACGCCCGCCGGGCGCTCATCCGGTCACCGGTGTAGAGGAACTCCTTGGCGATCCGCGGGGGCATCACCCACGGGTGGGCGAAGAACTCGACACCGGGGATGCCCATCCGCACCACGGGGTCGGCGAAGAACGCGTCGTCGGAGGCGACGATCAGGTCACAGACCCAGGCGAGCATCAGCCCGCCCGCGACGCATGCGCCCTGCACCGAGGCGATCACGGGCTTGGGCAGCTCGCGCCAGCGGCGGCACATGCCCAGGTAGACCTCGGACTCGCGGGCGAAGCGGCCTTCGGCGCCCGCCTTGTCCGAGTGGTCCCACCACAGTCCGGCCTTGCGGGCGAACGGCAGGTGGGCGTCACGCTCGGGGCTGCCGATGTCGTGCCCGGCGGAGAAGTGCTTTCCCGTGCCGGCGAGGACCATGACCTTGACCTCGTCGTCGTCGGCAGCGCGGTAGAAGGCGCGGTCCAGGGCGTAGGTCATCGCGGAGTTCTGGGCGTTGCGGTAGTCGGGCCGGTTCATGGTGACGGTAGCGACCGGGCCCCGCTTCTCGTAGAGCACCGGGCCGTCGGGCATCGCCCGGGCCTCGTCGTGGGCAGCGGACATCAGCCCCTCCTTCCCTAACAAGTGTTTGGTAGGTTAACGTACCGCCATGAGCAGCGTCGAGGAGTTCCGCACGGAGATCCGCGCCTGGCTGCGGGCCAACCTCACCGGTGAGTTCGCGGACCTGCGCGGGCGCGGCGGGCCGGGACGGGAACACGAGGCCTTCGCCGAACGCCTGGCCTGGGAGCGGCACTTGGCGGCCGCTGGGTGGACCTGCGTCGGATGGCCGAAGGAGTACGGCGGCCGGGGCGCGACCCTGGAGCAACAGGTCGCCTTCCATGAGGAGTACGCGCTCGCGGACGCCCCCGCCCGCGTGAACCACATCGGCGAGCAGCTCCTCGGACCCACCCTGATCGCTTTCGGCACACCCGAGCAGCGCGAGCGGTTCCTCCCGCCGATCGTGGCGGTGGAGGAGCTGTGGTGCCAGGGCTACAGCGAGCCGGACGCCGGGTCGGACCTGGCGAACGTACGGACCCGGGCCGAGCGGCAGGGGACGCAGTGGGTGGTGACCGGGCAGAAGACCTGGACCTCGCTCGCGCACGAGTCCCACTGGTGCTTCGTCCTCGCCCGCACCGAGCCCGGCTCCACCCGGCATCAGGGGCTGTCCTACCTGCTGGTGCCGCTGGACCAGCCGGGTGTCGAGATCCGGCCGATCACCCAGCTGACCGGCACCTCCGAGTTCAACGAGGTGTTCTTCGACGGGGTCCGCGCGGAGGCGTCGCACATCGTCGGGGCGCCGGGAGAGGGGTGGCAGGTCGCCATGGCCACCCTCGGCTTCGAACGCGGGGTGTCCACCCTGGGCCAGCAGGTCGGCTTCCGCCGCGAGCTGGAGGCGGTCATCGAGCTGGCGAAGCGCAACGGCGCGGCCGCGGACCCGCTGATCCGCGACCGTATCGCCCGGGCCTGGACGGGTCTGGAGACGATCCGGTTCAACGCCCTGCGCATGCTGAAGGGCGTCGCGGCCGGGGCCCCCGGCCCCGAAGCCTCGATCGGGAAGATCTTCTGGGCCACCTGGCACCGGGAGCTGGGCGAACTCGCCATGGACGTCTGCGGTGCCGGCGGCATGCTCGCGGCCGGCGAGCCGTACGACCTGACCGACTGGCAGCGGCTGTTCCTCTTCTCCCGCTCCGACACCCTCTACGCCGGGTCGAACGAGATCCAGCGGAACATCATCGCCGAGCGCGTCCTCGGCCTGCCCAAGGAGGCCCGCCCATGACCGCTGCGCACACGCGGCCGCCGTACGTCCCCGGCCACGGTCTGCTCACCGGCCGCACCGCCGTCATCACCGCCGCCGCGGGCGCGGGCATCGGCGGGGCGACGGCACGGCGGCTGCTGGAGGAAGGCGCCACCGTCGTCGTCTCCGACGCCCACGCCCGCAGGCTCAAGGAGTCCGAGGCCGAGCTGGCCGCCGAGTTCGGCACGGACCGGGTGTCGGCGCTGCCCTGCGACGTGACCGACGAGGCACAGGTCGCCGCGCTGTTCGACCTCGCCGAGGAACGCCACGGCCGGCTCGACATCGTGGTGAACAACGCCGGCCTCGGCGGCACCGCCGACCTGGTCGAGATGAGCGACGATCAGTGGGGGAGGGTCCTCGACGTCACCTTGAACGGCACCTTCCGATGTACCCGCGCCGCCCTGCGCCGGATGAGGGCGGTGGGCGGCGGGGGCGTCATCGTCAACAACGCCTCCGTGGTCGGCTGGCGCGCACAGAAGGGCCAGGCGCACTACGCCGCAGCCAAGGCCGGGGTCATGGCCCTGACCCGCTGCGCCGCGCTGGAGGCCGCCGAGTACGGCGTACGCGTCAACGCCGTCTCGCCGAGCCTGGCCATGCACCCGCACCTGGCCAAGGTCACCACCCCCGAGCTGCTGGCGGAGTTGACCGACCGCGAGGCGTTCGGGCGTTACGCCGAGCCGTGGGAGGTGGCCAATGTCATCGTCTTCCTCGCCAGCGGCTACTCCTCGTACCTGACCGGGGAAGTCCTGTCGGTCAGCAGCCAGCACCCGTGAGGCGAGAATGGCTGGGTGCCGAAGAACAGCGAGAAGACCACGGTGAGCCCGTCGCCCGAGCGGCGCGAAGAACTGCTGGCGACCGCCGCCGAGGTGTTCGCCGCGCAGGGATACAACGCCACCACCGTCCGCAAGATCGCCGACGCCGCCGGGATGCTTGCAGGCAGCCTCTACTACCACTTCGACTCCAAGGAGTCGATGCTCGACGAAATCCTCTCCACCTTCCTGGACGAGCTGTGGGCCCGCTACGACGCCGTGCTCGCTTCCGGGCTCGGCCCCCGGGAGACGCTCGAGGCGCTCGTGACGGAATCCTTCCGGGAGATCGACCGGCACCGTGCCGCCGTCGCCATCTACCAGAAGGAGTCCAAGCACCTGCTGGACCAGCCGCGATTCCGCTACCTCACCGACTCGCAAGCCAGGTTCGAGAAGGCGTGGCTGGGCACGCTGGAGCGCGGGGTGGCCGCTCAGGTCTTCCGCGCCGACCTGGACATCCGGCTCACCTACCGCTTCCTGCGCGACACCGTCTGGGTCGCCGCGTCCTGGTACCGGCCGGGCGGACAGCACAGCCCCGAGGAGATCGCCCGCCAGTACCTGTCCATGGTGCTGGAGGGCATCGCCGTCCGCGAATGACACTGGAAACCTCACAGAAGGAGCAGCAGGCATGCCCGAGGCATACATCGTCGAAGCCGTACGCACCCCGGTCGGCAGGCGCAGCGGCGGGCTCGCCGCCGTCCACCCCGCCGACCTCGGCGCCCATGTGCTGAAGGCGCTGATGGAGCGCTCGGGCGTCGACCCGGCCGCCGTCGAGGACGTCGTCCTCGGCTGCCTGGACACCGTCGGTCCGCAGGCCGGCGACATCGCCCGCACCTGCTGGCTCGCCGCGGGACTGCCCGAGGAGGTCCCCGGTGTGACCGTCGACCGCCAGTGCGGCTCCTCCCAGCAGGCCCTGCACTTCGCCGCCCAAGGTGTCCTCTCCGGCACCCAGGATCTGGTGGTCGCGGGCGGTGTGCAGAACATGTCGCAGATCCCCATCGCCTTCGCCAGCCGCCAGGCGGCCGAGCCGCTGGGGCTGACCGAGGGCCCGTACGCCGGCTCCGCGGGCTGGCGCGCCCGCTACGGCGACCAGCCGGTCAACCAGTTCCACGGCGCCGAACTCATCGCCGAGAAGTGGCACATATCCCGCCGCGACATGGAGGAGTTCGCCCTGCGCTCCCACCAGCGGGCCCTCCGCGCCATCGACGAGGGCCGCTTCGACCGCGAACTCGTCCCCTACGGCGACGTCACCACCGACGAAGGCCCCCGCCGCGACACCAGCCTGGAGAAGATGGCGGCCCTGAAGCCGCTGATCGACGGCGGCCGCCTCACCGCCGCCGTCTCCTCCCAGGTCTCCGACGGCGCCTCGGCGATGCTGCTCGCCTCCGAGCGGGCCGTACGCGAGCACGGGCTCACCCCGCGCGCCCGCATCCACCACCTGTCCGTACGCGGCGAGGACCCGATCCGGATGCTGTCCGCGCCGATACCGGCCACGGCCCACGCGCTGAAGAAGGCCGGGATGACGCTCGACGACATCGACCTGGTCGAGATCAACGAGGCCTTCGCGTCTGTGGTGCTGGCATGGCTGAAGGAGACCGGCGCCGACCCGGAGAAGGTCAACGTCAACGGCGGCGCCATAGCCCTCGGACACCCCCTGGGCGCCACCGGCACCAAGCTCATGACCACGCTGCTGCACGAACTGGAGCGCACCGGCGGCCGCTACGGCCTGCAGACCATGTGCGAGGGCGGCGGCCAGGCCAACGTCACCATCATCGAACGCCTCTGACGTACGACCGCCGCACACCTGCTTCCTGATGGCGCTTCAGGAAGACGACGCCGCAGCCACCCCGCAACCTGGTCGCCTGCGAGGACGACGGTGTCGATGACCTGGACCTCGCGAGCCCGTCTGGCCGTCCGCGCCCCGGATACGGGGGATGACGAGGCGGGTCGCACCCGGCTCGGTGAAGCCGCGCACCCAGGACGGGTCGGACTCGCGGGCGCGGTCGAAGGAGCCGGGCCACACCGTGATCTCCACGGCGTTCTCGGTCCGCCCCGCCTCGCGTGCGGCATCGCGCAGCAGGTCGGCCTGACGGGAGAAGTCCTCAGGGCGAAGGAGACGTGCCGCCCCTGGTGCGAGGCGGGGCCGCCGGCCCACAACGCGCGCATCGCGCCCATGCACTCCTCCAGCCGGCGCCCCTGTCCCGGTAGCGCAGGGGCGCCGGCTGCGTACTCCTCCTTCAGCCGGCCGATGCCGAGTCCCAGCAGCCGCCGGCCGCCGCAGTGCCGGAACTCCCGGAACCGCCCGGTATCCGCCCGAGGTGATCAGGCTGTCGCTGAACGGCGTCATCCCGGTTTCAGGATGCGGGGTGATCTCTCATCTCAGCAGTCCGGCGCGGAGCTTCGCCAGGGTCGGGGTGTCGAGGCCGAGGCCTTGCGTCAGATAGCCGTAGAGGCCGCCGTAGTCGTGCTCGGCCTGGTCCAGGGCCGCCGCGAGATAGTCCTCTCGGACTTCCTGGAGCGGGATGAGCAGGTCCGGGTCCTCCATCAGGCCGGCCTTCTTCAGGCCCTCGCGGGTCCTGCGGTCGGTCTCCGCACGGAAGCCGTTGGAGAGCAGGTAGTCCTTTTCAGCGGTCTCGGACGGGACACCGACGGCACGCAGCAGGAGGTAGCTCATCCAGCCGGTGCGGTCCTTGCCCGCGGTGCAGTGGTACAGCAGCGGAGACCGCTTGTGGTCCGCGATGTCCCGCAGGGTCTCGGCGAACTGACGGCGGTCGTCCGCGTCGGTGACGAAGGCGCGGTAGACGGAGCGCATCAGCTGCTCCGCCTTCCCGTCGCCCAGCATCTCCCGCTGCCTGACCGGGTCCTTGGAGCCGATGACCTCCAGGATCCTGGCGGACAATCCGAGGTCGTCCACGGGCCGGGAGGTCACGGTGAGGCCGTCCGGAAGGTGGTCGGCGCCGTCGCGCCGGACCTCGTCCGGGATGCGGAAGTCCACGACGGTGTGCAGGTGCAGCGTGGACAGTTTCGCGATGTCCGCGTCGGTCAGTTTCCCGAGGGCGTCGGCGCGGAAGACCTGACCGTAGCGCACCTCGCGGCCCGTCACCGTACGGTAGCCACCGAGGTCGCGGACGTTGACCGCCCCGTCGAGGACGATGTGGCGGACCGTCTCCACGCCGTTCTCACGAGGCGCGGTGGCGGTGGCCGCGGGCGGTGCCGGAGAAGCACCGGCCGCGGCGTGAGCGGTGAGACAGCCGACGACCACGGCGGAGACCACCGCTCCGGTCGTACGGCGGATGCCTGCAGCACGCATGAGATCAACTCCAGGAGTGGGGATTCAATCCGCCGGCGGCAGGGCGCGGAGGGTGGCCTGGGCCTCGGCCATGATGCGGTCGACGAGGTCGGTGCAGGACGGCAGGTCGTCGATCAGCCCCGCGACCTGGCCGGAGGCCATCACGCCGAGGTCGGTGCGGCCCTTGACCATGGATGCCTTGAGCAGCATGGGGGTGTTGGCGGCCAGCAGCACCTGACTCCAGGTCAGTTCCTTGCCGTGCTTCATGGCCAGGCCGTCGCGCACCATCCGGGACCAGCTCATACCGGTGTGCTTCTTGAACGCCGCCGCGTGGCGGATCGCCCGGAGCAGTGCGGCGGTTTGTCCCGAGTTCTCCAGGGCATCAACCAGTTCGCTGCGCAGCATCCGGTGCGGCAGGCCGTCGACCTTGGTGGTGACGGTGACGTCCTGGACCGACGCGGCCAGGTAACGGGACTTGACCGCGTCGGGGACGGTGCTGTCGGAGGTGAGCAGGAACCGGGTGCCCATGGCGATTCCGGCGGCGCCGTAGGCCAGTGCGGCGACCAGGCCGCGGCCGTCGTGGAAGCCGCCGGCCGCGACGACCGGGATGTCCACGGCGTCCACGATCTGCGGGAGCAGGACGGTGGTGGCGACGTCGCCGGTGTGGCCGCCGCCCTCGCCGCCCTGCACCACCACCGCGTCGGCGCCCCACGCGGCGACCTTCTCGGCGTGCCGCCGGGCGCCGATGGAGGGAACGACGACCACCCCGGCGTCCTTGAGCCGTGCGATCAGCTCCCGGGAGGGCGCGAGTGCGAACGAGGCGACCTTCACGCCCTCCTCGATGATGATGCGTACGCGTTCGGCCGCGTCCCCGGCGTCCGCCCGCAGATTGACTCCGAAGGGCGCGTCCGTGCGGGACTTCACCTCGCGGACGGCGGAGCGGAGCTGTGCGGTGGTCATGGTGGCGGACGCGAGGATACCGAGCGCTCCGGCGCCCGCGGCTGCCGAGACCAGGCGAGGTCCGGCCACCCACCCCATGCCGGTCTGCACGATGGGGTGCCGGATACCGACGAGCTTGGTCAGGGGGGTCTCGATCCTGATCTCCGTCATGCCGGGGGCACCTCGCGCTCGCGCGTCCCCTTGGGGTCGATGACTTCACGGATCAGGCGCAGTTCCGCGTCGGTGGGCTCGCGGGTGTACGGCACCTCGTCGGGGATCGTGAGCGGGAAACCGGTGGCCTCGGCGACCTGCTCGACGGTGACCCCGGGGTGCAGCGAGCGCAGCCGCATCGTCCGGTCCGGGGTCTCGAAGTCGAAGGCGCCCAGGTCGGTGACGACGTGCGCGATGCGGTGGTAGCGGGTTGCGGAGGGCCCGGCCGCGGCGGCACGGTCGTAGCCGACCCCGCAGACCATGTCGACGTGCTCCACGAACACCCGCCGCGAATGCCGCGGCACCCAGTAACTGGTCGGGTTGTTGAGGGTGTTGACCGGAGCGCCGCGCACGCCCAGCAGCTGGCGGACGGGCCGGGTCCAGTCGCCGATGCAGGAGATGTTCTGGTTGCCGTGCCGGTCGAGCTGGCTCGCGCCCATCATCACGTGCCGCCGCCCGGTGGCGACCAGTGCCAGGTGCTGGCGGTACGGCAGCCAGCCCTCGACCACCTCCGCCTTGGCGCCGATGGCAGGGACGTCGCCGATGAGCAGCGCCTCGCCGTCGGTCAGCAGCAGGTCGGGGGAGAAGGTGAGCTTCGCCAGCCGGGCTCCGATCGCCGGGATCGTGCCCATCGGGCTGGCCAGGACCTCGCCCGCGCCCCGCCAGGCCTCGGCGCACGCCAGAACGCACGTCTCGGCCCGCGTCGCCTTCGTCGTGATCACGCTTCCTCCTTGTGGAACGCCGCCACCGCGGCCTGGTAGGCGTCCTCGTCGCCGGACAGGAACCGGTCGGCGAAGGCCCGCCAGGCCTCCGGGTCGCGGGCGGCCTGGGCGTAGGCGCGCTGGAACGCCTCGTCGCGGTCGTAGTCCGGGGCGCAGGAGGTGAAGTGCGCGCCGTTCGGCGTCTCGACGACACCGTCCATGAACGCGCGCTTGACCAACAGCGTCTGTGGGCCGGCCTCCTTGAGGAGGTCGGCGGTGTCCACGATCCGCTCGCAGGAGACGTACGCGGCGTCGGCGGCCTCGCAGAACAGGTCGTCGAAGTACGGGTCGGGGCCGAGGTACTGGCCGTTGCCGTGGACATCGGCCCGGTTGAGGTGGACGAGCGCGGCGTCCAGGCGCAGGGCGGGGACGGCGGCCAGCTCCTCGCCGTCGTCGTACGGTGATCTCACCGTCCGCAGCTGCGGGTTGACCCGCATCACGTCCGAGGCCAGGCCGGCCCGGATCGGCATGAACGGCAGCCGGTGCACGGCGGCCGTCAGTCCCCACATGAACATCGCCTCGTCCAGCTCCACCAGCTCGAACGCGCCCCGCTGCCGGGCAGCGGTGAAGTGCGGTTCCAGCGGGATCGAGTCGAGGGTCGCGAACGCCGAGACCAGCTTGCGGACCTTCCCGGCGGCCGCCAGCAACCCGACGTCCGGGCCGCCGTAGGAGACCACGGTCAGGTCGGTGATGTCCGAGCGGAGAAGCGCCCGTACCAGCGCCATCGGCTTGCGCCGCGCACCCCAGCCGCCGATGCCGATCGTCATGCCGCTGCGAAGACGGCCGACGGCCTCCTCGGGGGTCATCGTCTTGTCCCTCAACTCCGGTCCTCCTTGGCCGATACGAACGCGTCGCGGTGTTTGTCTGCGATGCCGCTGAGGTTGGCTTCGAAGGTGAAGCCCTGCTCGTAGCGGTAGCTGCGGCGGACGTCGACCGGGTCGATGCCGTTGATCGCGGCCTTGGCGAGGCGGATGAGATGTCCGTCCTTCGCTGCGATCTCCCGGGCCAACCCCATGGCCGCGTCCATGAGTTGTGCGCGCGGGACCACCTGCCAGACCGAGCCGTGCCGGTGCAGCTCCCCGGCGGTGACGGTGCGTGAGGTGTAGTACAGCGTGCGCATCAGGTGCTGGGGGACCAGCCGGGCGAGATGGGTGGCGGCTCCCAGCGCGCCGCGGTCCAGCTCGGGCAGCCCGAAGGTGGCGTCCTCGCTCGCCACGATCGCGTCGGCGTTCCCCACCAGGCCGATGCCGCCGCCCAGGCAGAAGCCGTGCACGGCGGCGACCACCGGGACCTCGCAGTCGTAGACCGCGGAGAACGCCTCGAAGCAGCCGCGGTTGGCGCCGATGAGCGCCTCATGACCCGCGGTGCGCTGCATCTCCTTGATGTCGACGCCGGCGTTGAAGCCGCGGCCCGCGGCGGTGAGCACGACGCAGCGCACCTTCGGGTCGCACCCGGCGGTGCGTACCGCGGCGGCCAGGTCGTACCAGCCCTGCACAGGCAGGGCGTTGACCGGCTGGAAGTCCACGGTGACGACGGCGAGGCCCGCTTCCGGGGCGGAGGTGGAGACACCCATGAGCAGATCAGCTACCTTTCCACCAAACATTTGTTAGGTCGCAAGGTAGCAGCGGTTCGCCCGCTGCGGGAGGTGCCCATTGGCGACGATCATTGATCTGTCCGGACGTGTGGCAGTCGTCACCGGCGGAACACGGGGGGTCGGCGCGGGGATCACCCGGGCCCTGCTCGCCGCGGGCGCGGAGGTCGTGACCTGCGCGCGCCGCCCCCCGGACGAACCGGTCGGGGCGGCGGGGCGGATCGCCGAGTTCCACCCCGTCGACCTGCGTGACCCCGAGGCGGTCCACGCCTTCTTCGAGCGAGTGCGGGCGGCCTACGGGCGGTTGGACACCCTCGTCAACAATGCCGGGGGGACCCCCTTCCGGCTGCTCGGCGAGGGCGGAGCCGAACGGCACGCCCGGGTGGTCGAACTGAACCTCCTCGCGCCCCTGAACGCCTCACTCGCCGCGTACGAGCTGATGCGGAGTCAGGAGTCGGGCGGTTCCATCACCATGATCGGCAGCGTCAGCGGTACCCGCCCGTCACCGGGAACCGCCGCGTACGGAGCGGCCAAGGCGGGCCTGGAGAACCTCGCCCGCTCCATGGCCGTGGAGTGGGCGCCGGCGATACGGGTCAACACGGTGGTCCTCGGCATGGTCCGCACCGAGCTGTCCGAGCTGCACTACGGCGACGAGGCGGGCATCGACGCAGTCGGCCGCACCGTGCCGCTCGGCAGGCTCGCGGAGCCCTCGGACGTCGGCGACGCCTGCGTCTTCCTCGCCTCCGACCGTGCCGCGTACGTCAGCGGCGCCGGCCTGCTCGTCCACGGCGGAGGGGAGCGCCCCGCCTTCCTCGATGCCGCCACCGCCAACCACTGACCGTCCTGAAAGGCAGGAAACACCCATGACCACCGGAATCTGCACCGGACGCGTCGCCGTCGTCACCGGCGCCGGGCGCGGGCTCGGCCGCGCGCACGCCCTCGCTCTCGCCGCCGAGGGCGCCAAGGTCGTCGTCAACGACCTCGGCGTCGGCCTCGACGGCACCGGAGGGGCGGCCGGACCCGCTCAGCAGGTCGTCGAGGAGATCCGGGCGCTCGGCGGGGAGGCCGTCGCCCACGGCGGCGACATCGCCACCGGTGACGGCGCGGCCTCGCTCATCGCCACCGCCCTGGACGCCTTCGGCCGCCTCGACACACTCGTCAACAACGCCGGGTTCCTGCGCGACCGCATGCTCGTCAACCTCGACGAGGACGACTGGGACGCCGTCGTACGCGTCCACCTCAAGGGCCACTTCCTGCCGCTGAAGCACGCCGCCGCACACTGGCGCTCCGAGGCGAAGGCCGGCCGTACGCCCGCGGCGCGCGTCGTCAACACCAGCTCGGGAGCCGGGTTGCTGGGCAGCGTCGGCCAGGGCAACTACTCCGCGGCGAAGGCGGGGATCGTCGGCCTGACCCTCGTCGCCGCCGCCGAAATGGCCCGCTACGGCGTCCAGGTCAACGCCATCGCCCCCGCCGCCCGTACCCGGATGACCGAGCAGACCTTCGCCGACACCATGGCGGCCCCCGAGGAGGGCGGCTTCGACGCCATGGCCCCGGAGAACGTCTCACCCCTCGTCGTCTGGCTGGGCTCCGCCGCGTGTGCCGGGGTGACCGGCCGGGTCTTCGAGGCGGAGGCAGGCCGGATCACCGTGATGGAGGGATGGCGCCCGGGCCCCACCGCCGACAAGGGCGCCCGCTGGACCCCGGCCGAAGCCGGCGAGACAGCGCTGAAACTGCTCGCCGACTCCGAGCCCCCGCAGCCGGTGTACGGGGCCCGGTGACCGTGAGGGACTGAGGGCCGGGCGTCCGCAGCGGACGCCCGGCCGTCGCCGAACGCCGTACAGCCGAAGCCGGAAAGGTTTCCCGGTCAGCGGGAATTCCCGCTCCCCGCTCGCAGGGCACCCCGCCTAACCTCCCGGGACAGCCCAACGCCCCGCAGAGGACCCCATGCTCACGGACCCCCAGAGGCAGCGCGCGGCGGAGATCCTGCGCTCCGCCGAGCACAGCCGGACGCCGGTCGCCCCGCTGACCGAGATCTTCCCGGAGATCGACACCGAGGACGCGTACCAGATCCAGCTCGTCAACATCCGGCACCGCGTTGCCGCCGGAGCCGAGGTGCGCGGCCACAAGGTCGGACTGTCGTCCCCCGTCATGCAGCAGATGATGGGGGTGGACGAGCCGGACTATGGCCACCTGCTCGCCGACATGGAGCTGAGCCCGGACCGCCCGGTGCCCGTCTCCCGCTACTGCTGCCCGCGCATCGAGGTCGAGGTCGGCTTCGTCCTCGGCGACGACCTGCCCGGCGAGGGCTGCACCGAGACGGATGTGCTCGCCGCCACCGAACGCGTCGTGCCCGCCCTGGAGCTGATCGACAGCCGGATCCGCGACTGGCGGATCGCCATCGCCGACACCATCGCGGACAACGCCTCCTCCGCCGGATACGTCATCGGCGAGGGCCGCGCCCCCGGCGAACTGGATCTGAAGGCGATCGACGCCCGGCTGACCAGCGGCGGTGAGCTGCTGGCCGAGGGCCGCAGTGACGCCGTGCTCGGTGACCCGGCCGTCTCCGTCGCCTGGCTCGCCCGCACCGTGGCTCGCTTCGGCGTGCCTCTGAAGAAGGGGCACGTGGTGCTGCCCGGCTCCTGCACCCGCGCCGTCGACGTGGCGGCGGGACAGACCTTCACCGCCGAGTTCACCGGGCTGGGCTCGGTCTCCCTCTCGTTCATCCGAGGTGATTCACCGTCATGACTGCCGCCAAGACCAAGGCGACCGCCGCGATCGTCGGATCCGGCAACATCGGCACGGACCTGCTCCACAAGCTGCAGCGCTCCCCACTCGTCGAACCGCGCTGGATGATCGGCGTCGATCCCGGCAGCGAGGGCCTCGCCCGCGCCCGTGATGCAGGTCTGGAGACCAGCCACGAGGGTGTCGACTGGCTGCTCGCCCAGGACGAACTCCCCGACCTCGTCTTCGAGGCCACCTCCGCCTACGTCCACCGGGCCAACGCCCCGCGCTACGCAGAACACGGCATCCGGGCCGTCGACTTGACCCCGGCGGCCGTCGGTCCCGCCGTCGTACCGCCCGCCAATCTGCGCGAGCACCTCGACAAGCCCAACGTCAACATGATCACCTGCGGCGGGCAGGCCACCATCCCCATGGTGTACGCGGTCTCCCGCGTCGTGCCGGTGCCGTACGCGGAGATCGTCGCCTCGGTGGCCTCCGTCTCCGCCGGGCCCGGGACCCGCGCCAACATCGACGAGTTCACCCGCACCACCGCCCGCGGCATCGAGACCATCGGCGGCGCCGAGCGCGGCAAGGCGATCATCATCCTCAACCCCGCCGAGCCACCTGTCATCATGCGCGACACCGTCTTCTGCGCGATCCCCGAGGACGCCGACCGGGCGGCGATCACCCAGTCCGTCAAGGAGATCGCCGAACAGGTCGCCTCCTACGTGCCCGGCTACCGGCTGCGCAGCGAACCGCAGTTCGACGAGCCGCGCCCGGAGAACGGCCGGATGGCGCGCGTCGCGATCTTCCTGGAGGTGGAGGGCGCGGGCGACTACCTGCCGCCCTACGCCGGAAACCTCGACATCATGACCGCCGCCGCCACCAAGGTCGGTGAGGAGCTCGCCAAGGCGCTCCTCGCCCCGGGCGCGTAAGGAGCTCCCCGCATGCCCTACTCGGAAACCCTCGACATCCGGATCACCGACTCCTCGCTGCGCGACGGCTCGCACGCCAAGCGGCACCAGTTCACGGGCGAGGACGTACGGTCCGTCGTCGCGGCCCTCGACGGCGCCGGTGTCCCGGTGATCGAGGTGACGCACGGCGACGGGCTCGGCGGCTCGTCCTTCACCTACGGCTTCTCCAAGACCCCCGAGCAGGAGCTGATCAAGATCGCGGTGGACACCGCGCGGCAGGCGAAGGTCGCCTTCCTGATGCTCCCCGGACTCGGCGTCAAGGACGACATCCGGGCCGCCCACGGGAACGGCGCGAGCGTGTGCCGTATCGCCACTCACTGCACCGAGGCCGACATCTCGATCCAGCACTTCGGGCTCGCCCGCAAGGTGGGTCTGGAGACCGTGGGCTTCCTGATGATGGCCCACGCGACGACACCCGAGAAACTGGCGCAGCAGGGCCGCATCATGGCCGACGCGGGCTGCCAGTGCGTGTATGTGGTCGACTCGGCCGGGGCCATGGTGATGGACGACGTCACCGCCCGGGTCCAGGCCCTGGTGGCCGAGCTCGGCGACGACGCCCAGGTCGGCTTCCACGGACACGAGAACCTGGCGCTGGGCACCGGCAACTCCATCGCGGCTGTCAAGGCCGGCGCCCTGCAGATCGACGGCTCCACCCGCCGCCTAGGCGCGGGTGCGGGCAACACCGCCGTCGAAGCCCTGGTCGCGGTCTGCGCCAAGATGGGCATCCGCACCGGCGTCGACGTCCTGAAGATCATCGATGCGGCGGAGGAGGTGGTCCGCCCGGTGATGGACGACGAGTGCCGACTCGACCGGCTCGCCCTGCTGATGGGCCACGCCGGGGTGTACTCCAGCTTCCTCAAGCACGCCTACCGGCAGGCCGAACGCTACGGCGTCCCGGGCGCCGAGATCCTCCTGCGCGCGGGCGAGCGCCGCCTCGTCGGCGGCCAGGAGGACCAGCTCATCGACATCGCCGTGGAACTCGCCGCCCAGCGGTGAGCCGCACCCGCACACAGCCGCACTGCACAGGAGGTACAGATGACCGCACTCAACGAAGAGGTCCGGGTCATCGAGGCCGGTACGCCGCCCGCCCGCTTCGCCCGGGGCTGGCACTGCCTGGGCCTCGCCGGCAGCTTCAAGGACGGCAATCCGCACGAGGTCGAGGCGTTCGGCACCAAGCTGGTGGTCTTTCAGGGCCAGGACGACGGCGAGCTGCACGTCCTGAACGCCTACTGCCCGCACATGGGCGGCAACCTCGCCCACGGCAGCGTCAAGGGCGACACCGTCGCCTGCCCCTTCCACGACTGGCGCTGGTCGGGTAACGGCCGCTGCGCGGACGTCCCCTACGCGCGCCGCGTGCCGCCGCGCGCCCGCACCCGCGCGTGGACCACCCTCGAGGAGAACAAGCAGCTCTTCGTCTGGCACGACCCGCAGGGCAACCCCCCGCCGGCCGAGGCGACCATCCCGCGGATCGAGGGCGCCTTCAGCGACGAGTGGAGCGACTGGACCTGGAAGACCCTGCGGGTCGAAGGCTCCCACTGCCGCGAGATCGTGGACAACGTCGTGGACATGGCGCACTTCTACTACGTCCACTACGGCTTCCCGACGTATTTCAAGAACGTCTTCGACGGGCACATCGCCACCCAGTACATGGAGAGCACCCCGCGTCAGGACGTGGACCTGGGCACCCTCAGCACCCCGCTGCGCTCCGACGCCTCGTACTACGGCCCCTCGTACATGATCGACTACCTCTTCTCGCCGGTGGCCGAGGGCGTCGAGATGGAGATGGTGCTGATCAACTGCCACTACCCGATCGACGAGAACAGCTTCCTGCTCCAGTACGGGGCGATCGTCAAGAAGCTGCCCGGGATGTCGGACGAGGAGGCCGCGGAGGCGGCCCGACTCGCCGCCGCGGGCCTGGAGACCGGTTTCGAGCAGGACGTGGAGATCTGGAAGAACAAGACCCGGATCGACAACCCGCTGCTGACCGAGGAGGACGGCCCGGTCTACCAACTGCGCCGCTGGTACGAGCAGTTCTACGTGGATGTCGAGGACGTGAAGGACGAGATGACACGCCGCTTCGAGTTCGAGCTCGACACCAGCCGGGCGGGCGAGTCCTGGAAGGCGGAGGTCGCCGCGAACCTCGCCCGGCTCCAGGCGGAACGGACGGCGGCGCCGGAGACCGGAGCCTGACATGCAGCCGGTGGAGTGCGCGACCTGCGGCAACCAGGTCCTGTGCGAGAAGTTCAGCGTGGCCCACACCTCCGTGCAGTGGACCGCAGAAGCGGCGGTCGTCTGCGCGGAGTTCCGCGGCCGGGTGGCCGAGGTCGGGAACACCGCCCGCATCCGGACCTGCCGGGGGCTGCGCGACAGCATCGACCGCGCGGTCGAGAAGGGCACCCTGGAGGTCGCCGATGCCTGAGCCGATATCCGGACCCGCGGCCGGGCCGTCGTCCCGGCCGTCGTCCGGGTCGCGTACGCACCGGCTGCGCGTCACCGAGGTGATCGCCGAGACGGCCGACGCGCACTCGCTGGTACTACAGGCGCCGCCGGAGAGCGCGTACCGCTTCGCCTACCGTCCCGGGCAGTTCCTCACCCTGAAGCTGCCCGGGGCGGACGGAAGGGCGGTCGCCCGCTGCTACTCCCTCGCCAGCTCACCGCACACCGGTGAGCCGATGAAGGTCACCGTCAAGCGGGTGGCCGGCGGGTACGGCTCCAACTGGGTGTGCGACCACCTGGCGGCGGGGGACGAGCTGGAGGTGCTGCCGCCGACCGGCACCTTCACACCGGACTCCCTCGACCGCGACCTGCTGCTCGTCGCTGGGGGAAGCGGCATCACCCCGGTGCTGTCGATCGCCAAGTCGGCCCTGGCGAGGGGGCAGGGCCGACTCGCGCTCCTCTACGCCAACCGCGACGAGTCCTCGGTCATCTTCCGCGACGAACTGAGGGAGCTGGCCGAGGACTTCCCGGACCGGCTGCTGGTGATCCACTGGCTGGAGTCGCTCCAGGGCCTGCCCGTCGCGCACCGGCTGACCGCCGCGCTCGCGCCGTATGCCGACCGTGAGGCCTTCGTCTGCGGCCCGGAGCCGATGATGGACGCGGTCGAGCAGGCGCTGCGCGCGCTCGGCGCGCCCGGCGACCGGATCCACCGGGAGCGGTTCTTCTCCCTGGGCGCAGACGTCTTCGACGCACCGGCCGTGGCGGAGATCGTGTCCGCGGAGGGCGGCAGCACGGCGCGGGTGGAACTCGACGGCGAGACCCACACGGTCGACTGGCCGTCGCGGACACCGCTGCTCGACGTCCTGCTGGCCGCCGGGGTGGACGCCCCGTACTCCTGCCGGGAGGGCGCCTGCAGCGCCTGCACCTGCCGGGTCGTGGCCGGCGAGGTGAAGATGCTCCGCAACGACGTCCTGGACGAGCAGGACACCGCCGAGGGCTACGTCCTGGCGTGCCAGGCCGTGCCGCTCACCGACCAGGTCGAGATCACCTACTCCTGAGGCCGAAGGAGAACTCCCGTCCCGCCGTCACCGAAGGAACAGACCATGTCCCGTACGTACCTGATCACCGGAGCGGCCTCCGGCATCGGCAGGGCCACCGCCGAACTCCTGTGTGCGCAGGGGCACACTGTCATCGGGGCCGACCTCAAGGACAGCGACATCTCGGCCGACCTGGCCACCGCCGAAGGCCGGGCCGAACTCGTCACGCGGGCCCGGGAGTTGGCCGGCGGCCGTCTCGACGCCGTCGTCGCCTGCGCGGGCCTTGCCCATGCCGACCCGCTCACCATCAAGGTCAACCACTTCGGCGCCGTGGCCACGTTCGAAGGCCTGCACCCGCTGCTGGCCTCCGGCACCGACCCGCGAGCCCTGGTCATCGGCTCGGTCGACGCCGTGCACCCGACCGACTCCGCGATCGTGGACGCCGCGCTCGCCGGCGACGAGGAGGCGGCGGTGGCCGCGTCCCGGCTGGCCGTCGACCGCGGCGAAGGGCACCTCGTCTACTCCTCGTCCAAGGCGGCCATCTCGCGCTGGATCCGCCGTACGGCGGTCAAGGACGACTGGGCCGGTGCCGGCATCCCGCTGAACGCAGTCGGCCCCGGCGTGATCCTCACGCCCCTGACCCGGCCCCTGCTGGACGACCCCGAGACGCGCCGACTCGTCGAACAGGCAGTGCCGATGCCGCTGCACGGCCACGCCCGCCCCGAGCAACTCGCCCCGCTGATCGCGTGGCTGACCTCGCCCGAGAACACCCACGTGACCGGCCAGGTCGTCTTCGCCGACGGTGGCGCGGACGCCGTCCTGCGGGGCGACCGCATCTGATGGTCCGGCCTGCCGGGCAGACGTAGTCCCCAGTGCCGTAAGAGTCTTCGCCGTCGACGGCCATCTCGTCGTCCGCGAGTGCCTGCTGGACCGCGACTCGCACGCCCACCGGTACCGCTACGTCCTCCTGGACCCGGTCGTGCCGCCCGTCAGCGGCTACGTGGTGACGCTCGCCGTACACCCCCACGCCGACGGCGTCGAGTTCCGGTGGTCGGCCGTCCGCCAGAGTGCGGCCGAGGTGATGCCACAGGTGGAGTCCCTTTTCGGTGACGGCACCTACGGTGGCGGCCTCGACGCCCTGCGGGCGCGCTTCGCCCGGGGCTGATCCGGCTGCACCGGCACTCCGGGGTGTGTACGCGCCCGCTGCGGGCCCTGCTCACACCCCGGTGGCCGTTTCTCCCGGCGTCCGGCAGCCGTCCGCAGGCGTCCTCACATCCACTGGATGAAGCGCAGCCAGGACACCATGTTGTCCATCACGGGCTGCGGAACACCTGCCGCGGGCACGCCCTCGTCCGTCGGCGCCTGCCGCGCGGCCTTGTCGGTGTGCCGCCCAGGCCCGAACATCGACTGCCACACCGACCGCGTGCAGGAGAGCACGGCGGGGGCGATCCGCTCGAGCTCCCGGTGGGCGCCGTTGCCGCACACCGAGACCGAGGCGACGGCCCGGCCCGCACCGCGCAGCGGAGCGGCCACGCAGGACACCCCCCGGTACCCCTCCTCGCGGTCGAACGCGACCCCGCGCTCCCGCACCATCGCCAACTCCCCGCGGAACGACTCGGCATGGGTGATGGTGCGCGGTGTACGCGGGCGCAGCCCCTGCCGGATCACCTGCTCCACCACCGCGCTGTCACTGAAGGCCAGGATCGCCTTGCCCGCAGCCGTGCAGTACGCCGGCTGCCGCCCGCCCACCCGGGACGGCACGCCGGAGTCGTCCGATCCGCCGATCCGCTCCAGGTAGACCACCTCGGCGCCGTCGAGCACCGTGAGGTGCACCAGGTGGCCGGTGGACTCGTGCAGCGCGTGCAGATGGGGCAGCGCCGCCCGCCGCAGCCGGTTGTGGTGCGCGGCCAGGGCCCCCAGCTCCAGCATGCCCATGCCCAGCCGATAGTCGCGGCCCTCACGCTCCAGCCAGCGCAGCTGCACCAGTTGATCCAGGATGCGGTGCGCGGAGGACCGAGCGAGACCGGAGCGTTCCACGACCTCGGTCAGGGTGAGCCGTGGCTGGGCGCTCTGGAAGGCGACGAGCACCTTCGCCGCCTTCTCCAGCAGGGACAGTGGCGGATACCCGGACTCGACAGTCTGCGTCGTCAAGGCGCCTCACCTCCTACTCGGACAGCCGACGAACCCCGGGCCGCGGCCGTGAATCAGGTGTTGCGGGGAGGTTGCCAGCGGATCCCATCTGCTGGGAAGAGGTATTCCTTTTCGAAACAGTAACGCGTAGGTTCCGTCCCGTCACCCGGACGACCCGAGCACCTGAGAGGGATGCGCATGCGTGACGACGACGTGCTCGCAGCGGTCCGCGACCTCGCCCCCGCCCTGCGCGAGCGTGCCGCCGAGACCGAGGTGCTGCGCCGCCTGCCCGACGACACCGTGAAGGAACTCGGCGAGACGGGCTTCTTCCGGCTGCTCCAGCCGCGGGCGTACGGCGGACTCGCCGCCGATCCGGCTGTGTTCTACGCGGCCGTCCAGGAGATCGCCCGGGCGTGCGGCTCCACGGGCTGGGTCGCCTCGGTGATGGGCGTCCACCCGTGGCACGTGGCCCTGTTCGGCCCGCGGGCGCAGCAGGAGGTGTGGGGGCGGGATCCGAAGACCCGTATCGCCTCCTCGTACGCCCCGACCGGAGAGGTGACCGCGGTCGACGGCGGGTTCAGGATCTCCGGCCGCTGGCATTTCTCCGCCGGCTGTCACCATGCCCAGTGGGTGCTGCTCGGCGGCCTCGTCACGGACGACGAGGGCCGGCCGGTGGACATGCGGACCTTCCTCATTCCCCGCTCCGACTACCGCATCGACGAAGTGTGGGACACCGTCGGCCTGCGCGGCACCGGCAGCAACGACGTCGTCGTCGAGCGTGCCTTCGTGCCCGAGCACCGCACCCTCGGCTACGGCCCCATGGCCGCGCTGGCGTGCCCGGGCCACGAGGTCAACGCCGAACCGCTGTACCGGATGCCGTACGCCGCCGTGTTCACCACCTCGATCTCGACCGCGATCGTCGGTATCGCCGAAGGTGCTTACGCGTCATACATCGAGGCCACGAGGCAGCGGTTCCGTGTCTCGTACGGGCAGAAGGTCGCCGAGGATCCGTTCGCGCAGGTGCGCATCGCCCGTGCCGCCAGTGACATCGACGCCTGCCGGCTGCAGCTGACCCGCAACATCGCGGACCTGTTCGCGGTCGCCCGCCGGGGCGAGGGGATCCCCATGTCCCTGCGCGCCCGGGCCCGCCGGGACCAGGTGCTCGCCACCGAGCGCGCGATCAACGCCGTTGACCTGCTGATGGAGAACGCCGGCGGCACCCCCATGCGCAGGGACGGCAGCGTCCTGCAGCGCGCCTGGCGGGACATGCACGCCGGCCGCGGCCAGGCGGCCAACGACGTGGAGCGGGCCCTGGTCCTCTTCGGCAAGGACGCGCTCGGCATCGGCATCCAGGACCCCATGTTGTGAACGTCGGGTGCGTGTCCGCGCCCCACGCACCCCGAAAGTGTTCCAGGCCGCCGCCCGCCCTCGCTCCCGTCGCCGCCGTCGCTCCCTCCGCGGATGGGGGGTACCTCCCAGCGGTGGCTGGGGGAGGACCGGCCGCGCCCGCGGGAAGCGCGCTGCCTGCCCGGCGCCACCTCACGCAGCCACCTCCGACCAAGGAGCGGAAAGACCCATGACCAGCGTGTTCAACGACCGGGCTGGGGCGGACACCCCCGAGACCCACGAGACCCCCAAGACCCCCGAGCCCTCTGGAACCTCTGAAATCCCCGCCCCTGCCACCCTCGCACAGCTCGCCGACCACGCCGCGGACGTGTACGGCCCGCAGGAGGCCCTCGTCGACGGTGAGGTCCGCTGGACCTTCTCCCGGTTGCGCGACGAGGTGCACGCGGCCGCGCGCGCTGCCCTCGCACAGGGCGTGTGCCCCGGCGACCGGGTGGCCGTCTGGGCGCCCAACACCCGGTACTGGATCGCCGCCGTGCTCGGTGCCGTGTCCGTCGGAGCCGTCCTCGTACCCCTCAACACCCGGTACAAGGCCGCCGAGGCCGCCGACCTCATCCGGCGCAGCGGCGCCCGGCTGCTGTTCACCGAGCGGGGCTTCCTCGGCCTCGACTACGTCGAGATGCTGCGCGAGTCGGGCGAGGACCTCGGCAGGCTGAGCGGCACCGTGGTGCTGCGCGGAGAGCCCGCGGAACGGACGCTGGGCTGGGTGGACTACCTGGCGGCGGGCCAGCGCGTGCCGGATGCCGAACGAGCCGCCCGCACCGCAGCCGTCCGCCCCGACGACCTGGCGGACATCCTCTTCACCTCGGGCACCACCGGACGCTCGAAGGGCGTGATGGCCACGCACCGTCAGACGCTTCGCGTCTTCCGCGCGTGGTCGCGCGTGGTCACCCTGCGCGCTGGTGACCGCTATCTGCTCGTCAACCCCTTCTTCCATGTCTTCGGGTACAAGGCCGGCGTCGTCTCCTGCCTGCTGCGGGGTGTCACCATGCTGCCCGAGCAGGTCTTCGACCTGGAGCGGATCCTGCCCCTGCTGGCGAAGGAGCGGGTGAGCGTGCTGATGGCCACACCCACCGTCCTGCACGGCCTGCTGGACCACCCGCGGCGTGCCGAACACGACCTGGCGGGGCTGCGCCTCGTCGGCCTGGGAGGAAGCGCGGTCGGTCCGCAGCTGATCGAGCGGATCCGCGAAGAGCTCGGCATTCCGGACGTGTTCAGTGCCTACGGTCTCACCGAGTCGACCGGGGTGGTCTCCGTCTGCCCGCCGGACGCGGACGCCACGTCCGTGGCGACCACCGCCGGTCCGGCGCTGCCCGGCACCGAGATCCGGGTGGTCGACGCCGACGGTGCCCCCTTGCCGTCGGGCGAACCCGGCGAGGTGCTGGTGCGCGGCTACCACGTGATGCGCGGCTACCTGGACGACCCGGAGGCAACCGCCCGGACCATCGACGTGGACGGGTGGCTGCACACCGGAGACGTCGGCGTGCTCGACGAGCGCGGCTACCTGTCCATCACCGACCGGCTCAAGGACATGTACATCGTCGGCGGCTTCAACGCCTATCCGGCGGAGGTGGAGAACGTCCTGCGCGGCCACGCTCAGATCGCCGACGTCGCCGTCGTCGGCGCCCCCGACGAGCGCCTCGGCGAGGTCGGCGTCGCCTTCTACACCCCTGCGCCGGGAGCGGAGCCCGACCCGGCGGAGCTGACCGCCTGGGCCCGCGAACGCCTGGCCAACTTCAAGGTCCCGCGCCGCTTCCACGCCGTCGCGGCCCTGCCGCGCAACGCCGGCGGAAAGATCCTCAAGGGGGAGCTGCGGCGGGCCGCTCGCGAGGATGGAGCGCTCTGAAGATCCCGGGTGGCCGGCTGCTGACGCAACTCCGGCGGGGGGAATCCCGCTCATCGGGAAACCGCGATGGCCGCCGTCCCCCCGCCCCGCGAATACTTCCCGCGTTCCTGACACGCATGACCCACCGTCAACCCACCACATCCGAGGACGAGATGGCGAACACGCACAACAGCTGGGACCAGGAGTGCGACGTGCTGGTCGTGGGCTCCGGCGGCGGCGCACTCACCGGCGCGTACGGCGCGGCGGCCCGCGGGCTGGACACCCTGGTCATCGAGAAGACCGCGTACTTCGGCGGCACCACCGCCTACGCCGGCGCCGGCCTGTGGCTGCCGGGCAACCCCGCCCAGGAACGCGGCGGGCTGACCGACTCCGCCGACCTCGGCCGCGCCTACTTCCGCGCGGTGGTCGGCGACGCCACCCCGCACGAGCTGCAGGACGCTTACATCGACAACGCGGGGGAGACGGTCGCCTTCCTCGAGGACAACCCGCACGTCCGCTTCGAGTACCGGCCCTTCCCCGACTACTTCGCCGCCCCCGGCCGGTTCGACGCCGGACGCGCCGTCTTCCCCGTGGACCTGCCCGCCCCCGTCGCGGCGCACCCGCTGCTGGACGCGATCCGTCTCCCGGCCTGGGCCGAGCGGCTCGGCCTGCCGATTCCCGACGGGCCGCTCACCGACGGCCGCGCCCTGATCGGCCGGCTGCTCCTCGCCCTGGAGTCCACCGGACGCGGCCGCACCCTGCTGAACACCGCCCTGACCCGGCTGCTCACCGAGGCCGGCCGAGTGGTCGGCGCCGAGGCCGGACACACGGGCCGCACCCTGCGGATCCGCGCCCGCCGTGGCGTCCTGCTCGCGGCCGGCGGCTTCGAGGCCAACGCCGAGCTGCGCCGCGAGTGGCAGGGCCTGCCCGGCGCCGACTGGACGATGGGCGCACCCGGCGGCAACACCGGCCAGGCGCTGCTCGCCGCTGTCGAGGCCGGAGCCGCCACCGCGCTGCTCGACGAGGCCTGGTGGTGCCCCTCGCTGCGCTTCCCCGACGGCTCGGCCGCCTTCACGCTGGGCCTGCACGGCGGCATCTTCGTCGACGGCTCCGGCCGCCGGTTCGCCAACGAGTCACTGCCGTACGACCGGATGGGCCGCCGGCTGCTCGCCGCCAAGGCCGGCACCACGCCCGACAACCCGGTCTGGTGGATCTTCGACGGCCGTTTCGGCGACCAACTGCCCGGCATCACCGTGGTCCCCGCCGACCGTACGGCCTTCACCGAGGCGGGACTGTGGCACACCGCCGACACCCTCGGTGGCCTCGCCGAGCGCATCGGCGTCGACAGCGCGGCGCTTCGCTCGACCGTGCAGGCGTTCAACGGCTACGCGGCCGACGGCGTCGACGCCGACTTCCACCGGGGCGAGGACCCGTACGACCTCTTCTTCGCCCAGGGCGGGGGCGCCAACCCCTGCCTGGTGCCGATCGAGCAGGGCCCGTACCACGCCGTGCAGATCGTCCTCGGCGACCTGGGCACCAAGGGCGGGGTCCGGATCGACGCCCGGGCCCGGGTGCTGCGCGAGGACGGCACCCCGATCCCCGGACTGTACGCGGCGGGCAACACCAGCGCCTCGGTGTCCGGCCCCACCTACCCGGGCCCGGGCGCGCCGATCGGCTCGGCCATGGTCTTCGGGCACCTCGCCGCCCTCGACCTGGCCGGCCAGGGCTGAGGAGCGGCCGTGGAATTCGCCCTCGTACTGCCCGTCGGGCTCGGTGTCACGGCCGAGCCCGACGAGGTGGGCCGGATCGCCCGGCACGCCGAGGAACTCGGCTTTGAATCCGTGAGCGCGGTCGAGCACGCCGTGGTCATCAGCGACACCGAGAGCCGCTACCCGTACGCCCCCGACGGCAGGCTGCCGCTGCCGGACGACTGTCCCTATCCCGATCCGCTGGAGCTGCTCGCCTACCTGGCGGCCGTGACCGGCCGCATCGGCCTGTCCACCGGCGTCCTGGTGCTGCCCAACCACAACCCGGTGGTCCTCGCCAAGCGGCTCGCGACCCTGGACCGGCTCAGCCGCGGCAGGCTGCGCATCTGCCTGGGCCTGGGCTGGATGCGCGAGGAGATCGAGGCCTGCGGCGGTGACTTCCGTCGCCGCGGCCGGATCGCCGACGAGGCGATCGACCTGATGCGCGCGCTGTGGCGCGGCCAGGACCCGCAAGGCGTCGCATTCGACGGGGAGTTCTTCACCCTGCGCGGTGCCCACAGCCATCCCAAACCGCACCGCGCCTCCGGCGTCCCGCTGCACATCGGCGGACACTCGGCCGCCGCGGCCCGCCGCGCGGGGCGGCGCGGAGACGGGTTCCAGCCCCTGGGCCTGGCCGGCGAGGAGCTGGAGGCTGCCGTCTTGCTGATGCGGAGGGAGGCGCAGGAGGCCGGGCGCGATCCGGCCCAGATCGAGCTGACCCTCGGAGCCACCCTGCCGCGCGCCGCGGACAAGGTCGAATGGGCCGGGCGGCTCGGCGCCGACCGGCTGTTGCTGTCCGGCTCCCAGCACGCCACCACCGTCGACGCGCTGCTGGAGGAGATGTCCGAGGCCGCGCGGAAGCTGGAGCTGAAGCCGTGACGTCCTTCCCGTTCGAGGGGCTGCCGGTCCCGCCCGAGCCGCCCGCTCCCTCCGCGCTGCCGCGCGTCGTCGGCCGGCCCTTGTTCGCGGGTCGCACGGCCGTCGTCACCGGCGGCGGCGCCGGCATCGGGGCGGGCATCGTCCGCGCACTCGCCTGGCACGGGGCGCAGGTGGTGCTGGCCGACATCGACGCCGAGGCGGCCCGCCGCACCGCCGGGCAGGCCGCCGAGGAGAGCGGCGTCGAACCGGTCGTGGTGGTCGGTGACATCCGAGACCCGGCCCGCATCGCCGAGTTGACCGAGGCGGCCGGGCCGGCGGACTTCCTGGTGAACAACGTAGGCGACCACCGTCCCGCCGGTCCGTTCCTCACCAGCGCCGAAGCCGACTGGCAGCAGACCTACGAGCTGAACCTGCTGCACGTCTTGCGGGTGACCCGGGCGTTCCTGCCCAAGATGGCGGAGCGCGGAAGCGGCGGCATCGTCAACCTCACCTCGGTCGAGGGGATGCGCGGCATTCCGGGCAACGCCGTGTACGGGGCCTTCAAGGCCGCTGTCATCAACTTCACCGCGTCCCTGGCGGCAGAGGTCGGCCAGTACGGCATCCGCGTCAACGCCGTCGCGCCCGACCTGACGGACACACCGCAGACCCCGATGTGGGCCGGCACGCCGGCGAAGTACGCCGACCAGGTGGGGCGTTGGGTGCCGGCCGGGCGCTACGGCCACCCGGCCGACCACGGCGACGCGGTGGTGTTCCTGCTGTCGGAGCAGTCCAGGTTCGTCACCGGTACGACCCTGCGGGTGGATGGCGGAACCCTCGCAGCACCGGGCTGGTTCCGCCGTGACGAGCGGCGCTTCACCAACATGCCCCGCCCGCTGCGCTGACCGCTGGGAGGCCGGGGCGCGGGCGTGCGTGCCCCGGCCGAGCAGCCACCTACGAGCGCCATATGCGCGGCCCGCCCGCGCTCACCGCTTCCGCGCGGCCGCGCGGCCCGCCCTGCGGCCGAAGAAACTGCCGTCGCCGAGCGAGATCCCGCTGGCGTACCCCCAGGCGGCGATGCCCGCCGTGGCCCGGCCGGCCGCGTAGAGCCCGGGGATCGGCGACCCGTCGACGTGCAGCACCTCGCCGTCCGCGCCGGTGGCCAGACCGCCGAGGGCGAAGCCCGCGGTCATGCCCCGAAGGTCCACGGCTCCCAGCGGGCCGCGCAACGGCCGTACCCAGCGTGCGGCCTTGTGCAGCAGCGGATCCCGGCCGTTCTCGGCATGCCGGTTGTAGACGTCGAGCGTCGCCTCCAGCGCACCGGGCGGCAGCCCCATCTCGGCCGCCAGCCCGGACGCGGACGCGCACACCCACGCCGGCCGCGGCTGCAGGAACTCCGGCGCGGCGGAGACCCGCCGGGCCTCTTCGAAGCCCTCCTCGTCGAGGACGAGGAACGTCTGGTCGTCCTGCTGGAAGAGGGCGGCCTGGCCGATCCGCCCGGGGTAGGTGTCCTCGTTGATGAACCGCTGACCCTGGTCGTTGACCACCATCCCGCGGATCAGGTACTGGGGGTCCATGGGGAGGGCGACCTCGCAGGCGTCCATGTGCGCGACGCCCGCGCCGAGCGCCTGCGCCAGCTTCACCGCGATGCCGTCGTGCTCCTCCACCGCCGCGCCCGCGCGGCCGAGCAGTCGCGGGGCGTGGGCCGCCAGCATCTCCTCGTCATAGGTGAAGCCGCCGGTGGCGAGCACCACGCCGCGTCGGGCCCGTACGGTGACCCGCTCCCCGTAGGTGCGCGCGACCACCCCGCACACCGTGCCGTCCCGCTCCACCACCAGCCGCTCGATCCGCATGCCGTAGCGGGCCTCGACGCCGAGCCGTTCGGCGGTGTCCACCAAGGGCTTCATGAGCATGTATCCGCCGCCGCGCTCGCCGGTTCGCTTGTTCTCCATCTGCGGCAGGTGGCCGCGGGGCGCGGGCGGAGCGATCTCGTCGAACGGGTGGGCGTTCTCGCCGCCCGAGTACATCAGGCCTTCGTCGGCGGCGGGTTCCCAGGCGGGCTCGCCGTAGAAGACGGGCTTGAACGGCACTCCGCACTCGACCAGCCAATCGTAGTGTGCGACGCTGCCCTCGCAGTAGGCGGAGACCTTGGCCTGGTCGGCCCCCGGTCCCATGGCAGCCATCAGGAAGGCGGCCATCGCCTCCGGCGAGTCGTCGAACCCGCAGGCGCGCTGCAGGGCGGTTCCGCCGCCCAGGTAGACGAACCCGCCGGCCAGAGCCGCGGCCCCGCCCCACCCGCCGGCCCGCTCCAGGACCAGCACCTCGGCTCCGGCCCGGGCGGCCTCCACGGCGGCCGCGGCTCCGGCCACCCCGTACCCGGCGATCACCACGTCCGCGGTGAGGTCCCAGGCCTCGATGTCCGCTGCTGTGTACGGTCGCACGCCGTCCTCCTTCCTCGCGGGAATGCCGGCCGGAGCGTACGGCGGCCGTGCCGCGGACCACACGCTGCGGTTCCCGCTGACCGGGAATCCGCCGCGCAGCCGCTCCTTCCCGCTCAGTGGGAGCGGTGTATTTCGTTCCGGAACAGTGCCGCGTACGGTCCTGCCACTTCCGCCACCACGACCACCCGAAAGGGGATGTTCATGGCCGAAGATGTGCTGGCAGCGATCCGCGACCTCGCCCCCGCCCTGCGCGAGCGCGCGGCCGAGGCCGAGACGCAGCGCCGCGTGCCCGACACGTCCATCAAGGAGCTGGAGGACACCGGCTTCTTCCAGCTTCTGCAGCCCAAGGTCTTCGGCGGCCGCGCGGCCGACCCGCTGGAGTTCTACGCGGCCGTCAAGGAGATCGCCAAGGCGTGCGGCTCCACCGGCTGGGTCGCCTCGGTGGTCGGTGTCCACCCGTGGCACGTGGCCCTGTTCGACCCGCGGGCGCAGCAGGAGGTGTGGAGCCAGGACCCCAAGACCCGTATCGCCTCCTCGTACGCCCCGACCGGCAAGGTGACCGCGGTCGACGGCGGGTTCAGGATCTCCGGCCGGTGGCACTTCTCCTCCGGCTGCGACCACGCCCGGTGGGCTCTGCTCGGCGGCCTCGTCACGGACGACGAGGGCCGGCCGGTGGACATGCGGACCTTCCTCATTCCCCGCTCCGACTACCGCATCGACGACGTGTGGGACACCGTCGGCCTGCGCGGCACCGGCAGCAACGACATCGTGGTCGAGGACGTCTTCGTCCCCGAGCAACGCGCCCTGAGCTTCGGCCCGGTCACCGCCCTGAAGGTGCCCGGCCACGAGATCAACCCCGATCCGCTGTACCGGTTGCCGTACGCCGGCGTGTTCACCACCACCATCTCCACCCCGATCGTCGGCATCGCCGAGGGCGCCATGGAGTCCTACGTCGAGACCACCCGGGAGCGGTTCCGTGTCTCGTACGGGCAGAAGGTCGCCGAGGATCCGTTCGCGCAGGTGCGTATCGCCCGCGCCGCCGGTGACATCGACGCGAGCTGGCTCCAACTGAGCCGCAACATCGGCGAGATGTACGCCCTGGCCCAGCGGGGCGAGGAGATCCCGATGGCCCTGCGCACCCGTACCCGCCGGGACCAGGTGCTCGCCACCGAACGCGCCGTCTCCGCGCTCGACCTGCTGATGGAGAACGCAGGCGGCAACGCGATGCGCACCGGCCCGCACACCGTCCAGCGCGCCTGGCGCGACGCACACACCGGCCGCGGCCACGCCGCCAACGACCCGGAGCGGGCGCTGGTGATGTTCGGGCAGTGCGTGCTCGGCATGGACATCCATGACTCCATGGCTTGATGAGGGAGCGTCAGATGATGACAATCACCTACGAGTCGACCTCCCGCACCGCGAAGGCGGCGGGGCTCACCCTGCACTACCACGAGGCGGGCCCCGAGAACCGGCCGGTCGTGATCATGCTGCACGGCGGCGGCCCCGGCGCCTCCGCCTGGTCCAACTTCGGCCGCAACCTGCACGTCTTCGCCGGTCGCTTCCGTACCCTGCTGGTGGACCAGCCCTGTTTCGGCCGCTCCGACAAACCGGAGCTCGACAAGGACTACTTCAGCTACAGCGCCGACGCCGTCGCCGCGCTGATGGACGAACTCGGCATCACCCGGGCGCACTTCATCGGCAACTCGCTCGGCGGCGGCACCGCCGTCCGCATGGCCCTGAACCACCCGGACAAGGTCGCCAAGCTGCTGCTGATGGGCCCCGGCGGAGTCTCCGTCAACCTCTTCGCTCCGGACCCGACCGAAGGCATCAAACGGCTCTTCGAGTTCAACACGGCGCCAGAGCGGTCCAAGGAGCAACTGCGCGCCTTTCTCGGTGTGATGGCGTACGACCAGTCCCTCGTCACCGACGAACTGGTCGAGGAACGCTGGGCCTCGGCCACCGACCCCGACACCAGGACGGGCAGCGCCCGGATGGCGGCCTCCTTCGCCAACCCAGCCTTTGCCACCGACGTCATGCTCTGGCGCGAGGCCCACCGGATCACCCACCCGGTGCTGCTCACCTGGGGCCGTGAGGACCGGGTCAACCCGCTCGACGGCGCGCTGGTCGCCCTCAAGACCATCCCGAACGCAACGCTGCACGTCTTCCCGCACTGCGGCCACTGGGCCCAGACCGAGCGGGCCGACGAGTTCAACCGCCTCGCCATCGACTTCTTCTCCCACTGACCGCCCCGCCCACCGACTGAGAGGTGTTCCGCCATGGACATCCGTGCTCTCGGCTACCTGCGCCTGGAGACCACCAAGCTCGCCGAGTGGCGGCATTACGCACTCGACGTCCTCGGCATGGTGGAGGCCTCCGGCACCACCGAGGACACCCTCTGCCTGCGCATGGACGACCGCTCGTACCGCATCACCGTCCAGGCGGGCGGGAGCGACCGGCTGCTGGCGGCCGGCTGGGAGGTGGCGAACGCCGCAGCACTTACCCGGGCCACCGGGGAGCTGGAGGCGGCGGGCTGCGCCGTCAAGCCCGCCGACGCCGCCGAACTCTCCGAGCGCCGTGTCCAGGGCCTGATCCATGTGACGGACCCCTGTGGCAACCCGCTGGAGATCTACTGGGGCCAGGCACAGGACCACACCCCGCTCGGCACCCCTTACGGCAACCGCTTCGTCACCGGCGACCTCGGCCTCGGCCATGTCGTGCTGCCGGCGCCGGACATCGAAGCCGCGCTGGACTTCTACGAGAACCTGCTCGGTTTCCAGCTGCGCGACTCGATGAAGCTGCTGCCGCAGGCCGTCCCGACCGCCGAGGAACAGCGGGAGTTCCACTGGATGCACTTCCTGAGCCCCAACCGCCGCCACCACAGCCTGGGCCTGTACCCCGGCGCACTGCCGCCCGGCATCGTGCACTTCATGGTGGAGCTGGAGACCCTCGACGACGTGGGCCGCGGCCTGGACCGCATGAACGCCGCGGGCATCCCGATCGCCTCCACCCTCGGCCGCCACACCAACGACCGTATGGTGTCGTTCTACGCCCAGGCCCCCGGCGGCTTCCAGGTCGAGTACGGCTGGGACGGACTGGTCGTCGACCCCGCCACCTGGGTGGCCAAGGAGATCACCGCCGACAGCTTCTGGGGTCACCGGTGGAACGGCTGAACGGCCCTCGGATAGACCCCGCTGTCTTCCGGGACGTCCTCGGCCGCTTCGCCAGCGGCATCACCGTGGTGGCGGCACTCGACGGCGAAGAGCCCGTCGGGTTCGCCTGCCAGTCCTTCGCCTCCCTCTCCCTCGACCCTCCGCTGGTCATGCTGAGCGTCGGCCGGACCTCCACCAGCTGGCCGAGGATCGAACGCGCGGGCCGCTTCTGCGTCAACATCCTCGCCGAGGAGCAGCAGGAGATCTGCGCGGCGCTCGGCGCCCGCGGCGGGCGGAAGTTCGCCGCCGTGCCCTGGCACACCTCGCCGCACGGCACCGTGCTGATCGACGGCGCCCTGGCCACCGTGGACTGCCGCCTGGCGGACGTCCACGAGGCAGGCGACCACTACATCGTCACCGGCGAAGTCGCCGACCTCGCCGCCCGGGAGAACGGGCGGCCGCTGCTCTACTTCCGCAGCCGCTACGCCACCGGCTCGTTCGCGACCTGAGGACAGCCGCGAACCGAGCACAGCCTCGAACCGACCGCGAAGGAACCCGCACCCCATGCCGATCGACGTCGAGAAGGTGACCTCCGCCCCGCCCGTACGCGCCGCAGCGGTCTGGGACGACCGCGAGGTGCGGCTGTACCACCTGGCGCTGGGCGCCGGTGTCCCCGAGACCGACCCCGGTGAACTGCGCTATGCCTTCGAAGGACACGAGCAGGGCCTGCAGGTGCTGCCCACCTTCGGGGTGGTGGCCGGCGGCACCGGGGGAGTGGGGTTCCAGGTCTTCGAGATGCCGGGAGTGGACATCGACCTGGCCGCGGTGCTGCACGGCGGCCAGGAGATCGCCGTCCACCGCCCGCTGCCGGCCGCCGCACGGGCGACCACCGTCACCCGGGTGCCCGCGGTGTACGACAAGGGCAAAGCCGCCGTCATCGTCCAGGAGGCGACCCTTGTCGGTGAGGACGGCGAGCCGCTCCTCACCCAGCGCAACCAGATCTACGTCCACGGCGAGGGCGGATTCGGCGGGGACCGCGGTCCCTCCGAGCGCTTCCCCGCTCCGGACCGTGAGCCCGACCTGGTGCTGGAGGTCCCGACGCTCCGTCAGCAGGCGCTGCTCTACCGGCTCGCCGGGGACTGGAACCCGCTGCACGCCGACCCCGCCACCGCCCGCCGCGCGGGCTACGACCGGCCCATCCTGCACGGGCTGTGCTCCTTCGGCATGGCCGTCAAGGCCGTCACCGACCGACTGCTGGGCGGGGACGCCACCCGCATCACGGGGTGCCGCACGCGCTTCGCGGGGGTGTTCTTCCCCGGTGAGACCCTGCGGCTGCGCATCTGGGCCGCTTCCGAAGAGGGCGACGGCAACGGGGGCCACGACACGTACCAGTTGACGGCCACGGCCGCCGAGCGCGGCGACGCGCCGGTCCTCACCGACGCCCGAGTCACCGCCCGAACGACACGACGAGGTAGCACGCGATGAACGACACGAACCGGTGGGACCACACGTATGACGTCGTGGTGGTGGGTTCCGGGGCCGCCGGGATGGCCGCGGCCCTCACCGCCCGGCTGCGCGGACTGACCGCCCTCGTAGTCGAGAAGACCGACGTCTACGGCGGCACGACCGCCCTGTCCGGCGGCGCGATCTGGGTGCCGAACAACTTCCACCTGGACGCCGCCGGGCTCGGCGACACCCCAGAGAAGGCGCGCGCCTACCTGCAGGCGACCGTCGGCGACCGCGTCCCCGCCGCCCGCAGAGACGCCTACATCGAGCACGGACCACGGATGGTGCGGGAGTTCCACGACCGCACGGACGTGAAGTTCGTCTACACCCCCGGCTACTCCGACTACTTCCCGGAAGAGCTCGGCGGCTGTCCGCAGGGCCGCTCGATCGAACCGCAGATCTTCGATCTCAAGAAGCTACCGCCCGAGCAGCGCGCCACCATGCGCCGGGCCGGACTGCCCACCTACGGGCTCACCATCACCTCCCACGACTTCCGTCATCTGAACATGGTCGGCCGCACCTGGGCCGGCAAGCGGACCTCGGCCAAGGTCGGCGCCCGCGCGGTCAAGGCCCTGCTCTCCGGCCAGAAGCTGCTCTCCCTCGGCGAGGCGCTGATCGCCCGGATGCGGCACTCGCTGGACGCCCGCGGAGGCGAACTGTGGCTGTCTACGCCACTGACCGAGCTGGTGGAGGACGGTGGCCGGATCGTCGGCGTCCGGGTCCATCGCGACGGCCGGGAACTCGCGATCCGGGCGACCGGCGGTGTGGTCCTCGCCGCCGGCGGCTTCTCGCACAACCAGCGACTGCGGGAGAAGTACCTGCCGTCACCGACCTCCGCCGAGTGGAGCGCCACCCCCGAAGGCCAGACCGGCGACGCCCTGGAGCTGGGCACGGCCGCCGGCGCCGCCGTCGACCTGATGGACAAGGTGTGGGGCGCGCCGTCCGCGGTGCCGCCCGGAGGAAAGCCGTTCTTCCTCGTCGCCGACCGCGGCATCCCCGGCATGGTGATCGTCGACTCGGCGGGCGAGCGCTACGCCAACGAGGCCGCGCCGTATCACCAGTTCGTCGACGCGATGTACGCCCACCACAGGCCGGGGGCGACCACCGTGCCGTCCTGGCTGATCCTCGACGCCACCTCCAAGGCCCGCTACATCTTCATGGGCCTCTTCCCGGGCCAGGCCTTCCCCAAGCCGTGGCTGGAGAGCGGCTTCGTCAAGAAGGCGAGCTCCATCGAGGAACTGGCCACGCAGATCGGTGCCCCGCCGAAACGCCTGCGCGCCACCGTGAGCCGCTTCAACGGCTTCGCCCGCGCCGGCCGCGACGAGGACTACCACCGCGGCGACAGCGTCTACGACCGCTACTACGGCGACCCGACGCTGCCCAACCCCAACCTGGCGCCGCTGGAGAAGGGCCCCTACTACGCCGTCCCGGTGCACCCGGGCGACATCGGCACCAAGGGCGGCCTGGTCACCGACGCCATGGGCCGGGTGCTGCGGGAGGACGGGACGGCGATCGAGGGCCTGTACGCCTCCGGCAACGTCTCGGCCGCGGTCATGGGCGAGACCTACCCGGGGCCCGGCGCGACCATCGGACCCGCCATGACCTTCAGCTGGCTCGCCGTCAACCACATCGCACGAGCGTGACGCCGCGACACGTCACAGTCCGAGAAGGTCCATGAGAGGGAGAAGACCCATGCAGCGCTTCGAGGGACGGCGGGTTCTGGTCACTGGCGGCGGGTCCGGCATCGGCCGGGCGACCGTCCTGCGCATCCTGCGGGAGGGCGGCACGGTGGTGGCCGTCGACGTCTTGGAACCCGGGCTGAAGGAGACGGCCGCCCTGGCCGCCGGCCACGCGGACCGGCTGCACACCCGGGCCGTGGACGTGGCCGACGAGACCTCGGTGCGGGCGGGCGTCGCCGCCGCGGTGACGGATCTCGGCGGGCTGGACGTGCTGGTCAACTCGGCGGGCATCCTGCGCTCCTCGCACACCCACGAGACCACGCTGGAATTCTGGAACCGGATCGTCGCGGTGAACCTCACCGGCACCTTCCTGGTGACCCGCGAGGCGCTGCCCGCGCTGCTGGACACCGGCAAGGGCGTGGTGGTCAACTTCAGCTCCACGTCCGCGTCCTTCGCCCACCCCTACATGGCGGCGTACGCGGCCACGAAGGGCGGCATCCAGTCCTTCACGCACGCCATCGCCCTGGAGTACAGCAAGCAGGGGCTGCGGGCGGTGTGCGTGGCGCCGGGCAGCATCTCCAGCGGGATGACCGACGGCTCCGCCGCCGGCGGTCAGAACCGCGGCCCCGGCCTGCCCGAGGACACCGACTGGGACCTGTTGACCAAACTGCGGCCGGCCCTGGTGGGGGAGGGCTTCGCCGATCCGCGGACGGGTTTCGCCGACGCGGCGGCCGTGGCGGGCGTCGTAGCGATGCTGGCCTCCGAGGACGGCGCCTTCATCACCGGTACCGAGATCCGCATCGACGGTGGCACTCACATGTGACCTCCGCGGACGCACAAGGGTCCCGGTCAGGCGCCCAGCCGGACCGGGACCTTCGTCTCTCCAGCTCACCCGAGCGCGACTCGAAGGCCGCGTGCCGCCTCGGTGAGCGCCTGGTCGGCCTCCGGCAGCAGCCCACCGAGGCCGAGGAAGCCGTGGAACATGCCGGGCCACAGCCGCAACCGTACCGCGGTGCCCGCCGCTTCGAGGCGCCGTGCGTAGCGGAGCCCGTCGTCGCGCAGCGGATCGCACTCGGGCAGCAGCATGACCGCCGGTGGCAGGCCGGCCAGATCGGGAGCGAGGCCGGGGGAGACGTACGGGTGCGAGCCGTCCCTCGCAGGACCCAGGTACTGCTCCCAGTACCAGCGCATGTGCGCCGTCGTGTGGAAGAAGCCCGTGCCGTACGTCGCGTACGAGGGGGTCTCCATCCGGTGGTCGAGGACGGGGTAGGCCAGCAGCTGCGCCGCGATGCGCGGGCCGCCGCGGTCCCGTGCCATGAGGGCCACGGCCACCGCGAGGTTGCCTCCGCTGCTGTCGCCCGCGACAGCCAGTCGGCCGGGATCGCAGCCCAGCCGGGCCGCGTGCGCGGACGCCCAGGCGGTGACGGCGTAGGCGTCCTCGACCGCCGACGGGAAGCGGTGCTCCGGAGCGAGGCGGTAGTCCACCGAGACCACCACTGCGCCGGTGCGGAAGGCCAGTTCGCGGCAGATGCCGTCATGGGTGTTCAGACCGCACAGCACCCAGCCGCCGCCATGGAAGAAGACCACCACCGGCAGCGGGGAACCAGGGTCCGCCACCGGCTCGTAGATCCGCACCGGCACGTCGGGCGCACCCGCCGGCCCGGGCACGGACCGGTCGGTGACCCGGGGGAGTTCACGTACCGGCCGTGACCTGGCGCCGGCCTGTGCGGCCTGCCGGATCGCGGCCGGCTCGATCGGACCGAGGGCGGGATCGGGGAAGCCCGCCGACATGGCGTCGGCGAGCTTCCGGGCACGTGGGGTGAGGGGGTCGTTCACTTGGCCGTCAGTCCGCCGTCGACGGTGAACTCGGCGCCGGTGACGTAGGCCGAGGCGTCCGAGACCAGGTACAGCACCAGCTCCGCCACCTCCTCGGGGCGGCCCATCCGGCGCAGCGGCACGTTCGGCCAGTCGCGCTCCCCGGCGTCCGCCCCGAGCGCGTCCGCGACCATGGGGGTGTCGATCGCGCCGGGGTGGACGGAGTTGACCCGGATGCGGTACCGAGCCAGGTCCATGGCCGCGGACTTGGTCAGCCCGCGCAGGCCGAACTTCGTCGCGCCGTAGGAGGCGTGGCCGGGGATGCCGACGAGGCCGGCGGTGGAGGAGATGTTGACGATCGAACCGCCCTCGCCGGTGGCGCGCAGGGCCGGGACGACGGCCTGGATGCCGAGGAACGGGCCGACGAGGTTCACTTGGAGCAGCCGCCGCAGGTTGTCCTCGGTGTCCTCCTCGATGGGGGCGGTGCGCCACAGCGCCGCGTTGTTGACCAGGGCGTCGATCCGGCCGAACGCCTCCAGCCCGGCCCGGACGACCTGCCGCCAGCCCGCCGCGTCGGTCACGTCGTGGACGACGAACACCCCTTGTTCACCGAGATCCTTGACGACCGCGCGGCCCTCGTCCTCCCGCACGTCGGTGAGCACGACCCGTGCACCGTGCTCCGCGAACAGCCGCGCCTCGGCTGCCCCTTGTCCGCGGCCCGCTCCCGTGACGATGACGGTCCTGCCGTCGAGGCGCTGGGACATCACTCGCCTTCCTTCTCGAGGGCCCGGAAGTGGGGGATGACCTTCTCGCCCCACTGCCGGATGGTCTCCATGCAGGCTTCCTGCGGCACGGTGCCCATCTGGATCAGGCACATGACCTCGTCGACGCCGATCTGGCGCAGCTGCTCGACATAGGCGATGGCGGTCTCGGCGGTGCCGTAGGCGTGCTTGGCGTTGAACTGTCCGGTGTCGGCCGGCCGCACAGGGATGTCCGCCTCGTGCAGCTTGGCGACCAGGACCTCGCGGTCCCGCTCCAGGGCGGCCACGTGAGCTGCTGCCTCGACGTCTTCGCCGTACCCGGTGGGAGCGGGCCCGTTGCCGTACCAGTGGGCGATGGACTCGGCGAAGAACCGCTGTCCGCGGGTGCCGATCCGGTACGCCGTCTCGGCGTCGTCCAGCACGATCGTCGGGCACAGGGCGGAGAAGTGGTTGTTGACCTCGGTGGAGACGAACCGGTCGTCGCTTCGGGTGGCGATGGACTCGTCGTAGATCTTGCGCATGTCACGCACGTCATCGGCCCCGGCGAAGCCCAGCACCAGGGCGCCGACGCCCAGTTCGGCGGCGAGCTTGAGGGTGTCGTGCTTGCTGCAGGCCATGAACAGGGGCGGGTGCGGGTCCTGGACCGGGCGGGGCAGCACCGCGCCCGGACCGATGTCGATCGAACCGTGCCACTCGAACTGCTCCTTGCGCCAGGCGTTGCTGAAGATCCGCAGCGCCTCCTCCATCTGCGGGTAGGTGTCCTCGGACCGGACCCCGTACATGGACATCTCCTGTTTGGTGGCGCCGCGGCCGGCCCCGATGTCGACGCGGCCGCCGGACAACACGTCGAGCATGGCGGCGCGTTCGGCGACCCGGACGGGGTGTTGGTAGCCGAAGGGCATGGTGACCACGCCATGGCCGATGCGGATGCGGGAGGTCTTCGCCGCCACCCAGGTGAGGAAGACCTCCGAGGCGCTCATGTGCGCGTACTGGGTCAGCGCGTGGTGCTCCACTGCCCAGATCCGGTCGAATCCCATCTCCTCGGCGAGGACAGCCTGTTCGACGCAGTCGTGGAGTATTCGGCGCTCGTGCTCGGGGGTCGGGTCGGCGATCTGCGCCTCGAAGATCATTGAAAACTTCACGGCAGGCTCCCTGCTCGATATTTCGGTTAGAAATACTTCTAGCAGGAATACCTAGGGGAGGAAAGGCCGTCTGCGGGCGGGCCGGCGAGGTGCGTCGACGGGCCTTGTCGCTCCCGCTCAGTGGGAGAACGGCGTTCCGTTCCGGGGCGGGAAAACGTACGGTCCCCCCGCCGACGCGCGCCCGTGGCTCAGCAGCTTCAGGGGAAGGGAAGGGGACGTCCATGACGGATCTTCAGGGCAGGACGGTGCTCATCACCGGTGGGGCGCAGGGGCTCGGTGCGGAGGCCGGCCGGGTGGCCGTCGAAGCCGGCGCCCGGGTGGTGCTCACCGATGTGCTGGAGGACGAAGGCCGGCTCACCGTCGAGAAGCTCGGGGAAGCCGCCCGGTTCGTCCGGCACGACGTCACCTCCGAGCAGGACTGGCGACGGGTGGTGGCCTTCGCCGTCGCCGAGTTCGGCGGAGTCGACGGGCTGGTCAACAACGCGGGCGTCTCAGGCGGTTCCCACCTGCTCGAAGAGCAGTCTGTCGACGAATTCCGCCGGGTGATCGACACCAACCTCACCGGTGTCTTCCTCGGCATGCGGACCGTGATCCCGCTGATGAGGGAGCGCGGCGGTGGCTCGATCGTCAATGTCTCCTCGGCGGCGGGCCTGATGGGTCTGGCCATGACCGCCGGGTACGGGGCGGCCAAGTGGGGAGTGCGCGGGCTCACCAAGGTCGGTGCGGTGGAGCTGGGCACGGCGAGGATCCGCGTCAACTCCGTGCATCCGGGCATGATCTATACCCCGATGACCGCCCGCGTCGGCATCGAGCGGGGCGAGGGCAAGTACCCGAACACGCCCATGGGCCGGGTCGGCGAGGCCCCGGAGATCGCGGAAGCGGTCGCCTTTCTGCTCTCGGACGCCGCCTCGTACATCACCGGCGCCGAGCTGGCCGTCGACGGCGGATGGACCACCGGCCCGACGGTCCCGCGGCTCCTCGGCCGCTGACCGGCACGCGCTGCCAGGCGCTGTCCGATGGCGCGTGCGACCAGCTGACCGCGCGCATCGTTCAGGCTTGCCCGGGACGGGGCGGACGGTGGGAGAGCCACACCGCAAGATGATCAACGGCACAGCCTTCCGGCAGCGGTCGTGTCCGCAAAGTCAGGACAGCCGGAGCCTTGGGCGGGCGGCTGCGGGGAAGCGGCCCAGCTCTTCGGCGAGTAGGACACCAGAGGATTCTCGGTCTGTTGGTGGTACACCGGCTACAAGGGGTTGACCTGCGAAATCGTCGGCGCTACGGGTCGGGTGAGCACCGAGGATAAGTCTCCCGCCTCGGCGTCGACGGGCAGGTGGTTGCCCTCGTCCAGAGTGTCGGTGATGCCGCGGAAGTCGTTGATTCTCGCTCCGAGTTCGTAGGCGTCACACACCATCCGCCACTGGATGGTGTTGTTCGCCTGGACCTCGGGTTTGCGGCTGGTGGAGGCGCCGTAGAAGTGCCAGACGATGTTCCAGGACGGAGGAGGCTCCACCAGTGTCTTCGGTCTCCTCGGCGGCGACTGGGCGCCGGATGCCATCCTGTCCGGTGACGAGTCCATACTCGCGCCAGCCCGGCCCCATCCATCCACAACTGGACGTCGGACGCCGAAGCCTGCTCTCCGATGGGAGGCCCATGCGGCCATCTGGCGGGCCAGCCGCATGAACTCAGCCCGCTCTGCCTGCGGTCCGGGCCCGGCGCGGTCGAGGACTTCCTGACTCGGCGTGTCCCGGGAGGACGTTCGGTCAGAGCGTGGAGGCAGTCCGATAGGTCAGCCGGCTGGCGCGGGTCGTGGACGATCTCGCCGACCGGGTGGAGAGACTCCCGGTGGAGGCCCTGTGCCGGTGCGGTGACCGGGCGACGCACAACGCCCCTACGGGGGCGGCGAGCTGGTGCCCGAAAGGGCTCAGGTGGTCGTCGGCGACGTCAACCGCCCGGCGGAGGAGGTCGGTTACAAGGTGCTGTGCCGCCGCCATCACCTCCGCCGGACGACCGCTGCCGCGGGCCGCGCGGGCGCGCTGTCCCCCGACGTCCTGCCGGTCACATCCGCTTGACGCACGGATTCTCCCGCGGATTCGGGTCTCTGCGGGCCCATCGTGCCCTACGCTCGGCTTACGACCTGAGCGTTGGAAGCGGTGGAGGCCCACGTGGACCAGATTGCACCTGAACTGCTCATGGCCCTGGCCGGAGGAACCGCGGGTGCGGCGGGAGAGCAGATCTGGACGTCCCTGCGGGATCTGGTCAGACGACGGCACTCGGGCGGAGAACCGGGCGACGAAGGCGAGTTGACCGCCCTCGCCGAGGCGCCCGGCAACGAGCAGCGTGCCACTGAGCTGGCCGAGGCGCTGGCTCGCCACGCCCGGCAGGATCCCGCATTCGCCCAGGCGCTCGCGGCATGGCGGCGGGAGGCCGAAGCCCTGGAAGACACCCGGACCGGCGCGGGCGATGTGCGCAACGTCGTCTCCGGCGGCACCCAGACCACCGTCGTCCAGGCCCGGGACGTTCACGGTTCCATCAACCTCGGTGGCTGACGCGGTCGTACGTTGTCGGGTGACGCCCGGGAGGACAAGGCGTCGGCGGGGCGACGCGCCTGTTCCGGCCCGGCAGACGGTCGTGACAGTCCCCGCTGACGCGTCGTGCCCCTGTGGTCTACTGTGATCGACGTGTCGGAACCAGTCGAACCCTGCGCGCTCGCAAGCGAGTTCACCGCGGCGCTCGCTCGTCAGCAACAGCTCGCCGAGCGCCGCGAGGAGGTCGTGACAAGGCTGCACGACGAGGTCGAGCGGCTGCGCCGGGGCGAGATGGAAACGGCGCTCGATCTCGTGCGCCACTCCCTGATCCGGCTCCACGACCAGATCCTGCGCCAGGCCGAACACGTCACCGCCCCGCTCGGCGTCGACGAGTTGCGTGACCTGCTGACCGCGCTGGCCGACGAAGCGGCGGACACCGTGGCCAGGACCGGCGTGGAGCGGTACGTCCCCAGGCCCGGCGAGGAATTCGACATGGTGTTGCACCGTCCGGTGGGCCGTGTCGCCGCCGAAGGTCCTGAGACGGACCGGACGGTGGCGCGCGTCGTGGCGGCCGGATTCGTTCAGGGGGAACGGGTCGTGCGCAAGGCTGACGTGGTGGTTTCCCGGTGGGAACCGGATACCCCGTGAACGTCTCCTTCTCCGGCGGGCTCACAGGGCACGACTTACCAGGACATGTGACGGACAACAGACGGGACGGGCGCAGGCGCGGGCGTCCCGGTGGCGGGAGACCGTATGGCCGTGTACGGCATCGACCTTGGAACCACCTACTCCTGCATCGCACGGATCGACGACGTCGGCAGACCGACCGTGCTGCGCAACATCGAAGGGGCGGACACCACGCCCTCCGTCGTCTACTTCGAGAGCGCCGACAGCGTCGTCGTGGGCCAGAGCGCCAAGGACGCCACCGTCCTCGACCCCGACCACGTCGTACAGCTCATCAAGCGGGACATGGGTGATGTGGTGCCGCGCGAGTTCCACGGCCGCACCTACACACCCGAGGAGATCTCCGCTCGCATCCTGCGCAAACTCGTCGACGACGCGAAGGCCACCGCCGGCGAAGAGGCACGCGACGTCGTGATCAGCGTGCCCGCCTACTTCGGGCTCGCGGAGCGGGACGCCACCCGCAAGGCCGGCGAGATCGCCGGCCTGCGCGTCCTGGACGTGGTTGCCGAGCCCATCGCGGCCGCACTCGATTACGGGGCCCTGGAAGGAGACGAGGAGCGCGGGGACCGGGCCGTGCTCGTGTACGACCTGGGCGGTGGCACCTTCGACACCACCGTGCTCACCCTGCGCGGACGCGAGCTGACCGTGCTGTGCACGGACGGTGCGAAGGAGCTGGGCGGCAGCGACTTCGACGACCGTATCGTGGCGCACTTGGTGGAGCGGTTCCGCGAGCGCTTCCCGGATGCCGACGACCCGCTGTCCGACCCCCAGTCCGAGACACAGCTGCGCAAGGACGCCGAGGAGGCGAAGAAGGCGCTGTCCTTCCGCGAGCGCTACACCGTCCGCGTCATGCACCAGGGCAGGGTCGAAGCGGTGGAGCTGACCCGGGGCCTGATCGAGGAGTTGACCCGCGACCTGCTCGACCGCACCGTCGACATCACCCGCCGCACCGTCGAACTGGCCGCCGAGCGGGGAGTGCCGTCATTCGACGATGTGCTGCTCGTCGGTGGCGCCACCAAGATGCCCGCCGTCGCCGCCGCCCTGCGCACCCAGTTCGGCTTCGAGCCCAGGCTGCACAACCCCGACCTCGCGGTGGCCCGCGGCGCCGCGTTCTACGCCCTCGACAGGGCCGCGTACATGGTCTCCAGCGGCGAACTCTCCGACGAGCAGGCACCGGACGTACCGGAGACCGGCCTCACTCACCGCCCCTACGAGATCTCCACCGTCGCCTCGCGCGGTTACGGCATCAGGGTCACGGACATCGACACCGGCCGGGAGTACGTGACCCACCTCGTGCACGCCAACGACGGCCTCCCGGCGTCGGTGACCGACGACTTCTTCACCCTTCGCGACGGCCAGCGGCAGGTCCGGATCCAGGTGATGGAACAGGCAGGCGCGGTGGAGTCGGAGGAGCTGGCACACAACACCGCTGTCGCGCAGGGGACGCTGAAGATCCCACCCGGCAAACCCGCGCGCTGGCCCTTCCAGTGCGTGTTCACACTCGACGCCTCCGGGCTCCTCACCGTCGTCGCCACGGAGCGGGAGTCCGGCGAGCAGATCGAGATCTCCATCCAGATCGGAGGCCTGTCACAGGAGGCGGTCGACGAGGCGCGGGTCGCGATGAGCCGCCAGCGGATCGGCTGAGCGCCGGCAGGACGGGGGATCACGCTCGTGGCTTTCGACGAGTCGCGCTACCGGCGCGAGGTGCTCGACGCCGGGTTGCCCGTGACCGAGGACCTGCGCACGCGCTACCAGTTGCCGCAGAACCTCGACGGGACCGCGGTCGCCGAGACGGTCACCGCGGTCCGCGCCTGCTGGCGCCGGAGTCGGGCCCGGCTCAAGTACCGTGCGGTGATCGAGCAGTTGGAGGCCGGGTACCTCTCTCACCGGCCGCTGCTGGACGCGGTCGCCGCCGGGGATCCGGGGCCACTGCGGGCCGCCCTCGCAGCGCACGGCCGACGCGCCCAATCCGAGCGGGCCCGGCTGCGCGCGGCCTTGGAGGAGGCCACAGGCGGGCTCGGCATGCTTGCCGAGAGCACGGTCGTGCGGATCGCCGCCGCCCACCGGGTCCGCGAGGACGAGGTACGGGAGCTGCTGCCCGCCCTCGGGCTGCGGATCGCCGAACCCGAACCGCTGCCGCGGTCCGTGCCGCACCCCGCATATGCGCGCTGCGCGGGCCACCTGGAGGTGCTGGGGCTGCGGCATCTCGGTGACTTCCTCGCGACGGGCACACCCGGCGGACGGTCCGAGCAGCCCGTGCACGTCTTCGACGCGCTCCCGGCCGATCCGCCGAGCGTCGAGGCGGCGGCCCGCCGCTGGGCCCGGCTGCCGCACGGCGCCGCGCACACAGCGGCCCAGGCCGTGATCGCCGCCGTCCGCGGTGTGCTGACCGAGCAGGGCCCGGAGGGAGTCGCCCGGATCCTCCTGTATGAACTGGCGATGCCGCTGCGGACGCGGTGTGCCGCCCGCGCGACTCCGGCCACGCTCCTCGCGTACGCGGTGGGAGAGTTGTCCGTCGCCGAGGACGACGCGCGGCGACTGGTGTTCGCAGTGCTGCACGAGGCAGCCGGGGATCCGGTGTCGGAGCGGCTGCGCCGCCTGGTCGCGGACGGGCGGCTCGCCGAGGCGGCGGCCGTGGCGGACCGGCTGCCGCCGGGCTCGCTCGCCGAGGACGTACGCGCGCTGGCCGAGCATGTGCACGGGAAACTCGCCGAGGCGCGCGCCATGCTGGATCGCGCGCGCCGACTGTCGCCGGCGGAGGCGGACCGGGCCTGGGACCTGCTGGAACAGGCAGAGGCGGCGGTGCGCGATCTGCCGGGAACCGACGCCGTGCGCCGCGGCCTCGCCGTTCACCCGGTGTCCGGGCTCACCGCGACCCGGGACGGCGCGGGCGTCACGGTCCGGTGGCGGCCCTCGCCGTCCACGGCCGGTGAGCCCGAGTACGTGCTGCTGCGCACCGAGCGGCGCCCACCACGCGACGCGGCCGACGGCACGGTGCTGGCGCTGGCCTCGCCGCGCGCCACGTCGTACGTGGACGGCGCACCCCCGGCCTGCGTCCCCTTGTACTACGCGGTCGCCGTACGCCGGGCCGCCGAACCCGGCAGCGCGCCCTCGCCGCTCATGGTGAGCGGACCCCTCGTGCACTGGCCCGAGGTCACCGACGCCCGCCTGCGCCCCGCGGACCGCCAGATCTCCGCCGACTGGACATGCCCGGACCGTGCCCGGTCCGTCGAGGTCGTCCGCACCGCGCCCGATGGCGAGGAGGTGCACGTCGCCGCCCGTCGCGACGGCTTCACGGACGGCGGCCTCGCCAACGGCACGACGTACGGCTATCGCATCCGCGTCGTCTACCGCACCGACGACGGAACGACCGTACGTACGGCCGGCATCCGGCGCACCGCCAGGCCGCTCGCGCCGCCCGAGCCGGTCACCGGCCTGGACATCCGCCTCGTGGACGGCTGCCTCTCGGCGCGCCTCGACCCGCTGCCGGACGGCGAGGTGCGTCTGTACGGCTTCGACGACCTACCCCCGTGGCCTGTCGGCACCTGGCTGCGCACGGCCGAGCTGCCCGGGCGTCCGATCGCGGCGCAACCCGCACCGGAAGGCCTGAGGTTCGCGCCGCCGGGCCGGCCCACTCTGGTGGTCGCGGTCACGGTCGTCGGGGAACGCGCCGTCATCGGCGCACACGCCGCGACCGCCCCGCCGGCGCTCGGCACGCCCACGCTCACCCGGCACGGCGGCACGGGCGTGACCGTCGTCTTCGACTGGCCGCCGGACAGCGGCGACGAGGCCGAGGTCACCTGGCGGACCCCGGGTGAAGCGGGCGGGCAACGGCGCACCGTCACCCGCTCCGCCTACCGGCACGAGGCGGGCGTACGGCTGCCGGTCGTGGACGGCGCCGGGGTGGAGGTCGAGGTGCGGCCGATCACCGAACTCGGCGGGCTGCCCGTGTACGGCCCCCCGAGCACGGCGGTACTGCCACCACGCGCCGACGCCGGCTATCGGCTGGAGCGGCGCGGTCTGCCCGGACGTCGCACGGTCACCGCCGTGTTCACGGCGCACACCGTCGTACGGGCCGAGCGATTGCTGCTGGTGCGGTCGCCCGGACCGGTCTGGCCACTGGAACCCGCCGACGGGGACGTCCTCGCGGAAACCGCCGACGTGACGCTCGGCCCGGGGAACGACGTGAGGCTGTCGGCGCGCCTTGGCCGTGGCCCGAGCGGCTGGCTGCGCTGCTTCGCCGTCGGCGAGTCACTCGTGCTGCGCGACCCGCCGCAGCACACGCTCAAGGTCACCTGAAGGGAGTGGACGTGAGAATGCCGTGGCGCCGCACCTGGGTGTGCCCGCACTGCTTCCGGAGCATCTCCCGAGCGCAGATCGCGTATGTCTGCGCGAGCGGCGGCGCCTGCGCCGAGGACCGGAGCCTCGCGTCCGCCGACCCCCGGGCCGGTTCGGCGGTGTGCGGCACCTGCGGCCGCACCACCACCCGGCTGCGCTGCACCGCCTGCGCAGGGCGGCTGCCGGAGGGCTATCTGCGCACTCCCGGCAAGCTGGTCGCGCTCGCCGGACCGGTCAGTTCCGGCAAGAGCACCTACATCGGCGTCCTCGTCCACGAACTGCTGCATCGCCTCGGTGCCGAACTCGACGCCGCGCTGCTCCCCTGCGACGACGACACGATGGCCGACTACCACGAACGGTACGAACGGCACCTGTACGAGGACCGGCACACCGTCCCCAAGACCGCCGAGCACGACGCCGGCCGGCCCCTGGTGCACCGCCTCAGCCGCACCCGGCGGGGCCGCTTCGGACACACCCGCGAGCAGGTGCTGACCCTGGTATTCCTCGACACCGCCGGCGAGCACTTCGCCTCGCGGGACCGCATGGAGACCCAGCTGCGCTACTTCGGCGCGGCCGACGCCGTCGTCGTCCTCGTCGACCCGCAGGACCTGCCCGGAGCACCTGTGAAGGACGGCGACGGGGTGCCGGGCCGGTCAGGTGACGTACTCGCCCGGGTGCTGGGCCACCTGGGCGGTGGCGGGAAGGTGACCGTGCCGGTCGCGGTCGCCCTCACCAAGGCCGACCTCCTGTGGCCGCACCTGCCGGACAACTTGGCGCTGCACCGCACCCGCCGCCCCGGCCCTGTCTTCGACGCCGACGACCGGGCCGCCGTCCACGCCGAGCTGCGGGCTCTGCTGCGGCGCTGGCAGGAACACCAACTCGACGCGCGCCTTGAGCAGTTCTGCACCGACTACCAGCTGTTCGCCCTGTCCACGCTCGGAACCGCGCCCCGGCAGGGCGGCGGCCTGGGACTCGGCGGCGTCGTCCGCCCGCACCGGGTCGAGGACCCCCTGATATGGCTGCTGCACCGCTTCGGTGCCCTCGACCGGGGACGGGGATGACGCGTATGGCAGGACAGGCGCACTACACCTCCGCCCCGCCCTCGGCCGCCGCACCCCACGGGGGCTTCCGCTTCACCGCGGTCTCCCCGACGGCACGCCCCGCACTCGACGTCCTGCGCCCGCTGACGGGATACGAGCGGCCCCCGGGCACGGGCCGCGATCACCACTTCCCCGTGGCCTTCGCCTACGACCGACCCGACGACGACGCGGCCGTGCTGACCCGCACCATATTCACCGGCCACGACTACAGCGGCCGCTGGGGCAACCACTTCTGCCACGCCTGGTACGCCACCCCCGACGAACTGGCCGGCCT
>NZ_CM002285.1:123663-208447 GCF_000497445.1 Streptomyces roseochromogenus subsp. oscitans DS 12.976 | reverse complement strand
AGCTCTGGGACAGCCCCGACTGGGCCCCGGCGCCGGCGTGCGACGACGACCGTGGCCTGCCCGACCTCACCCAGCTCGTTCCCGGCAGCGCCGTCGGACCCGACCGAGCGGCCCGCTTGCTGGCCGGCCACGGCGTTCCCGGCGTCCGCCTCCTGGAGCGGCTGCTCACCGCCGTCCTGCGGGCCCTGGCCGGCGAGGGCCCCGCCGCCACCCTGGTCTCCGCGGATCCGGACCTCGTCGTCGACTGGATAGCCGCCGCCTCCTACACCCTGCCCGCAGGCCTTGCCGCCCGGCTGACGTTCACGACGTACTCCGCGCGGCCGGAGGACGACCATCACCATCTGACCGGGACCCGGCCGGAGACCGGGGAACGGGTGACCGGTCCGGTGTTCCACCTCGACCGGTTGACCGCGGACGGGTGTCCGGAGCCCAGCCCGGCGGCACGGTTCCTCGCGGGGGCGCTGGGAAGCGGGCGCCTCGACGCCCTGGACGCCGTCGCCGAACTGTGGGACGCGGGCACCGCGGACGACGTCGAGGCGGGCGTACGGCGGCTGCGGGCCGGGTGCGCCCTGCTCGCGGGGGACAGCGATGCGGGGGCCTTCGGCGAGGAGGGCTCCCGGCTCGTGAGCTTCGTACGAGGCGTGGCGGAGCTGCGGCCGCAGGAGGCGGGACTGGCACCCGAGCGCCTCAGGGACGCCGTCGCGCGTCATCTCGCCGACGGGACGGCACCGCTCGGCGATGTACGGGCCACGCTCGCTCCGCTGCCCGAGCCGTACCGGCGGGCCGTCCTCGCCGGGCTGCTGGGCGCCCTCGAAACCTCCGCCGAACTGCGGACCGCCGCCCTGGACGCGCAGGCGTGCGCTTCCCTCGCCACCCTCGTGGACCAAGCACCGGACCTGCTCGCCGCCGGCCCGGCCACCGCGCTGTACGCACTGCGCCGGGCACCCGGGGAGCCGCGGCCGGCCGCGCTGCGGATCCTGCGGCTGTTCCGGCAGGGGCTGTGGGAGGAGACGGAGACCTATGAGGCCCTGCGCGATCTGATGGCGGCCGACAAGCCGCAGCCGGAGCGGGCGCCATGGCTGCTGCGGCGACGCGGGCCGGCCCGGGAGAAGGAGTGAGCCGTGGCGAACCCCGTGGTACTGCTCCTGGCGATCACCCTGCTGGTCCTCCTGGTCGTCGGCTACGGCGTCCTCGTCACCCTGCCCAAGCTGGTCTGGGCCCAACTGCGCACCGTCTGGCGGACGTTCGGCCGGGCGGCACACACCCCACCCGACCCGCACGGCGAGCCGGCCATCCCCGCCTACCTTCGCGTCACCGCCCCGCGTGACCTGCGCGCGACCTGGTGGGACGGACTCGAGCAGCACGAACGGCTGATGGGCGACGCCGAGCGGTTCATGGTCGGCCGGGTGAGCGACGCGTTCCGTGGGCCGCAACAGGGCGGGACCACGGGGCAGGGCTGCCTGATGCTCTTCCTGCGCCCGGCTTTCCTGCTCACGGCCGTCGCCGTCATCCTGACCGCGACGGCGCTCAGCATCCTTCCGCTGCTGTTCGCCCTGCTGGTGTGGGCGCTGTGCTGTGCGCTGTGGAGTCTGTGGTGGGCGGTGGGGGCGGCGGTCGCGCGGACGGGGCGCGCGCTGCGCCGCGGCCCGGCGCCGTGCCCGTACCCGGACTGTGGGCGCACCATCGACCGCCCGGTCAGGCTGTGCCCGACCTGCCGGGCCAGGCACCGGCAACTGGTACCGGGCCGGTACGGCGTCTTCCACCACCGCTGCCGCTGCGGCACCCGCCTGCCCGCCGTCCTCGGCGGGCGCCGCCTGGACGCGTGCTGTCCGCACTGCGCAAAGGCGCTGCCCGCCGGATACGAACAGGCGCGTGTCGTGGTGCTCGTCGGGCGCTCGGGCACGCAGCGCGCGGGAGTGCACCGGCAGGCACTGGCCGAGCTGGGCGCCACGCCCGGGATCGAGCCGCCGCTCATGCGCACGGCCGGGACGCCCGTCCTGTGGTACGACCCGTCCGGTGACGCGTACGGAAGTCAGGAGTCGGTGGCCGCGCTGGACGTACTGCGCCGGGCACACGGACTGCTGCTGGTGGTGGACGACCACGCCCCGCACAGCGATGCCGTGCACGCCGTCACCCGGGTCCTGCACATCCTCACCGCCCTGCCCCCGCGCCGTCGTCCGCACCGTCTCGCGCTGCTGTACACCCGAGCCGTACGGGGCGACACCACCGCCGTGCGCGCGCAGCTGGACGCGGCCGGCGGCGGCCATCTGCTGCGCGCGCTCGATGCCACGGGCATCCCGATGCGCTGCGTTCCGGCCGCAGCACTCGGGGGGACGGTGCGGTGGCTCGCCGGTACGGCCGGTACCGCGGACTTCGGTGAGAGCATGACGCCACCGCCTGTACGCCCAGCGGAGAACACCACGTTCCGCTTTCCCCGGCACCGCGTCGCCCGCCACACCCTTCTGCTCGCCCACCTCGCCGGGTACCTGGCGATACCGCTCGCCCTGGCAATCCTGCAGACGGGTGCGCTACCGCCGTCCGCGTTCTTCGGCTTGCCAGGGGCCTACGACAAGTGGCGGCACCCGCTGACCAGTTCGGTCCGTCAGGTCGACCTCACCGCGGCCGCCACCCGGGACTGGCCGCAGCTCAGCGCCAGTTACTCGGCGCCCGGACATCCGCCGTCCGCCGCTCTGCCGGGCCACGGGGGCTACTGGTCGGTCAAGGGATCCTCGAAGAAGGGCAACTGGCTGCGGATGGACTTCGGGATGCCGCTGCCGCTGAGCGAGGTGTCGGTGGACTTCGACCCGGACAGCGTCACGTCGTTCTTCTCGCCGGGCGCCGACGTGGAGGGCCAGGTCGGCGCCCGCACGGTCATGTTTCCGAGTGGGCACCCTCACGAGCAGAAGCAGGGTGCCTACCTCATGAAGACGTACGGCTACGACGATCCCGTCCCGGAAGCCGTCGACTCCGTCCGGATCGGCCTGGGCTCCGCGTTCGCCAAGGACAGCCGCGACGAACAGCGGCTCCGGCTGCGCGAGTTCAGCATCCGCTGGTCCAGCTCCGACGCCCTGCGCCTGCACCCGGCGGACGGCGGACGGCTCGCCGTGGAGAACGCCACCGCACGGGACCTCGCCATCACCGTACGCCCGCCCCTGCTGCCCGCGGGCTGGCACGCCACCCTTGTCGGACGCCCGCCCCGGACACTGGGGGCGCACGACACGTACGAGGCGCGCTGGCGGATCACGGCTCCGAAGGGGACCACGGGCCGCGCCCCTGTCGCCTACGCCGTTGACATCACCGAGGACGACCACACCGTGACGGCACGCTGCCTGGCCCTCCTCACGGCCTCCGCGGCAGCCGAGCCGCTCTGCTGAGGCCTCACCGGCCACCGGACGATGATGTCCACCGGGACCCGGCGAAGTCGGCCAGAGCCGTGGCGAGTTGGGGATCCACGCGCGACGAGAGGCCGAGCGGCAGGACGAAGAACCAGCCCTCGCCCATGCGGTAGCGGCGCGGCGGGCGCGGGGCGTCGGCGAGCAGCCTGACCTGGAGCGCGTAGAAGCGCGCGTCCCGGCCCCGGATGATCGCACGGCGCACGGTGATCTCCTCGACGTGCCGCCACTCGTAGGAGCGTCGCCTGCGCCCGATCACGGAGGTGACGCCGTCCCGGGTCAGCTCCAGTTCCAGCCGCCGCCGCGGCAAGAGGAACCCGGCCACGGTGATCAGGGCGCCGATGAAGGGCCAGATGAGCAGAACCAGCCACGTGACCGGGTCCTGCCACTGCCCGGACACGCTGAACCGGACGACGAAGACGCCCATGAGCGTGCCCAACGCGGCCCAGTGGGCCAGTGGAAGCCGCCGGGACCGGCCGCGGAGGCGGTAGTGGTCCGCCGTGCGTTCCACAGTGAACTGACGGGAGTCCGCGAGCGCGGGGAGGGCGGCCGGCTCGGGGCTGGACGCAGCCGTTCCCCGGTCCTGAGCCCGCTGCCCCGCCAGATGCTCCTGGAGCCTTCGGTTACGGAAGCGGTAAGTGCCGCCCGACACCTGCAGCAGGCCCGCCGCGCGGGCGTCCCTGAGGAACGTCATCAGCGGCCAGGGCGCCCGGCCCGTCGCCGCGAGGGAGCACCTGGCCAGCGTCCAGCGACTCCACGGACTGAGCAGCACCAGCATGGCCGAGGCGCCTGCCCAGGAGCCGACGGCCGCCTCCCAGCCGCCGCTCCCGCCGTTCAGCCAGAAGAACGCACCCGCGCCGGCCCCGATCAGCGGGGCCACCAGCGTCAGCGTCGTGATGAGCGCACTCTGCTCGCCGCGCAGGAGTTCGTCGGGCGTGGCGGCGTCCACGGTGTCGGCGGGAGCCGCGTACACGATCATCAGCAGGACGGGTAGCACGCCGCCGACGGAGAACCACACCAGGACGGGATCCCGCACCACGAAGACGTACAGGGCGAGGAGGAGGACGACGAGGACGGGACCGCCCGTGAGCGCCGCGAGACGGACCTGCGGACCCACTCGCGCGTGCCGGTCCAGAGAGCGCAGAGCCTGGATGAAGAGCAGCGGATTCGCACTGCGCCGAGGCTCGGCCAGCCGCTGGCCGAACCAGGAGGCGGTCACGGACCGCGCGACGGCCGCGAAGACGACCCCACCCGTCACCGCGTACGTGACGCTGATGTCGCCCAACGGTGAGGCTTCCGCATAGCCGGACATGCCCGCCTTGATGACAAAGGAGAGCATGATGCCGGTCGCGAGCAGCGCGGGCAGGGCGAGCAGCCGGGGCAGTGGTGCCGTGTGCAGCCGCCACCAGGCCAGTTCGGACTCCTCGCGACGGCTCAGCAGCAGCGCCAGGTACGAAAGCCAGGCGCCGGCCCGTTCGGCGTCCCAGGTGCGGGGCGGGTGCAGCCGACCGGGGTTCGCGGGCAGCTGCGGAAACGCGGCGGGCACGATCCGGTCGAGCAGGTGCGCCTCGACGGCAGCCCGGGTCGGGAACCGCTCGCGGTCCGCCAACTCCCTTGGACCGGCCGGATGTCGCTCGTACGACCGGCGTACCAGCCACACCATCAGCGGACTGCTCAGTGCCCGGGCGACCGGCGCGGAGGGTTCCTTCTGGAGGGTCTCCAGCAGGCGTGCCCAGGCGGCGGCACGGGCCGGAGGCCGGGCCCTGCGGAGGTAGTTCGCCACCTCCTCGGGGCGCAGTGGCAACGACTCGATCACCGTGGCGTGCCGCAGACCCTTGCCCTCCTGGTCAAGGCGGGCGTATTCGTCCGTGCGGGAGACCAGCACCGCGTCCCCTTCGCCGCCGAGGCCCGCGTTGAGCGCGTCGAGGACCTCGGCGCGGCGATGCTCCGGCAGTTCGTCCAGGCCGTCGAGGACGGGCAGCACCCGCCGCTCGAGGACGAGCCGGCGGGCCGGGTGGACGCCGTCCACGGGCGGCAGACCGGGGTGGTCCTGGCGCAGCCGGTCCACCAGCCACTCGGTGAGCGACTGCCGCCGGGTGTCCCAGGACTCCAGCGACAGCACGAGCGGGACCGGCACGCCGTCCTCGCCCAGTGTGAGCCGGCGGGCGAGGAGTTCGAGGGTGAGCAGGACGGAGAGCACGGTCTTGCCGGACCCGGCCGTACCCAGCACGACCAGCCGCCGTCGGGGCGGGAGCCCGAGGAAGGTCCCGGCGATGGTGTCGGTCCCGGAACCCGCGGGCACATGCTCGCCGGCGGACGCCACTCGTCGGCTGGGCGTCCAGCGCACGGGCAGCGGCTCGGGATCGGTCATGTCCCAGGCGTCGGCCTCGGCCCGCCACCGGTACAGGAGACTGCGCGCCAGTCTCCGCTCGGCTGCGGCCAGCGGAGCGTCGTCATCGGGCGGTGTGGGCTCCACACGCAGGGTCAGATTGAGATCACCTTGCAGGATCCCGATCTGGATCAGGTACTCGGCTGTGCAGTCGACCGCGGTGTTGGTGATGTGCGGCCCATCGTCGGAGCCCGTCTGCCTCGCCATGTACGTCCGCCCCCGTCGTCGCCCTTCCCACTGTACTCACCGGTGGCCGCCCAAAGCGCCGTTGGTACCCGGCTCAGGATGCCTTCGGCTTCCCGTGGAGGCGTACCGTGCTGAGGATCTTCATGATCGTCGAGTCCGGCACCTCGTCCCGCACGCCCGTGGCGCCGAAGAGGGTCCATGCGACGAGTTCACCCGCGGAGTTTCTGAAGCCGAACGTGATGGCCTTGCCGTCGCTCGCGCACTTGCCCTTCTGGGGTGTGTTCCTGGACCGGGCCCAGGCGATGCTGCCCCTGATACCGGACCTGGTCGTGTACGGCCTCGCCGTCCTGTCGGAGATGATGCTCTTCTTGTCGGGCTGCGTGTAACCGCCGTACACCCACCACTCCGCCTGGCTCAAGGCGGCATCGCCGGGGCTCCTGGCACCCTTGGCGCCCTTGGTACCCGCCGCCGCCAGCGGGGTGCCGTCCACGAGCCCGTCCTTGTCGTCGACGGACAGGCACCAGTTCTCGTGGAGGATCGCCACTGCGCTCATGACGATGATGGCCTTGCCCCAGTTGCGGGGGTCGTTGTAGTCGACCTTGCTGTCGTCGAAGCCGAACAGCATGCTCGGCTCCTTGACGTCCCAGTCCGGCGGCACGTCGAAAGCGGTGCCCCACTCGGGGTTGACGACGACCTTCCAGCCCGGGACGGCCGGCCTCTCGGTCGCGCCGGCGTGAGGGTGGCCGGACGCCGACGCCGAGGCCGTCGCGCTCGGCGAGGCACTCGCCGACGCCTTCGTGTCCCCGCCGCGGCCGTCCGCGCTGTCGTCCTTGCCGCCGCCCAGGAGCAGGGAGCCGGTGACGCCGACGGCTACGACCACGGTCGTCGCGGCAGCGATCGCGACGGCCTTCGCCCGGTTCCCGCCGCTCGACGGCTGCGGCCCCCTGGGCTGCTGGTAGGGGTTCTGGCTGTGAGGGTTCTGCTCGCCCCCCGGCGGCTGTCCTAACGGCATGGTCAGTAACCATAGCCCCTGGCGGCGGCTCAATTGCCCAGCTTGAGCCTCCACAGACCGCGGCCGTGTGTGGCGGCGACCACCGTGTCACCCGAGGGGAGGAGGGTGACGTCGGTCGTGACCGAGCTGGGCAGGCCGCGGCCGAGCCGGGCCCAGTGGGTCGGGGTCCTGACGTCGGCGACGTAGACGAGGTGGTCGGTGGCGAGGACCAGTCGGCCCTTCGCGATGACCATCGCGTCCGCCGGGACGTCGGGCAGGTTGCCGCTGATGTCCCTCCAGGTCGCCCCGCCGTTCAGTGACTCGAAGACGTGCCCGACGCCGCCACCCGGGATCCACTTGCGTGAGTACGCGCCGTAAACGGCGTACACATGGGCGGGGTTGGCCGGGTCGCTGACGATCCGGGTGATGTAGCGGTTCGGCAGGTTCGGCGCGGTGATGGCGTGCCACGTGCCTCCGTAGTTGGTGGCGATGCCGCTCTTGAAGCCGCCTCCGTCCTCGTCCGACGGAACGCACGGGCCGCACCAGCCGACGTAGTCGACGTTGTTGTCGGCTTCGACCGCGGTGGTCGAGGCGGTGTCGCCGAGGTCGTAGACCGGTTTCCAGTCGCATGTCCCGGCGGTCTTCGCACAGACCGTGTCGAAGCCCTTGTGGGACTCCCACACGTACCGGCCCGAGATCACCCAGCGGTTGCCGTTCGCCCTGTCGGCGGTGAACGGGGCGATGAACTGCATCTTCGGATCACACCCGGCGATCGGCGCACTGATCTGGCAGCCTGGGCTGATCTCCCGGAACGCCGCGGCCGTGCCGTCGGAGCGGCCGCCGACGGTGGTCACCGAGATGTCGCCGTAGGTGTACTCGACGGCCGCGCGGTCGGCGTTGTCCGGGGCGACGATGACATCGCCGCCGTCACCGGCGAACGGCTGGATCACGTTGTGGGAGTTGCCGCGCACCAGGGTTGCGCCGTTGTCCTGCAGACCTCCCCACAGTGCCGTTCCGCCCTCGGGGTCGTGACCTGCGCCGACGTAGAAGTACTGGAGTGTGTGCAGCTTGGAGTTGAGGTCCTGCCAGCCTGCCGTGGCGTGATCGGACGTCAGCCGGGACCACACACCGCCGTCGTTGCCCGCGTACAGCCGGCCATCGTCGTTGATCGCGATGGCGTGCTGGTCGGTGTGCACGGTGGGCGGGCAGCCCGTGGTGGTGCCGTAGCAGGGCAGTGTGTAGTTCCAGAAGGGCGCGATCGTCGTCCAACTCGCGCCGCCGTCACGGGTTTCGTAGATCTCCTCCAGGCCGAGGTAGACGTGTTGGGGGTCGCGCGGGTCGACCTTGACGTACTGGTTGTACCAGGAGCCCACGCCCGGCTCGTAGGTGGACGGGAACGACTGGGCGGATCCGGACCTGCCCAGCGTCCCGGCATCCGCGACCAGCGTCCACGGCCCGTTCGGGTCACCGGACGCCGACTTGTACACGCCTTTGAGCGAGGTCGACTGCATCGGTGAGGGGCGCTTGCCGGCGGAGTAGGCCGGTGACTGGATCACCGCGTACAGGGCGCTGCCGTCGGGGGCGTAGGCGAGGCTGGTGCGGCCGATGTCGGAGTTGTCGAGTCCGGACGGCTGTATGCGCTTGAAGGTACCCGGTGCGCCACCCGTCGTGGACAGGTAGAGCCCGTCGTACGGGGTGCCGTTGCGGAAGCCCAGTGCGGCCAGCACCGTGGCGCCGTGACCCCCGGGCCGGACGGTGACGCTGGAGATGATCGAGGTCCGCGTCGGGTCTTTGTCCGGGTTGGGGTCGGGTCTGAGCACGAGTTGCCACGGCTTGTCCAGCCGGCCGGCGAGCGGGCGCCGCCACAGGCCTTGGCTCGTCGCCGCGAACACGTACGAGCCGTTCATCGTCAATGTGGCGACTTGGGCGTTGAGGAGTTCGGAGCCGCCGACCCGCTGGAACGTCCTGCCGTGGTCGGCGGAGCGGTAGACGCCCTGACCGGTGTAGTCGTCGGCGCTGGTGTCGGCCTCACCGGTGCCGACCCACAGCGAGTGGTCGGCGGGATTCACCCACAGCGAGCCGATCGACTCGGTGGGGGCGTGCTGGAACTCCGGTGTCCAGGTCCTGCCCGTGTCGTTGGAGCGCCAGACGCCGCCGTCGGCGAACCCGGCGTACACCCACGGGCCGTCCGTGGCGAGCGCGGTCGCCCTGCCGGTCACCAGGCCCCAGCCGGAGCCGTAGTCGGAGAAGCTCGGGTCGGCATAACCGGGTGTCTCGCTGCTGGCCGAACCGCTGGTCAGCTCGGACCAGGTGCCGCCACGCACCGGGAGCCGGTCGCCGGCGGCCGCTCCCGCGGCGAGGGCGGCGCCGGAAACCGTGGCGGACGGGGCCGTACGTGCCGCGGCGAACTGGAGGGTTCCGGCGACCGGGTCGTCGGGATCGCCGTCATCGTCGGCCGGCTTCATGCCGCCGGTGTTGCTCAGGTGCACGGACCTGGCGAGTGCGGCAAGCTGACGGTCAGCAGACGGATGGTGGGATCCGGGGACGGCGACGCCGGGTGTGCCGCCGGTGAGAACCGCCGTGGCCACCATGGCGGTCACGAGCAGGCTGGCGCGTGGGAGCATCACATGCCTCCTGGGCATCAGAGCGCGTTTTGTGTCGCGCGGTGCTCCCGCCACCACAGGACGCGGGTGAGCGTAGAGGGTGAGCCCGCGCCTCGCATAGCCTCAATTCGGTTTCGCGCGGATGGGATTACGAGGAGGAAGGGGCATCCCCATCAAGCTGCCCTTGCGCTCGGATGCCCCGGCCCGGCCCCTGGTAGCGAGATGAAGAAGGTCCGCAATCCGTGCTCCCGATGCGCGGCTACCGTGATGACGTGCGGGAACACGGCGTCCGTGTGGCCGCGTGCGGGCGGCCGAACAAGCCGGAAGAGGCCGGTTACATATCGGCGGCTGCAATCCGCCGGAGTTGTCGACGCATTGCCCATAACGCCGAGTTATGGACTACTGGTATCTCCCCCTGCGGTACACAAGCGGCCCATACTCCTCCTTGCACAAAACCGCGTAACCGCGTATCGGAAGTGCACGGCCCGCCAGGCCAGATGTCCCGTCCGGACGACCAGCTCCCGCCATGCCGTCCGGACGGGAACCACGGCCCATGACCGCGGTCCCGAGACCGTTCGAGCGATGACACGCCCCTGCGGCCGTTGAGTGGTTCGAGACGCCTGCCCTCGACCGCGTACGTCAGCCAACAGACCTGGCAACCGTCCAGTGGTTCCAGAACGGCACCGCTCGCAGCGGCCAGTGCACCATGCCTCGGCCACGCCGCCCCCCTGCACCCTTGATCCGGCCCAGCGTTCGGCTTCGCAGCGCCAAGACCAGCGTCCATAACCCGATGTTCTGGGGAACTGAGAGCTGGCTGCGAAGGCCGGCCGCCTCCAACCTTGACCCCTGGCACAGTGAAATGTCACATCGCATAGGGAGCCATCGTGAGAGCACGACGTTCCGGGATGGTCATGGCTGCCGCCCTCGGACTCGTCACCGTCGCCGGTTGCGGGGGAGCCGACGGCGCCGACGGGCAGGGCGGTGCCGCGAGCAAGGGAGGCACACTCCACGTGCTCTCCAGCCTCGACCTGGAGCACCTCGACCCGGCCCGCAACTACGTCACCTCCTCCGAGGACGTGGGCCGCCTCATCTACCGGACGCTGACGACATACGCGGCGGCACCCGGACCGGCCGGAGGAAAGATCGTGCCGGATCTGGCGACGGACACCGGCCGCCCGAGCGACGGCGCCAGGACCTGGACCTTCACGCTCAAAGCAGGGGTGAAGTTCGAGGACGGCCGGCCCATCACCAGCCGGGACATCAAGTACGGGGTCGAGAGGACGTTCGCCGCGGAACTCCCGGAAGGGCCGCCGTACGCACGGATGTGGCTTGCCGGAGGCCGGAGTTACAAAGGCCCCTACAAGGACAAGCAGGGACTGGCCTCGATCGAGACGCCCGACGACAGGACGGTCGTCTTCAAACTCAACCACCCGGTGGCCGACTTCGGTTCCGCGGTCTCGCTGCCGATCTTCGCCCCGGTTCCGCAGGACAAGGACACCGGTGTCCGCTACGACAGCAGGCCCTTCTCCTCCGGCCCGTACAAGATCGGGTCCTTTGAACCGAAGAAGCGCCTCACGCTCGTCCGCAACACTCACTGGAGCCCGGCCACCGACACGGTGCGCAAGGGCCTGCCGGACACGATCGTGATCGATCTCGATCTCGACCCGGCCGTCGTCGACCAGCGCCTCATCGCCGCTCAGGGACAGGACGCGGACGCGGTCGCCTTCGAGCCGATCGGGCCGGCCTCGGTCGGGCCCGTGATGGCCAACCCCGCGGTGCGCAAGCGGCTGGTCACCGGCGCGTCGATCAACACGCGGTACCTGAGCATCAATACCCGGCACAAGCCGCTCGACGACCTCCGGGTGCGGCAGGCGATCGCCTACGCGCTCGACAAGGACGCCCTGCGCACCGCGCGAGGCGGCCCGATCGCCGGCCAACTGGCCACCACTCTGCTGCCCCCGTCACTGCCCGGCTCCGTCCCCGACGATCCCTTCCCGAGCCCGGGCGGCAAGGGCGATCCGGCCAAGGCCAAGGCGCTGCTCGCCCAGGCGGGCCATGCCTCGGGCCTGACCCTCACGCTCGACACCCCGGCCACCGCGGGCGGCCAGGCGCAGGGCGAGTCCGTGCAGGCATCCCTGGCCAAGGCCGGCATCAAGGTGACCATCAACGCGATCAGCTCGTCGGCGTTCTACAGCACGGTGGGCAACATCGCTCAGGAGCACGACCTCGTGATCGACGGCTGGACACCCGACTGGCCCGGCGCCTCCACCTACCTGCCGCTCGTGTTCGACGGCCGGCTGATCACCCCCGAGGGCAACAACAACCATGCCCAGTACAACTCCGCCAAGGTCAACGCACGCATCGACGCGATCACCGGGATGAAGGACCCGGCTGCCGCCGCGGCCGCCTACGGCGACCTGGCCCAGCAGATCATGCGGGACGCCCCGGTCGTGCCGTTCCTGTGGGACAAGGCGGCCGTCCTGACCGGGTCTCACGTCACCGGCGCCTACGGGCACATCGCCTACGTCGGCCGCCTGGACCTGGTCTCCCTGGGGCTGCGCAAGTGACCGCCACGCTCCCCGCCGCCATACCGTCGGACGCGCCGCACGGCGTCGTACCGCACGAGACGTCCCTGCTGCGCCGGCTGCTGGCACAGCGCTCCGCGACGGTCGCGCTCACCGTGGTCGTCCTCCTGGTGCTGATCGCCCTCGCGGCCCCGCTGATCACCTGGGCCGCCGGCACATCACCGACCGAGTTCCACTCCGAAGCGGTGGACCCGGTGCTCGGCGGGCTGCCGCGGGGCACCGGAGGCGGGATCAGCGCCGAGCACTGGCTGGGCGTCGAGCCCGGCAGCGGCCGGGACATCCTCGCCCGGGTCGTCTACGGTGCCCGGGTCTCGCTGCTGATCGCCCTGCTCGCCACGGTTGTGTCGGTGGCGCTCGGTACGGCGCTCGGGCTGGCCGCCGGGTTCTTCGGCGGCTGGACCGACACCGTCATCGGCAGGCTGATGGATCTGCTGATGTCCTTTCCCGCGCTGATCTTCATGATCGCGCTGATCTCCGCGGCGCCCGGGGTGAACCGGCAGCTGCTGCTGGTCGTCGTGCTCGGCTTCTTCGGCTGGCCGTACGTCGGGCGGATCGTGCGCGGGCAGGCGATGGTGCTGGCCCGCGGGGAGTTCGTGGCGGCGGCCCGGGTGCTGGGCGCCTCCCGGCGCGCACTGCTGGTGCGGGAGGTGCTGCCCAACCTGAGCGGACCGGTCCTCGTGGTGGCGACCATGTCGATCCCCGGCTACGTCGCCACCGAGGCGGGCCTGTCCTTCCTCGGCATCGGGGTGCGCCCGCCGACCCCCTCATGGGGGCAGATGATCGCCTCCGCGGTGCCCTGGTACGCCGCCGACCCCGTCTACTTTCTCGTCCCCGGCGCCTTCCTGTTCGTCACCGTGCTCGCCTTCAACGTGCTGGGCGACGCGGTACGGGACGCGCTCGATCCCCGGAGCCGCCGACGATGATTCTCTACGTCCTGCGCAGACTGGCCGCGACGGCGGCGATCCTGCTGGTGATCTGCGCGGCCACCTTCGCGATCTTCTATCTGATGCCCGCCGACCCGGCCCAGGGCGCGTGCGGCAAGGCGTGCAGTCCGGAGCGGATCGCCGAGATCCGCACCACGCTCGGCCTGAACCACTCGGTGGTCGTGCAGTTCCGTGACTATCTCGTCGGCATCGTGGCCGGGCGCGGCTACGGCACGGGTGCGCATGCCGTGCACTGTCCTGCGCCGTGCCTGGGATTCAGCTTCCAGACCGATCAGCCGGTGTGGCGGATGCTCACGGACCGGCTGCCGGTCAGCATCTCCATCGCCCTGGGCGCGGCGGTGCTGTGGCTGCTCCTCGGTGTCACGGCCGGGGTGATCTCCGCGCTGCGCCGGGGCAGCCTGTGGGACCGGGCGGCGATGACGGCCGCGCTCGGCGGCGTCTCGCTGCCGGTCTACTTCACCGCCCTGGTGCTGCAGTACCTCCTTGTCGTCAAGCTCGGTCTGCTGCCCTATCCGCAGGCGATCCCGCTCACCGCGGACCCGGCCGGCTGGGCCGAGTCCATGGTCATGCCGTGGATCACGCTGGCGATGCTCTACGCCGGCATCTACGCCCGGATCACCCGCGGCGAGATGCTCGACAGCCTCGGCCAGAACTACGTCCGCACCGCCCGCGCCAAGGGCCTGCCCGAGCCGACGGTGCTGCGCCGCCATGCGCTGCGGCCGGCGCTGATGCCCATCGTGACGATCTTCGGCATGGACCTCGGCGCGCTGCTCGGCGGCGCCCTCATCACCGAGTCGGTCTTCGGCCTGCCCGGCGTGGGAAAGCTCGCGGCCGACGCGATCAACAGCGCCGACCAGCCGGTGATCCTCGGGGTGACGCTCTTCGCCGCGGGGTTCGTCGTGCTCGCCAACGTCGCGGTGGACCTGGTCTACGCGCTCCTGGACCCGAGAGTGAGGGCCATGGGATGACCCTGCTGACCGTACGTGATCTGACCGTGGACTTCGCGGGCGGCGTGCGCGCCGTCGACGGACTCGATCTGGACCTGGCCGCCGGGGCGGTGCTCGGTGTGGTCGGTGAGTCGGGCAGCGGCAAGTCCGTGACGAGCCTGGCCATCATGGGCCTGCTGCCCGATGCCCGGATCACGGGTGAAGTCCGTTTCGACGGGGACCGGTTGACCGGCCTGGACCGGCGGGCGCTGCGCCGGCTGCGCGGCGACCGGATCGCGATGATCTTCCAGGACCCGCTGTCCTGCCTGAACCCCTACTACCCGGTGGGCTTCCAGATCGCCGAGGCCTACCGTGCACACCGCCGGGCCGGACGCCGCGAGGGGCACCGGGTCGCGGTGCGGATGCTGGACCGGGTCGGTATCCCCGAGCCCGAGCGGCGGGCCCGCGCGTATCCGCACGAGTTCTCCGGCGGCATGCGCCAGCGCGTGATGATCGCGATGGCCCTGTGCCTGGAACCCGACCTGCTCATCGCCGACGAACCGACCACCGCGCTCGACGTGACCGTGCAGGCCCAGATCCTGGAACTGATGCGGGAGCTACGGGAGCGGTCCGGCACCGCCATCATGCTCATCACCCACGACATGGGCGTGGTCGCGGGACTGGCCGACGAGGTCGTCGTGATGTACGGCGGCCGTGCGGTCGAGCGGGGCAGGGTCCGCGAGGTGTTCTACCGGCCGCGCGACGCCTACACCAAGGGCCTGCTCGCCTGCGTGCCCCGCGTCGACGGGCCGCTGCCCGATCGGCTGCCCACCCTGTCGGCACCGGAGGTCACGGCGTGAACAGCGTCAAGAGCATGGAGAACGTGGACAGCGTGAATGTTCCGCTGCTCGAAGCACACGACCTGGTCAAGCGGTTCCCCGTACGGCACGGCCTGACCCGGCGGCTCGCCGGACACGTCAGGGCCGTCGACGGTGTGTCACTGCGGGTGGACGCGGGGGAGACGCTGGGCCTGGTCGGCGAGTCCGGCTGCGGCAAGTCCACGGTCGCCCGGCTGCTGACCCGGCTCATCGAACCCACCTCGGGCACCGTCTCCGTGGCCGGACGGGAACTGACCACGCTGGACGAGCAGTTGATGCGGCCCGTACGACGCGACCTGCAGATGATCTTCCAGGATCCGTTCTCCTCGCTCAACCCCCGCCAGACCGTCCGGCAGATCCTGACGGCCCCGTACCGCTACCAAGGGCTGCCCCCCGAAGAACCGGTGGAGCAACTGCTGGAGCGGGTGGGCCTGCGTCCGGAGCACGCCGCCCGCTATCCCCACGAGTTCTCCGGCGGCCAGGCGCAGCGCATCGGGGTCGCCCGGGCACTGGCACTGCGGCCGCGACTGGTGGTGTGCGACGAGCCCGTCTCGGCGCTCGACGTGTCGGTACAGGCGCAGATCCTCAACCTGCTCAAAGACCTGCAGCGGGAGTACGGGCTCGCCTATGTGTTCATCGCGCACGACCTCGGCGCGGTCCGCCAGATCAGCACGCGCGTCGCCGTGATGTACCTGGGCACCGTCGTGGAAACGGCCGACCGGGACACGCTCTACGGCAGCGCCGCGCATCCGTACACCCACGCCCTGCTCTCCGCCGTACCGCTGCCCGACCCGGACGCCGAACGGGCTCGCGAGCGGATCGTGCTGAGCGGCGACCTGCCCAGTCCGCTCGATCCGCCCAGCGGCTGTCCCTTCCGCACCCGCTGCCCCAAGGCGGCCGGCCCTTGCGCCACCGAGCGGCCCGCGCTGCGCGCGATCGCCTCGGGCCATGAGGTCGCCTGCCACTACCCCGAGCCGCTGCCCCGGCCGTCCTCCGTGCCGTATACCGAGGAAAGGACCTCATGAGCCGCACCTACCGCCTGCCCGGACTCGCCGTCACCGACCATGAGTTCACCGTGCCGCTCGACCACGCCGACCCCGCGGGTCCCCCGATCCAGGTGTTCGCCCGTGAACTGTGCGACCCGGCCCGTGCCGGCCGGCGGCTGCCCTGGCTGCTGTTCCTGCAAGGCGGACCCGGAGGCAAGTCGCCGCGGCCGCTGAACGCCACCACCGGCTGGCTCGCGCGCGCCCTCAGGACCCACCGGGTGCTGCTGCTGGACCAACGCGGCACCGGCCGCAGCACCCCGGTCACCGCCCGGTCGGCCGGGAGGTTCTCCGATGCCCGGGAGCTGGCCGGTCATCTCGCCCTCTTCCGTGCGGACTCGATCGTCGCCGACGCGGAGCTGATCCGGCGCGAGCTTGTCGGTGACGAGCCATGGGAGACGCTCGGCCAGAGCTACGGCGGTTTCATCACCCTCACCTACCTCTCCCGGGCCCCCGAGGGACTGCGTGCCTGCTACATCACCGGCGGCCTGCCCGGCCTGGACGCCACCGCCGACGATGTCTACGCGGCCACGTATCCCCGGGTCAGGGAGAAGGTGACCGCGTTCTACGCCCGTTACCCCGGCAACCGCGATCTGGTGCGGCGGATCGCCGACATGCTCGACCGCCGAACGGTGCGGTTGCCCGACGGCGACCGGCTCACCGTCCGGCGGCTGCGCACGCTCGGCCTGATGCTGGGCATGGGCGACGGAGCCGGGCGCCTGCACTGGCTGCTGGACGACGCCGTCGGCGTCGACGGCGAACTCTCGGCGACCTTCCTGCAGCAGGTGATGAACCTGACCGGACTCGTCGACAACCCGCTCTTCGCCGTGCTCCAGGAAGCCTGCTTCGCCCAGGGAGGCAAGCCCACCGACTGGGCCGCGGCCCGCGCGATCGCCGACCGCCCCGAGTTCACGCAGGACGCCGACCCGCTGCTGTTCACCGGTGAGATGTTCTATCCCTGGATGTACGAGGAGATCGCCGGACTGCGGCCGTTCCGGGAGGCCGCCCACCTGCTGGCCGAGCGAACCGACTGGCCCGCGCTGTACTCCCCGTCGCGGCTGGCGGCCAACCGGGTGCCGGTGGCCGCCGCGATCTACCACGACGACATGTACGTCCCCACAGAGCTGTCGCTGCCGACCGCGCGCTCGGTCGGTGCACTGCGTGCCTGGGTCACCAACGAGTGGGAGCACGACGGGGTGACCGCGTCCGGTACGGGCGTACTGTCCCGCCTGATGGACATGGCCGCCGGACAGGTCTGATGACCCCGCACCAACCCGAAGAGAGACGAGGAGACATGTCCAGGTCCCCCCAGAGGCTCAGGGCCTTCGCCGCGGGTGCCGCCGCGACGGCGTTGCTCTCGCTCGGCGCCGCCGCTCCGGCCGCGACCGCGGCGCCGCCGCAGAGCACCGCTCCGGCCGCCGACTGCGCCCTCGCCGGCCGGACCGGCTGGACCGACGAGGGCCACACCACCGACTACACCCAGTTTCAGCGGCCCCTCGGCACCAGGCACGTGCTCATGCTGTTCGTCGACTTCCCCGACGCCCAGGCCTCCGGTTCCACGTCCGACTACTACCGGCAACTCGCCCCGGCCGCCGAGTGGATGAAACGCGACTCCTACGGCCGGACCGCGCTTGACATCGCCCCGCTGGACCGTTGGATACGGATGCCGCACGAATCCACCAGCTACGGCTTCCAGCGCGGGATCACGTTCGAGCAGCACGAGGAGTACGTCCGCCAGGCGGTGGCAGCCGCGGACCCGTACGCCGACTTCTCCCGGTACGACATGGTCTACATCGTCCCGGCGAAGTCCGCCGCGGCGATCAGCTTCTCGCCGACGTACCTGTACGACCCCACCACCGCGGGCATCACCGCCGACGGCAAGCGCGTCAAGTGGGCCGTGACGTTCGGGCAGGACATGTGGCACTGGGGCTTCAAGGTCGCCGACCACGAGACCAGCCACACCTTCGGCCTGCCCGATCTCTACGCGTTCACCGGCACCGACTACCACCGCTTCGTCGGCGGCTGGGATCTCATGGGCGACATCGCCGGGGCCGCCCCGCAGCACCTCGGCTGGGAGCGATGGAAGTTCGGCTGGATCGATGACCGCCAGGTCGCCTGCCTTCCCTCGGCCGGAAGCCGCACGGTCCGTCTGAAGGCGGTCGAGAGCCCCGGCGGAACGAAGATCGCGGTGATCCGTACCGGCGAGACCACCGCCTACGTCGCGGAGTCCCGCAGGGCCGTCGGCGCTGACAGCGACGCCTGTTCCACCGGCGTACTCATCTACAAGGTGGACACATCCACCACGACCGGCTACGGCCCGGTCCAGATCGTGAACGGCAGCCCCGGCGCCACCCCGTCCCCGGGCTGCCGGACCCTGGACATGGCCGCCTTCCACCCCGGCCAGACCTTCACCGATCCGGCCACAGGAGTCCGGATCGACGTCGGCAGCAGCACCCCGCTCCATGACGAGATCTCGATGACCAAGCAGTGAGGGCTGATCGCCGCCGCGCGGTGATTCACTCCGGCAGGCGCAGCGACCCTGGATGGCGCCTGCGCCACCGAGCGTAGGCCGGGGCGGAGGCACAGGTGGCGAGATACCCGGCGGCCACCCTGCGGACGATCTTGTCGGCGTGTGCGGCCGGCGGCCCGTCGCGGCGCCAGCCGAGTACATGGCGGTACCAGAGCGGATTGCCTGCCAGAGGGCGCACCGCGACTCCGGCCACCTCTATGTAGGTCGCCTGGCAGAGGCTGACGGCCAGGCCCGCCCGTACGATGTCGATCAGCTGTCGGCCTTCCGCCTCGTAAGGGGTGTGCGGCTGACGGCCCGTCCGGGAGAAGACGGACGACCAGTACTCCCGGGTACGGTCACTGTCCGGGTGGGGCATGGCCCAGTCATCCCCGGCCAGTTCCTCCAGGCTCACCTCTTCGCGGCCGGCCATCGGGTGGGTGGACGGAAGCAGGGCGAAGACGGGCTCGGTGACGACCGGGCGAAGGACGACTCCCTCACGCGGAGGGAGTTCGTGGCCGGGGTTGTCGCCGAGGACCGCCGCCTCCAGGCGGCCGGCCGCGAGGTCGTCCAGCAGCGGCGACGGGGAGTACTGGCATCGTGTCGTCACCTCCGCGCCGGGGATCAGCTCCTTTGTGGCCACGATGAGATCGGCGAGCAGCGGCGCGCCCACCGAACCTAGACGGACGCGGCCGGGAGCCGTTCCGCAGCGGGCGGCGCGGGCCGTGTCGGAGAGCAGGCCGTCGATGCCCGGCAGAATCGCCCGTGCCCGGGGCAGCACCAGCTCGCCCAGGGCGGTGGGCACGGCACCCGCCTGCCCACGGTCGAAGATCGGTCCGCCCAGCAAGGTTTCGATGCGCCGCAGTTGGGCGCTGAGCCCCGGTTGGGTCATACGCAGCGACGCGGCGGCACGGGTCAGGCTTCCGGCCTCAGCGACCGCGCAGATCACTCGCAAGTGCCGTACCTCTAGATCCATGGCGCGGATGGTAAGGAGCGGCGAGGGCTTTCCGGCAGGGGTCGGGGCCGCACAGTCACATATGAAATGTCACACGTGACCCGGGTGTTATGGGTGCGGGGCGCGGAACGTGGTGCGGCACAAGGTCAACGCGGCGGAGTGCGTGGCCGACTGCGACGAGCGGGTCGACCGCACTCCCGACCTCGGCCATGGCGGCGCAAATTCAACGCCGTGTCAACCGTTTCCCCTGCCGCATAGGCCGTGACCAGCTGCGGCCGATCGACGGGGACACCGAACAGGCCCAGGCGGTCAAGGTCGTCGCCCGCGCCCACCAGAGCCTGGTCTGGGAACGCACCCGCACCTTCCAGCGGCTGCGTTCCGCTACAACCCGGCCCTGCGCCAGCTCGGCAACCGGCTCGTCGGCATCCTCCATATGGATGCCTCAAGACCCGAACCCGTCGATTCAGCGCACGAAGTCGACCTCCGGGTAGTGACGGGAGGGGCCGTCGAGCAGGTGGCTGTGCTCGTGGCGCAGCTCCTTGTCGAAGAAGGCCGCGAGGTATACGCGTTGGATCTCGATGGCACGGTCGGGGGCGATCGGGCCGAGCGCTTGGACGAGTGAGGCGGGAGTTTGATGGAAGGCGCCGGGCGCCTCGTGGAAGAAAGCCTCCCAGTCCAGGAAGGAGAGGTGCTCGGCGCCGCGCAGTTTCAGGTCGTACCGGTCGCCGTGCAGGTGGTTCCAGAAGGTCGCCCAGCTCCCATCGTCGTTGCGGTTGTGGTGCTGGGAGCTGAACAGCAGGAACGGGCGGTTGAGGCCCCGGGTGATCTCCGGTCCGAAGAATTGTCCGTCCAGGTCCGCACCGGCGCGGATTCTGGAGTCCGCCTGCATGGCCGCCGGCACCGTTCCTCCGCCGAGGGAAGCGCCGAACATTCCGATGCGGTTCATGTCTATCGCGTGGGCCAGCCCGTGGGGAAGAGGTATGTGGTCCACGTCCGGGTTGTGGCCGTGGACGATGGCGGCCAACTGGTCGATGACGAAGCGGGTGTCGGCAACCCTGACGGCGACCACGTGGGTCGCGGGGGTGCCTGGCGGCATCGTGCTGGTCTCCACCCGTCCGCCAGGGAACTGCACTTCGCCGTCCTCGTGGGTGTCGTCGAGGGTGACGACCACGTAGCCGCGGCTGGCCAGATCCTCGGCGAGCGCGGTTCCCGTCGCCCGGTCCGAGCCCCGCCCGGGCGAGTACAGCACGACCGGCAACTTGCCGGCCTTGTGATCGACCGGGGCGCCGGTGTGCCCGGCAGTGGTGGGCAGGGTCACCGTGTTCGGCGGCACCTGCATGGCGGCCAGGAGATGCGCGGCGGCGGCGGACTGCATCCAGGGCGCGGCAGGGTAGTGGGCGGTGTGCGTGGCCGGATACCACAGCGAGACCATCAGCTCGCGTGGGAGACTGCCCGGCAGCCACGGATCCGTGCGGTGCGGATCGATCAGGTGGAGGTCGACCGTCCCGACCCGGTACTGCCCGGTCGGGGCGGGAAGCGTCAGCTGACCCGGGGCGTTCGCCTTGCCCTCGGGCGCCGCCTTGGCCGTGGGCTCTGCCTTGGCCGTGTGCGCGGCCCTGGCCTCGGGCGCCGCCTTGCCTCGGGGTGCTGGCTGGCCCTCGGGCGCCGCCTTGCCTCCGGGGGCTGGCTGGCCCTCGAACGCTGCCGCGCCCTCGGGCGCTGTCTTGGCCGTGGGCGCCGCGGCGTTCTTCCCGGCAGCGGCGGCTGATCCGATCCCGGCAGTAAGGACGACGGCCAGTGCCCCTGTGGTACCGGCGACCCGGGCCCGCAGTCGGCTGCGGGGTTTTCTCCGTGCATGCTTCATGAGCAGCCCTCCCTGATGGTGTTTCGCTCCGTGATGAGTACTTGTCGGTACCCGGTGGCGACTGCAGCTGCCGCGGCTGTCGCTAAGGCTCTCCTCAGTGTGAAGACTCGGAGAAAGCGCATTCCTCAACTCTTTCGTACGGGATACGCAGAGCATGCCATTGGTGCCTTCGCAGGTGAATGCGATGCGGAATGAGGACGTGCACCACTGGGCCCTGAGGTAGGGAATTATTACAGCACTTGCAGCCCCTATGGTGATGATGCCATGTCAACAACCTTGGCCCGCCGGGGAACAGACTTGGAAGGAATTACGCTGCCGCATTTGATTACCCACGCTCGGTAATCAAATGCGGCACCTTAAGGCCCGATTTGGTAGTCGATGGGATCGGTGGTGATCAAGGTGCTGTCGAGGGCGACGAAGCCTCCCGCGTGATCGGCGAGGAGTTCCACGTTCTCGGCGATGCACCGGCCGACGGATGCCACGTCCACGGCACCCGTCACCACAGCCGGGCCTACAAGAGGACTTGAACCACGCTGTCGGGTAGTTGTCGCAATCGAGGAAGTCAGCCGCACCGACACGCCTGTCCCGCACGGCGTTACGGGTATCGACCGAGGCGGTGTCGATCACCGCCTGCCGGGCGCACCGCTCCGGCGCGTCGCCCACGGTGATGCTCCCGGAAAACTGGGTGAAGCCACCCCGCATCCGGACCATGAGGCGCCGCACCGTGAAACCGATCTCGGAGTGAGCAGGGTCGGTCTGCCACGCACCCGTGAGCTGGTCCAAGTCGACAGGAGCAGCAAGCATGACGATCTCCTATGGCAGAGCGGGCGACGGGCGGCACATCAAGCCGTACGCATGTATGTACGTGGCTATGACAGTGATCGTTCGACGCTCACCCCGATTGATCCGAAGCCCACTGGGTTCGGGATCGTTCGCGGAGGCCGTGTCCGTGACGCGCCTCTCCACCGACCGGCGACGAGTCGAGGACAGCCCCTTCGAACGCCTGGAATCCGGCAACTCGACTCCACGTAAACCGGGGCACATCACTCCTGTAGATCCCGCTTTCCGCTCCCAGGGCCCTGACCAGGTCGTCCGCGCTGCGGGTGGACACCCCGTGGACGTATGCCTCGACGATGACGGCATACAGGGCCCGGTCGATCCGGCGGTGGCGTTCGAGCAGGCTGGGAAGCGGCTGCCGGCGCGGAGCGGAGTGCCTGCTGCTCGTCGGGACAGGTAACGCTGTTGGTCAGCTGGGGTTGGGCAGGGCCTGGAGCCTGTGGATCGCATCGGTGATCACACCTGTCCAGGTCCAGCGTCCGGCGAGGCGGAGATAGCGGCGGCGGCCGGTGGTGACCAACTGGGCGGCAGTGGGGAATAGGCGAAGCCGCAGACGGCGGGGCTCCCACAGCTTGGCTTTCCCCGTCATCGCGAGCATCGGCATCCAGGGCGAGTAGGTCGCGTGCGATCTGGATCATCTCCAGCCAGATCTGGTTCTGTGCGGCGTCGTGGAGGGCCAGGTTGCGCAGGCCGGTGGCGCGGGCGGCGCGGATGCGGTCTTCGGCACGGGCGCACTGGCGGTGCCGCAGCTCCAGTTGCGCGATGGGTATGTTGGCCGTGTTGGTGGCGAAGCAGGTCAGGCGCATGCCGTCGGCGTCAGTGAAGCGCAACTGGGCACCAGGGTGCGGCCGTTCCTTACGCACGATCAACCGCATCCCAATCGGCCAGCCGTCCAGCACGTCGCCGGCGAGCTCGGCGACCCAGGCCCCGTCGCGGATCTGGCTGTCCGGCTCCACGGCCGGTGTCCATGCGGCGGCCGGGATTTCAAGGAACCGCCCGGTAGTGTTGAGGCAGCTGTGCGAGGGCCATGCTCGCGGCTTAGATGTGGTCGCTGGCGGTGCTGGAGCCCGCGTTGCCGGGCCGCAGCAGGTCCACCACCGGTTCGCCTGATCCGCCCTGCCGTGGTCGACGAACCCGATCAGTGGATGGTGCCCGAACGCGTCTTCTTCCACGTCGCGGCCGCATCCTCCTTGCCGGAGTGGGCGATGACAAGCACCCCGTTGATGTCCACGATCACTTGCCCGACAGCATCGGGCGCGGCCTGCCCGGCCAACCCCCATACTCTCCTGGGTACTTCGGCTCCGGGCGCCGGAGTGCAGTCAGGGCCCGCATCCCACCCGAGGCGAGGGTGTCTCCCAAGCGCGAGACGGTCGGATCGGATGCCACCGGCCCGCAGACGGCCGGCTCGGCCCGCAGACGGCCGGCTCGGCCCGCAGACGGCCGGCTCGGCCCGCAGCTGGCTGATGTCGGGCAGACAGTCCCCGCCGAATCGCCCCAGCCAGACCAGGCTTACGGACGCTCTCCACCAGCAGCACCGCCCCGGCCTGGGTCGCCACCGGCGCCCGCCGCCCTCGACACTGACTTGCGGAGAGAACCCGATACGTTGTTTCACCCGAGAAGTGCTCCTTCTGCGTTACCCGATCTGACTCTCAGTACGTCGTTTCGTTGCGGGTCGGGGACGCTTCTTCCGTTCTCGTTCACCCACCGGACGGCCCGCCTCGTGAGACCGCAGGTTTAGCACCACCAGGATTGGTTGACAGGTCAACTGGTCCTGTGGGAATCCGTGTTGTTCCGGCAAGTGATCAGAGATGCCAGTAACCACGAATGGCCGACCCCTCATCGGTCTTCCCGTGTGCCGCGTCATTGCGCGCTCCGGGCTTCCTCCCGCTTCGAAGTGCGGGGCTTGACTTGATCAAGGGAAGGGCGTGGACTGGAGGTGATGTCAATGTCCGCAGAGCAGTGAGCGAAGCCTGGGACTTGACTGCCCGCCGTGAGCCCGACGCAGGTGCGGGAAGCAAGCGGCGAAGGCTGGCGGAAAAGGGGCCTGTGTCAACGAGTCAAGCGAGTGACACTGGGTCCTGGAGCTATCGGAATCGTGGCGATTTTCCCATGTACGTCGAGCGACACCGGCAACGCGGTCAATTCCGGCAGCCGGACTTCCTGAGCTTGCACCGTGACCCGGACGGACGATTGCGCCCTGACCTGTGGCAGGCGGGGATGGCCGACACCAGACGCATGCCCGTCTATGTCGGGGACCATCGACCTTCCGCGGCTGGCCCAAGCGGCAATGGCGGCGGTCCCCCTACTACGACTGTGGGGATCGGTGGGACACGGTGGAATCAAATCGGGCCGAGTCCAATCCGCGTGGATCAAGAGCAGATCGACCAAGGGCAGGGACCGGATTCGGGCGAGGTCGTGGACATCGCTATCGACCCCAGCGGGACCAGCGACCAAGTGATATACATCGCGTGCAACGACGGCGGTGTCTGGAAGTCCACCGATGGGGGCCTGACCTGGAAGCCGAAAACCGACCTTATGCCTTCGCTGTCCATGGGTGCCGTGGCACTGGACCCGGGGAACCCTTCCACGGTGTACGCGGGCACCGGAAACCCGTTTGACGGAGGCGGCCAGTTCACCAAGGGCGTGGGGATCTACAAATCGATCGACGGCGGTGAAACATGGAGCGTCGAGGGCGCTGCCGTGTTCACCCACCACTCCATAAACCGCATGGTGCTGCCGGTTTCCGGCGTGCTGCTCGTGGGGGCGCTCAATGGAGTCTACCGCTCGGTTGACGGCGGCCTGAATTTCGGCGCGAACGCGCCCGCATTCAATGACGGACGCCCGGTGATACAGGGATATGTCACTGACCTCAAACTCGACACACGGTCACCCACGACCACGGTCTACGCCTCGATCTCGGGCCAGGGTGTATTCGTCTCGACAGATGCCGGTGCGACGTTCCCCACCAACCTGTTTGCCAACCCCGGCGCCCCCGCACCAGGATTCTTCTTCATCAGCTTCGCCCAGTCGAACCAGCCCGACGGGGCGACAATGTACGCGAGTGTCCAGGGAGCGACGGACTACGGTCTATACAAGTCGATCGATTCCGGCGCCCATTGGGTAACGATGCCCGCGGGTGCCACGGCTGCGATCCCGCCGCCAAATTCCGGCTATCAGCTGGGCTACGACCAGACGGTCGGCATTGATCCGCTGGATCACAACCGGGTCTACCTCGGCTTCCAGGAGCTGCACCTGTCCACCGACGGTGCCAACACCTTCCGTCCCACCCCGATCTCCCAAAACCAGATCCACTGGGACCACCACGCTCTCGTCTTCAGCCCCGCCTCCCACCTGCCGACGGTCGCACCAGCCCCGCTCTTCGTAGGAACCGACGGGGGGATCCACGCCACTCGCGATGGCGGTGCCACGTGGTCGAACCTGAATGAGGGGATCGCCACCAACATCTTCCTGGGTATCGGCATAGGGCTCGGCAGCACCGCCAACAATGCCTACACGTATGGCGGCACACAGGACACCGGCACCCTCGGACACCGTCCCGAGTTTCCTGGTGCGGACTGGCACCTAGGCATCGACGGCGACGGCGGCCCGGTCGCCGTCGACCCGGCGAACCCCCGGCGCGTTTACGGGTCCGACGACGGAACCTTCATCTCCACCTCGGACGGGGGGAGTAATTGGACCTACGGTGCCACGGGAATCCCGGCAGGCGTCTACCGGATCGCCATCGACCCAAACAACAGTTCTCACGTGTATGCCACGGTCGGCTCCCAGCTCTACCAGAGCACTGACACGGCAGGCACGTTCACGCAGATCGCCACGTTCCCCACCCAGATCCGTTCCATTGCCACGACGCCGCTAGACTCCAACACACTGTGGCTTGGGCTCGAAGACGGCAGCGTCCGGTACACAAGCAATGCCCTCGCCGGCACGAGCTCGGCCTGGAACTCGTACACCCCCGGAGCCCCCTCCGGATTGAACGCCGAGGCCATCGCCATCAGCCCGACCAACCTGTACCGCGTCGTCGTCGCCTTTTCCGGATTCTCCGCGATCAGCCCAACCAACCGCACCAAACACCTTTTCCAGACAACGAACAACGGTGCCACATGGTCGGATATCAGCGGGACCGACGGCGGTGACCCTACGCAGAACCTCCCAGATCTTCCGCTGCACGCGGTGGTCCTCGACCCCGGCAACCCCAACGGCAGCCCGGGCGTCGGCCTGCACCATGTCAGGTCCAACGGTGCCCAACTCCTCTCCCCAGGTCTGGACGGCACCATCCTCACCTCGCCGACCGGCACCAACTGGGCGAAGCAGTCGACCGGCACCACGACCAATTTGGTGGACGCCGCTTGGGACGGCCACCAATGGGTGGTGGTGGGGTACCCCTCCATCCTCACCTCCCCCGACAGCATCACGTGGACCGCCCAACCCTCAGGCGTTCCCCCGGACAATGCCCTGGAGGGAATAGCTTGGTCAGGGACGCTATTCGTGGTCATCAACGCGTCGACAGGAAACGTGCTCACCTCCCCTGACGGACAGAACTGGACCATCAGACCCCTTGGTGCAACAACCCAGGCTCTGGGGGGCATCGCCTGGGATGGGGCCCAGTTCATCGGCGTGGGCTACGGGGGCACCATCGTCACCTCTCCTGACGGCATGACGTGGACGGCTCGCAATTCCGGCACGACCGCGCTTCTGGTAGCGATCGCCGTCGGCAGCACCGTCCGCGTGGCAGTCGGAGACGGCGGTACGATTCTCACGTCACCTGACGGCGTGACGTGGACGTCCCGGGCCTCAGGCGTGCCCGACGACGAGATCGACGACATCGCCTGGTCGGGCAATCAGTTCGCCGCAGTAACCAACAGCGGCGCGGTCCTCACCTCGCCCGACGGTATCACCTGGACCCGACAAACATCCGGGACGAATACGCGGCTGCTTGGCATCACCTGGGACCGCGGTCAGTTTGTGGCCGTAGGTGATTTTGTCATCCTGACGTCACCCGACGGCGTTCACTGGACGCCGCAATCACCCGGGCAGGATATTCCCACCATGGTGGTGGCCAGCGACGCAAGCGTCATGCAGTCGCTCGACGGCGGCGCCAGTTGGCACATCCTCGGCGTGGACCTGCCCGAGGTCGACTGCAAGAGCCTGGCTCTCGACTCCAGCGTTACCCCATCGCTCCTCCGAGTTGGCACCTACGGACGCAGCGTCTACGAACTCACCTCTCCCAGCGGTCCCGCACTGGCCATGAACGCGAACCTCGCGTTCGGCGCGGTCCCGGTCGGCAGCAACGCGACGTTGCCTCTGCGCTGCTTCAACGTGGGTTCGACGACGCTCTCCGTGAACACCAGCGGGGGCACCGGAAATCCACACTTCGCCATCACGCCCGCGAGTAACGTTTCCCTGAATCCCGGAGACGAATTCGACTTCTCGGTCACGTTCAAGCCACCTGGCACAGGTCACATGACCGCCAAACTCCACGTCCGCACCACGGATCCGAGCCAACACGTGGCCTTCGTCTTCGCGAGCGGGACCGGGATCTGACAGTCAACATGGTGGGCATTACCGAGGGCGGGAACCACAACATTGCGTCGCCGCCTGGCCTTCGGGCCGGGCGGGGACGCGCTTTGTGTGCTCGGCCTCACACCGCCGACAGCAACTGGTCGGAAATCCACCGCCGGGCCGCCTCGCGGATGTCACGCGGTCGTAGCCGTCCCAAACGGCCGCCCACCCGCGCCGGTCCGAGAGCGCGAGACCTACGTCGGCCTGGAGGAGCCCCAGAAACAACCCGGTACGCCTGGCTGGCTTTGCTGTCCCACAGGGTCGGCCAGGAATTCCCCCCGGTCAGCGCGACGGCGGACCGTCGTGCAGAACCCACCATTCTTCTCCAGCACACGTTGCGACGGCACGTTGTCGAGGAGCGTGGTGGCCTCGATGCGGTGCAGGCCGATGGGGATCGGTGCAACAACCGCCGCGACCGGATTTCCGGTGTGCTTGACGATCTCAGAGGAGCGAACTGAATGACCTCACACGGGATCTGTGCCAGGCTGGCCGCAGTGCTGGGGAGTGCACGTCCATGGGGGTGTTGTGGGGCCGCGGAGGCTGCTGTCTTTCGGAGACGCGCTGGTACTTCTGGGCGAGGATCCTCCCGCCATGGCGGCGCTGGACCGCGCGATCGCGGGAGCGCTCAACCTTGCAACGGGCGGACTGAGCGGCGGACTACTCGGAATGTTCGACGCTCGCGGGAGAATCCTCGGTCTTGGACGTGACGCGGCGAATGGCGTGGGCGCGCGGCTGGGACGCGCCCAGGGGAGGCTGGAACGAACCCAGCTTCTGGAGGCTGCCCACACCGTCATCGTCGTACTGGCGTTCTTCGAGGTCCTTGAACAAGCCTTCGAAGCCCTGGTGCGAGAGGACCCACCCCTGTCCCTGAACGATTTGCTGCTGAGCCGCCGTGAACAGATCACCCTCGCGGGCGGCCGGCCGCCCTCCGATGAGGGATTCGCGCAGACCATGATGCAAGTGGATGCTCCACGTCCCGCACCTCATCTGTCGTACGAAGCCACCCTCGTTGAACTCCGCACCTGGTACAGGCGCCTCGCCTCCCGCATTGTCAACTTCCTACGAGGACTGGCCTTGTGGGAGGAGCTACCTGCGTCGATCCGGCCGGAAATCGCGGACACCGTGCACGACTCCCTGCCCGGACGCGCGGTCGAGCGGTACGAGGTGCTGTACTCCAGACTGGTCGTCGAGGCTCCTGAATTCCGTTACTGGTTCGGCCAGTTGGAACACCAGGCCACGCGCACCGAACTGCGTCGGGCACTCTCGGGACTGGAATCGCTTCTGTCGTCGATCGTGCCGCAGGATCCTCCGGTGGACATCGCCCAGGCCCTGTCCCGGGCGCATCAGGCGGCCCTGAACCGCCGGATCCTCGACGCCGAGTCCACTCCGGAGGGCATGCAGGTGCCGACGCTGGGCGAGGCATATTTGGATCCCGACTTCAGGGTACGTGCCGTCGACGGGCAAGGCAGTCCTGCCTCCGAGGACTGGTGGGAGGAGGCGCCGGTACGACAGGACCTCACCGAGTATCTGACAGGCGTCCTGACGTCGGAGGGATTCGCACTCGCTCCTCTGCTGGTCCTGGGGCAGCCGGGCGCAGGCAAGTCCGTACTCTCCCGGATCCTCGCGGCGCGGCTGCCGGGCGCTGGATTCCTGCCGGTGCGAGTGGCGCTGCGCGATGTGCGCGCGGAGGACGAGCTTCAGGACCAACTCGAACAAGCTGTCCGTGACGCCACCGGAGAGCGGGTCACCTGGCCTGCACTGGTGCGGTCGGCAGGCACCGCCTTACCGGTCCTCCTACTTGACGGTTTCGACGAGCTGCTGCAGACCACCGGAGTGCACCAGAGCGACTTCCTGGTGAAGGTGGCCCGGTTTCAGGAGCGGGAGTTGGAACAGGGACGTCCGGTCCTCGCCCTGGTGACGAGCCGGACCGCGGTGGCGGATCGGGTTCGCTGTCCGCAGGGAACGGTCGCGATGCGCCTGGAGCCGTTCCGGCGGGAACACATCGTGGCGTGGCTCGAACAGTGGAACCTCTCCAATGCCCGCCACTTCACCTCCCGGCGCCTGGCCCCCCTCACTTGGGATGTGCTCGAACCACATCGCACCCTCGCCGGGCAGCCACTGCTCCTCACGATGCTCGCTCTCTATCACGCGGCAGGGAACGACCTGCAGGGCGCGGACGAGCGCCCACTCGGTGAGGCTGATCTGTACGAGGCACTGCTCGGCTCGTTCGCTCGGCGCGAGGTAGCCAAGGACACCCGGGACACCCTGCGGGACACACAGACCGACGATCTCTTGGAGCGAGAGCTCCAGCGACTCTCACTCGTCGCCTTCGCCATGCTCAACCGGCGGCGCCAATGGGCGTCGACGGCTGAACTCGAAGAGGATCTGGCCGCACTACTCGGACGGCACGCAATCCGGCCATCGGACTTCCGGGAACCTGTGGGGCAGGCTGAAATCACCCTCGGCCGATTCTTCTTCGTGCAGCGCGCGCAGTCGATCAGGGGTGGACAGACGCTGTCCACCTACGAGTTCTTGCACGCCACGTTCGGGGAGTACCTGGCCGCGCGACTCGCAGTGCAGCTGTTGACGAGGCTTCTCGACCACCGTCCCGTCTTCTCGATGGGCAGTGAACCGCTGAACGACGACATGCTGTTCGCCCTGCTTTCGTTCGCTCCTGCCTTCTCGCGGCAGACCCTCCGCTTTGCCAGGGCGCGCGTGGAAGAGCTACCGGAGGACGACCGTGAGCGCCTCTCCCGCCTCGTGGTCCGTGTGCTCGGCGAACGTGAACTGCGGGCCGACCAGCCATATCCCGCCTATCTTCCCCAGCGGATGCGCGCTACTGCCCGGCAGGGCATATACAGCGCGAACCTCGTGATGTTCGTGCTGTTGCTGACCGGAGAGACGACGGCCAGCGCGCTCTTTCCCACGGAGGACGACCCGGGGGATGCGTGGCACAGACGCGCACTACTGTGGCGCTCCTCCTTCGAGGAGCCGCAGTGGACGGACTTTGCCCTGGCAGTGGTCCTGCGACGTACCCGCACTGGAGACCGGCGTGACCTGAAAATTCGTCTCCGGGAGGGCGAACTGACCACCCCAGAGCCGACGGACGCGCATTGGCTCTACCAAGTGCCGCGGGAGCAAGAGGACGTCCTGTGGCAGCGCCCCTACTGGAACGAGATCTGGCACAAGATGGATCTCTCCACGGGGACGAACGACGGTGTGGCCCTTCAGGCCCTGCGCCCGCTGTTCGAGTCCTTGGGCCCGTTGCTCACCATGTTCAATGGGGGCGGCGGCAGACCCGCCACCTCGATCGTGCACGATCTGCTGAAACTGTGGCTAGAAGGCGAAACCGGGATGTCTCCGGAGGAGACCCAGGTGCTGTATCAGCGCGTCGGCAACGCACTTCTGGTCTCCGACCGGGACGGCTCACTCATGCGGCACCTCAGGCTGGTGCTCGTCGGCCTGCTCGACCGCGATCTGAAGCGCTTCCCCCCACAAGACGTGCAGCGTCTCGCCGATGCGTTGTCGGTGCATGCCCCCGCTGAACTGCGTGAGCTGCTCCAGGGACGTGCCGCGGCCGCCCGGTTTGGGCCCCTGCATGGCGAGTGACGCCTGAAAGCCGTTCCGGCGCGGTCCACCCGGATCGGCCGTCGGGCTCGGCCCGCGGACCGGCCGTGGGCGTTCGGTTCGGGGAGAGCCACGGCGCCTGCGACCAGGCCGCGGACCCTTTGCGGTCGAAAGACGTCGACGCCGGCGTGGCAGCGGGCGAGGGCGCGGGCCTGTGGTGGAGGGTGGCGCGACTGGTACCGCTGGGGTGGTCAAGGGCTGACCCCGAGCGCGGACGCGGATGGTCCCGGCGCGTACGGACGCCGACCGCACCCGGGCACGTTCACATGTCACGCAGGCACGATCACGCATCCACGGCCGCCGTACAGGACCAGCCGTACGGATCCGGCCCGATGTGCAGGCCCTGCCAGGAGACGCCCTTGGGCGTGGCGCCGACGAGGGGGACGTCCGCGAGGTCGGCGAGAGCCAGCCGTACCCCCCGGTCCGCCGTCGGCGGACGCCTTCACTTCCATGTGTCCACCGGGATCCGGCCCGCCGTCTCCAGCTGGTACGGGACCTTGTCCAGCACCGTCACCAGCAGATCGTCGTCGCTGCTCGGGGCGAGCCGCAGCCGCGCCACCGCCGTAGGGTGCACCCCGGACACCTCGGCGAAGCGCTCCACCATCCCCAGCACCGCCTCCGCCGTAGATCCTCGCCTGTGTCGCCGACCATGTTCCCCAGGTGTCCTCTGGCCCCACCTCACCCGTACGGCTCGGCTGCGCTGATGTCGGCGAGGACCGACCGAGGGTCCCACTTGACGGCCAGGTCGCCGAGGCTGAGCACCTTGTCTCCCGAGGTGAGGGAAGGGGTCCTGCTCCTCGGTGAGGGCCCGCTGCGGCAACCCCTCCCTGGCCGGTGCGCGCGGGCGGCAGCCCATGAGTGCGGGATGCGAGACATCATGGTGGTACAGATGTGTTCTGCGAGGAGGAGTACGGCATGGCCCGGTCAGGCTCTCGCGGTATCGAGGACGGGGCGGGCGGCAAGACGCGGTTCGACGACATTTACGACCGGCCGGACCCTCGCGTCTACTTCAGCAGGCTGGCCCCACTGGAGTACGAGATCCCGCACCACGCGCAGCCAGTCTTCCGGAGGGTCGCCGCCGAACGAGCCGCGCTCGACGACGGCCGCCCCCACAGACCGGCGGTGCTGGATGTGTGCTGCTCGTACGGGATCAATGCCGCGCTGCTCAACCACGACATCACGCTGGCGGAGATGTACGAGCGGTACACATCCCCTGCTCGCCAGACGATGCCGACGGCGGAACTCGCGGCGCGGGACAAGGAGTTCTATGCCGAGCGGCGTCGGCCGGACGCGGTGCCGGTGTTCGGGCTGGACGTCTCGGCACCCGCCGTGCACTACGCGCTGGAGGTGGGGCTCCTGGACGCCGCCTTCACCGACGACCTGGAACAGGGCTCACCCAGCACCGGGCTGAGCCGCGCGCTCGCCGAGGTCGGCCTCATCACGCTGACAGGCGGTGGCAGCTACATCACCGCCCGTACCTTCGCGGCACTGCTGGACGGCGCCCGCAGACCGGTATGGGTCAGCGCGTTCGTGCTGCGGACCGTGTCGTACCACCCGATCGTCCAGACTCTGACCGCGCACGGTCTGCGCACCACCGTCGAAGTCTCCCGCACCTACCCCCAGCGCCTCTTCACCGACGAGCGGGAACGACAGTTTGCGATCGCGGCGGTACGCGCGCTGGGCGGCGACCCGACCGGGTGCGAGGAGAACGGCCGTTTCCACAGCCTGCACTATGAGTCCCGGCCCGATACACGGTGACAACCGAGTCGGGAAGCTGGCATGGCTGAAATCGGCGCTTTGCCCCAGAGGTGACGCGCCCGCGGGACGGAGGCGGGGACGCGAGACGGCCGACCGAGCCGTCAGCCGCGGGCCCGGCGGTGCGGCCGCCGGTGTGGCGGCGTTCGGGCCATCGGTGTACAGCAGGAGAGTCGCCCCGAGCGGGAAGGGCACCGTGTCGATCCGGTCCCGGACCGGGCCCAACGCGGCCAGTCCCAGCGGCGGGGCTGGCTCGGAGGGTTCCACGCTGCGCACCTGGCCGGTCAGCAGCAGAGGCGCCGGGTGGCCTCGGTTGACCAGCCGCAGTTCATCTCCGCAGAGCGGGATCGTGACGAGAACGCCGGTGAGGAACCCCACGGCCACATCCACCGTCTTCACCGGCGCCCATGCCCTTGCCCCGTACGTCGCCGACCAGGCAGCGTACGCCGTACGGGGTGTCCTGGACAGCTGCAGAGGGCGCCGCCGATCTGTGCCTCTTTCACGGCTGCCTGGTAGCGCCCGGCGATCCGCAGGGGCCCGATCGAGTCCGACCGCTGCGGCAGCACGGCGCGCTGCACGGCGAGGGCGATGCGGCGTGCGAACTCCAGCCGCACCCGGCTGCAGTGCACGAGCGGGTTGACGACGATGGCGAGGACCGAAACGATCACGACCGCCGACACTCGCTCTGCCCGCCGGAATGCCCGAAGAGGGCACCTGCGACGAGCAGGGCGACGGGCAGCAGCGAGAACAACCCTCACAGGCTCTCATCCACCCCGAGAACAACAGGGCCGCCTTCGGAACAGGGCAGGGGAACTCGCCACCGAGGGGGAGATGCGGCGGCAGGCTGCATCGACGTTCATCACCCTTCACACTCGTGACGCCGTCGGCGGCCGTCTTTTACGGCAAGATCCTCGACTGGGCCTCCGGCCTGCCCGGCTGCTGCGAGGTCGAGTACGCGGGAGGTGGGGTACAGCGGCGCGGCCGGGACGACATCGTGGCAACGACAGGCCTGCGTCGCTGCTTCAAGGCGCGCCGGGTTCCCAGCACGGAATGATGCCCAGGCCCACCATTGGCGAACTGCTTCGACAGCACGTGCGGCAGCTGGGGTGCCGCCTGGCCCGGATAGCCGGTCCGGGTCGGGGTGGGCGTGCCGGCGGCTCTCCGGCTACGCGGCGAAACCTCGGCGGCCCGCCCCACCCTGCGCCGCCGTCCCAGGGTTCTCGCGGGTCGCATGGCGTCGGTACAGCCGTTGGATGTCGTCCGCGGTGACGATGCCGTCGAGACGGCCGCCGTCCATGACGAGGACGGGCAGCCCGCCGCCGGTGCCGAGGCGTTCCAGGACGGCGGTGAGCAGCTCGTCCGGTGCCGCGAGTGTGCACTGTGAGACGGGTGTCGCCAGGTCCCGTACAGCCAGGGCCTGTTGCTGCTCGGAAGGAACGGCGGCCAGTCGGCTCAGCCGTACGACACCGCTGGGCCGGCCCTCGAAGTCGAGCAGGGGCAGTACCGAATGCCGTGTCCGGGCCGCTGCGCCGGAGAGGAAGCGGTCCACGGTCAGCCAGTCGGGACCTGCGACCACGGGACTGCTCATCGCCTCCGCCACCCGCACCCCGCGCAGGGCCAGGGCCAGCTGGGCCCACCGCCGTTCGGCCGCGGCGGCGCCCGCCACGGCGAGGGCGATGACCACCAGCCACAACCCGCCCGTCACACCCCTCACGAATGCCAGCCATCCTACGGCGGCCAGGATCACGCCGACGAGCTGTCCCGCGCGCCCGGCCGCCCGCTGGGCCCGTTCACGGTCGCCGGTACGCCACCAGAGCGCGGCCTGGAGCACCCGGCCCCCGTCCAGTGGCGCGGCGGGCAGCAGATTGAAGACGCCCAGCAGCACGTTGGTACCGCCGAGCCAGCCCAGCACGGCGACGGGGAGACGCCAGCCGAGCGTCGTGTGCACGCCTATCGCGGCTCCGATGGCGATCCCACCGAGCAACAGGCTGGCGAGCGGCCCGCTGACAGCGACTGCGAACGCCGTCCGGGCCGTGGCCGGCCGGCCCATCCGGGTGACTCCGCCCAGCACCCACAGGGTCATGTCCCACACCGGCACCCCGGCCCGGCGGGCCACCAGCGCGTGAGCCGTCTCGTGCACCACCAGACTCACGAGCAACAGAAGAGCGCCGACGACACCGGCCGCCGCGTACGCAACGGATGCCAGACCGGGCGAGTACGCGGGCAGCGTCCTGGCGGCGAGGCCGTAGGCGAAGAGCAGCATGATCAACGGCACGCTCCAGTGGGCCAACACCGTCACCCCCCGCACACTCCCGATCCTGACCGAACCCTTCATCGTCCTCACCACCGACGGGCGGCGCACGCGGCCCCACGCCGTGGTGCACCCCTTCCATGGTCCGTCGGCCACCCCTTCGACCGGAAACGTCCCCGGCGATCGCAGACCGCGCCGATCGCACAGTCGGAGGGCAGGCGCAGGCATGGCGAGGGGGATCGCCCGCAGGCACGTGAAGCTCACGCAGGACGTGCAGAGCCGACCCGTGGCCCGGCATCAGGCGGGCAGCACGCCACGCACCCGTACGAGCAGGCGCGCGTACATCACGTCAGCCCGGCGCGAGTGTTCGCAGAGCCGGAGGAGCAGCGGGGTGTGGCTTGCTCCGGATCGACACGTCGAATCGAAGAGTGGGCCATTGCCCGCTCCCGCGTCGGTGAGGTGCTCGCCCCTGTGGACGAGACCGGGCAGGGCTTGGTGCAGGCCGAGCGGACCGCGTCGGCCGAGGAGAAGGCGAAACGCCTGGTTGCGCGTGGCTGGCTGGCCGATCCGGCCGCGGGCCGGTTCACGCCTGCCCGCGGTGTGGCCTCGCCGGGCGGCGGCTCATGGCCATGGTCATCGACCAGTAGATCAACCGCTTCGGCGCTGGTGGTGCGGCGTTCGTAGGCGCGTACCAGGCGGCGGCTTTGCATCAGGTGGGCGAAGAGACGCTCGGTGATCCACCGCTTGGGCAGCACCACGAAGCCTTTCTGATCGTCGCTGCGCTTGACGATCGCCAGGACCAGCGCGTAGGCGGCCAGGAGGTGCTCGACGAGCTGCTGGTGGGGCCGCCATCGGCCCAAACGAGGGCGAGGCGGTGGTGCGCGCCGGCCAGCTGTGTCAGCAGCACCTGCGCGGCCACGCGGTCGGCGACATCCGCGGTCGTGACCCTCACGGCCAGCAGCAGGCCGAGGGCGTCGACCACCACGTGCCGCTTGCGCCGTTGACCAGCTTGCCGCCGTCGAAGCCGCGGCTGTCGGCGCCGACGACGGCATCCGCCTTGACCGACCGCGAGTCGATCACCCGCCGTGGGCTCCGCATCCCGCTCCAGCGCCGTGCGGGCCGCCGCGCGCAGCGGGTCGTGGAACTGCCTCGCTGGCAGTACGCCTCCTGCTGCGCGCCGCGGCCGCGCATCCAGCCCGGCACCGGCGGCAGCGACCGGATCGCCGCCCACTCCCCGTCCGTCATGTGCGTCGGGTGCTGCCGCTGCCGCTCGGGCAGGTCGGTGGCGTTGCCGTACACGGGCGCGTGGCAATCACATGTCACAGCAGCCGAGTTGGGCTGCCCGGCTATCCACACGGATGTCTTCGGTGTCCTCGCAGACGGGGCGGTGATGGCGGTTGGGCTGACGAGACTGCCGATGTGGCCTGCGGTGCGCTGGTGGAGTTATACGGCATGGCAGGGGAGCGTGCCGGGTGTGCCGGGGCATGTCGAGATCGGCGATCAGGTGGGTGAAGGGTCGGCGGGTGCCGTTGCGGGCGGGTAGGGGGCGGCAGGTGATGAGGCTGGCTGTGCGGCGAGTTGGGTGCCGTGTACCTGGCCTTTTGACCGGTGTGAGTCATTGCCCGGCGGCGGATGTGGTGCGGTAGGGAGCGGCGGCCTGCTGGGCTGCGTAGAGAAGGGCGGGCTCGATCTTCGGCCAGAAGTAGCTGTCCTGGCAGGAGTACGGCGGCGTGAAGCCGTCACAGCCGGCGCCGTCGCTGTCGCCGATCTCGATGGTGAAACTGGCGAGGCCGAGCTTGTCGTACGTCCAGTCGTCGGTGCCGCCGGAGGCGTTGTAGAGGATCTCACCGGCCTGGCCGTACTGGTAGCCGGTGAGCGAGGCCATGTGAGCTGCGAGAGCACGCAGCGCGGCGTCGTTCCCGGTGTGCACGGAGGCGTTGTACTCCCAGGGGAAGAGCACCATGCTGGCGTCGCTGTGCAGGGTGATCATCATGCCCTTGGCGGTGGACGGCGCGGGATCGGTGTCGCCGGTGCCGGTCCGCACCGCGGGGAACAGCTGGCGGAAGAGGTTCTCCAGTGCGGTGTTCTCCGCCTCGGAGTTGCCCGCCGGTCCGCCGTAGGTCTGGTCGCATGGTGCGCTGGAGGTTCCCGACGTGTCCCAGTGGGTGCCGGCGTTGCGGTTGAGATCGACGCCTATCTGGCTGTAGGCGCTCGTGCCACACCGGGAGCCGTGCGAGTTGTCGGCGTTCTTGCGCTGCAGGACGGGGTTGTCGCCCCCCGCCGCGACCATGTCGACGCCGTCTGGGTTGGCGTCGGGCACCACCCACATCTCGGTGGTGTCCATCAGCTTGGTGATTGCCGAGTCCTTGCCGTAGCCGCTGGTCAACGCATCGATCCAGCGCCAGGACGTCTCGCCGGTGGTCAGCTCACGGGCGTGGATCTGGCTCATCAGGAAGAACCTGGGCTTGGCGGAGTTCGGGTTGAGCGCGCAGTCGTTCGTCTGGAGTTTGGTGATGCAGATCGCCTTCAGGTCGCGGCCGCCTTGTCCGTGCTGCTTCAGCCAGGACTGACCGTACGTCACCTCCTTTGCCAGGTCGGCGTGCTGGGAGGCGATCTGGTCCATGTGCGCGTACTGGGCGGTGACCGTGTGGTATCCGCCGTCGTAGGTGTCGCCCGGACCGGAGGCGTGCGGCACGGTGGCGCGGGAGGGGACCGTCTCGGTCAGCGTGGTCGTGATCGCCGGGGTGAAGCCGAGCCTCTGCAGCCCCGCCGCGGTCGCCGCGTCACCGGAGACGAACAGACTGTCGCCCTGGCGCCGTTCCAGCAGGTCGTATCCGGCATCGGCGAGCCGTTCCGCGTCACGCAGCGGGTGGTGCGTGGGCACGCGGTAGATGACGACAGTCCGCTGCCTGCCGCCGTCGGCGCTACGGACGGTCGCGGCGTGACCTCTAGTGGCGTCTGCGCCGGTCCGGGCCTGCGCCGCCTGCGGCAGCAGGGCCGCGGCGACGACGACGGCACCGGCGGTCAGGCCCGCCAGACGTTTGTATGCCATAAAGGTGGCCTTTCGTGGGACGGATGTTCCGGAGAGAGGCGTGTTCACATGACCGCCGCCGTGCGGACGCGCTACGGAACGGTGGACGGCGGCGTGATCCGCACCCAGCGCGGCCGTCATTCGCGGGATGAAGTCCACCCGGCCTGAGGCAGACCCGAGCGTCGCGTCGGCGTGGGAGAGGGTGCCGCTGCTGCGGGGGAGTTGGACGCGCGCGTCGGTGTCATCAGGGCGAGGCGGGGCCAACTTGGCCCGGAGCAGCGTGCAGTGCCCGGGTACGGGGCGGCGAGTGTGCCGCCGGGCTCCTGCCGGTGAGAGCGGAGCGGGCGGCGGATATGTGACGATGCGTCACGTCTGACCTCCTGCGGGGGATGTCCCGCCTGCTCCGCAGGCTGGGACCGGAGGGGTGGGGGCATGCCGACGCGCGTCGCAGTGGCGTGGCCATGCCAAAACGTGAGACTTTGGCGAGTATCGCGATGCGCAGCCCGTGTCTGCAAGACGCCTTTTCGGCCGCGCTTTTGGCATGAGAGTGACCGCTGGCGCCCGTGAGCCGCCCCCGCCTGAGATCAGTACGGCTCCACGCAGTCGAAGCTGCACGCCGGATGAGTGAACCTACCCTGGGCCGACCTGCTGGCCAGGCCGGACGAGATCCCCGGAGTCGACCCGGCCTCAGCCCGCGCCATCCTGGCCGAACTCGGCCCCGACATGGGCGTATTCCCCACCCCGGACCACCTCGCCTCCCGGGCGAAACTGTGCTCGCGCACTGTCCGGCCGGGAGCCAAGAGCACCACCGGCCTGGCCGGCAAGGGCAACCCCTGGCTCAAGGGAGCCCTCGACGAGGAGGCGAACGCCGCCGCCTGGACCGACACCTTCCTCAGCGCCCGCTACCGACGTCTGGTCAAGCGGCGAGGCCATGCCAAGACCCTGGTCGCTGTCGCGCGCTCGATCCTTCTCGTCTGGCGCCTGATCAACGACCCGCAGGCCCGGGCCCGTCACCAGGAACTCGGCCCGGACTGGAACCAGCGACATCTCAACCCGCAACGCAAGACCCGCGAACTCGTCCGGCAGTTTGAACATCTCGCCCAACAGGTCACCCTCGCCCCCACTTCCGGCATCCGGATGCTGCCGCCTGCATGGCTGAGCGTTGATTTTCCGTTCAGCCCTGTCACGGGGACGTGCTGCGGGAGGCGGCCTGGTAGGCCCAGGGCCAGGGCGCCCCCGAGGTGGCGGCCGCCTGTCTGCGGGACGCACTGGACCAGCCGATGGCCGCCGAGTCCCGCACCACGGTGCCGTACGAACTGGGCACCGCAGAGCTGGCCTCCGGACCGGCCACCGGCATCACCTGCCTACGATGTAGCCCTTGAGGCCGCCACCGACGCCCACCAAGCCGCCACCGTGGCACCGCACCTGAGCCCGGCCCTGTGCACCGTCAGCGCACACTTCCTGTCCAAGCACCTGTCTCCACCCTGGACATCCCCGGACACGCCGCCCAGCGCTACCACGAAGCGGTGGCCGAAACTTCGCTGTTCGACGGCGAGAACGGCGTCCGACGTCGCTCCCGCCAACTGCTCTCCCTGCATCTGACCCGCAACCTTCCCGGCATCTGCGACCACCGAATCGCCGAGTACGCCTACAACATCCCATGACGCGGGACGTTCGCTATGTCCACGGCCCGCAGGACCAGGTACGCCAGTCTCTCGGCACGCCCGGCCACGACGTCCTCACCCTGATCGACAGATCCACCGCAGACCGGGCGGCAGCGCGAAGGAGCGGGACTGGTGCCTGCCCCACCGTGTCAGGGGGGAACGGCGCGGCCGGCCTCGCCCGATGTGCCTGGACCGTCAGACCATGGTCGACGCCGGGGGTGTCCAGCGGTGGGTGCGGGAGCGCTGGGAGCGGACGCCGTACTCCGACTTCAGCTCTTCCGGGATCGCGTACTGCATGACCCGGCCGCGGGTGAGGGAGGCCAGTTCGAAGGTGGTCAGGAGGCTGCCCGCCCTGTCGAGCGCCCATTCGCCCAGCGGGCTGCTGTCCTCGATGGTCTCCAGGGCGTTCAGGACGTGCGGGATCGCCTTGGCGACCGTGTCCCAGGGGGTACGGGCGAGCTGGAGCCAGTCACCGATGGTGTCGCCGACCAGGAAGCGGATGGTGGCGGCGACGATCGGGTCGAACAGGGTGCCGGGGACCACGTCCTCGTACATCTTCACCAGCTGCTGGTTGAGGCGTACACCGTCCTCCGACGGGCCGAGGTTGCGTAGCAAGTAGAGGTCGGCGTACTCGCGTGCCTCCGCGAGGTTGCGGGGAGCCGCCTCCATGTCGCAGCCCAGGATCGTGCCGACGACCCTCCAGGCGTAGTAGTACGCTTCCGCGCTCTCCTCACTCATGTGGATGCCCAGACGGTGCATGGCGTCCAGGACGAGGATGGAGAAGAAGATCTGACCGCCGATCATGTCTTCCTGGCACAGTGGCACACCGTCCTGGGCCGCGTCCCAGTGGTCGGAGCGGGTCAGGTGGTAGCGGATCGCAGCGTGCAGCAACCGGACTTTCTGGGCGGCTGGGATGAACTTGCTGCCCTCCTCGAAGGCGTTGGTCTGCATGAGGTAGGTGACGAACTGGCCGGTGTCCGCCATGCGGCGCGAGGGATAGTCCATCGAGTGGGTCGAGGCCAGCAGCCGGGCCACGCGGGGGATGGCGTACGTGGTCGGCATCGCGGCGAAGGACAGGCCGGTGTTGATGTGCGCGGCGTTGTCCATGAAGAACAGCCTGGCGCGCTCCATCAGGTCCCAGTCCACCCAGGAGGGAGGCATGCCGGTGGTCTGGAGGAACGAGGCGGCGGAGGCCGGGAGCCCTTCGGGAAGGCGGGTTCCCGCGGTGCTGAAGAAGCGCATCAGGGTGTTGAAGTCCTTTACTTCTCCCTTCTCGAACATGGCGGCCACGGTGTCGTCCGCCAGCGGGTCGCCCTGGTGGCGGAGGGCGTCGAGTGTCGCTTCGGTGTAGCGAGGAGTGGTGGAGGTGGTCATGGTGGGGTGCTCGCTTCGTGGTCAGAGGGGGCGGTTGGCAGATGAGGTCGCCAGGTCGCGCAGCGCCGTGTACGTGGCATGGGGCAGGGGGACGCTGTCCAGCGCCCGATGCGCCAGCGCCAGCCGCTCGGTGATCATGTCTTCGACCTTCCGGCGGGCGCCGCTGGACTCCATGAGACTGCGTACGTGCGCCGCGTCGCCCTCGTCGAAGCCGGGGCGGCCGACCGTCTTGGTCAAGGTCCGCCGGTCGTCCTCGGAGACCAAGGAGGCGGTGAGGGCCATGAGCGCGGTGGGTTTGCCGTCTCGCAGGTCGTCGAGGTTGGGCTTGCCGGTGAGTGCCGGGTCGCCGAAGGTGCCCAGCATGTCGTCCCTGAGCTGGAACGCCTCGCCAAGCGGGAGTCCGAACGCGGTGAAGGCCGTGAGGAGCCGCTCCGAGCCGCCGCCGAGCGTCGCGCCCAGGTGCAGAGGGCGTTCGACCGTGTACTTGGCCGTCTTGTACCGGGCCACCTCAAGTGATTCCGCGACCTGCGGCACCGCGTCGCCCGTGCGCAGCACCTCCAGGAACTGGCCCGCCACGGTCTCGCGCAGCAGAGCCGACCACAAGGGCACCGTGCGCGCGATGAACGCTCCGGGCAGTCCGCATGTGGCGAAGACCTGGCCCGCGTAGCCCATGAGGAGGTCGCCCAGCATCATCGCCAGAGCCACCGGCCTGTCTCGCCCCTGTCCCAAGCCCGCGGTCCGGTCGGCGAAGGCGGCGTGGGCCGTGGGCATGCCGTGGCGTACACGGCTGTCGTCGATGATGTCATCGTGTGTGCATGCCGCCGCGTGCACCAGTTCCATGGCCGCCGCGGCGCCGATGATGCCATCGCAGTCCGGCTGCCCCGCGGCCCGCCACCCCCAGTAGAGGAACGCGGCGCGCAGCCGCTTGCCCTGCTCCAGGGAGCCGCGTAACTGGTCGCACAGCGGGGACAGTTCGGTGGAGACCTTGAGGAGCTGGGCCGACTCCCGCTCCACCAGGCGCAGGAGATGGTCGTCCACGCGTCGCTTCAACTGCTCGGACTCACCCATCGCCGGCCGCGCCCCGCTGCGCTACGACCTTGCGCGCCATCAGCTCCAGGTAGTTGTCGGAGTCCTGCGTCATGCGGCGCGCCGCCAGTTCGCCGCGGGCGTGCAGTTCTCTCATGCCGTCCGTGAGGAGGTGAGGCAGGTCCGAGTGGTGCGCTGTCTGCCGGCCGCGGTCCGTGAGCTGGCGCAGCTGGTCGAAGGCCAGATCAACGAGGCCGAGGGCGAGCAGGCCCACCTGGCTGAGTGCCGTGAGCGGGCTGGAGGGTGATCCGGAGGCCGGGGGAGCGGTAGCGGGGCTCTGGGTGGGGTCGGGCACGTGTAGGTCTCCTGCCGCGTGACGTGAGCCGATAAGGATTTCATCGGTCGTAACGATCTTCGCGGCGGGAAGGCACGGATGACGGGCGATCACTTTCATGCCGGAAGGTGGTCCGCAGGAGTTCCAACGAGACCCTGCCGTACAGACTCAGGCAGGCTCCGGCGGCGTCGGATCCACTCCAGCAGTAGGCAGATCGAGATGCGAGCCGTCCTCACTCCGGCTGACCGGCACCACTGACAGCGGCGTCTCGCTGTCGCGGTCGACTCCTGCACCGACAACAACTACGACCAGGTACATGCGGATGGGCGACGGGGATCATCCCGGCCGGCCGGAGACGGCCTTCGTCCAGCCCCGGGTGACCGTGTCCTGCGCCTTCTCCAGTTGCGCGTCTGTCGGGAACTGCGGCGTTCCCTCAACCGTCGGCAGTCGTGCGGCGGCGGCCTTGTCGAGGGTGCCGTCCTGCCTCATGACGTCCATGAGCACCGGGCGGGCGTAGGCGCGCAGGCGGAGGTTCTGGCCCTCCGGGCTGAAGAGGTACTCCTGCCACAGGCGGGCGGCCGCCGGGTGCGGGGCGTTCCTGTTGATCGCCAGCGCGAAATACTGGGCGAAGCTGCCGTCGAACGGGATCGCGACCTGCCAGTTCACGCCCTTCTCGCGGAGCTGGTCGGCGTAGTGGAGGTTGATGTAGTCCCAGTTGATGCTGATGGGGGTCCGGCCGCTCGCGACCGTCGCCGAGTTGGAATTGAGAGGGTTGAAGTTGCCGCGATTCTTGAGTTCGGCGAAGAAGTCGAGACCGGGCTGGATGTCGTCGAACGACCCGTTGTTCGCCAGCGCGGCCGCATAGACACTGGCGAAGGCGGTGGCCGACCGGGGCGGGTCACCTTCGAGTGCGACCTTGCCCTTGTAACCGGGCTTCAGCAGATCAGCGAAGGTCTGCGGACAGGGTTTGACCCGGTTGGCGTCGCAGCCGATGGAGATGTAGCCCCCGTAGTTGTTGGACCAGCGGGCCTTCGAGTCCTTCTGATTACCGGGGATCGAATCGTACGCGGCTACCTTGTACGGCGCGAGGAGACTCTGTGCCGCTGCTTTCCGTGCGAACGTATCGCCCACGTCGATCACGTCGGGCGCTGTCGACCGGTTCCCGTCCTTGCGCAGGGCGTCGATCTCGTCCTCGCTGTGGCCCAGCGGATCCTCGACGGTGACCTTGATCCCGTACTTCTTCTCGAAGCCGTTGATCAGGCCGCCGTAGTTGGCCCAGTCACGCGGCAGCGCGATCGCTCTGAGCGTGCCCTCGTGTTTCGCCGCGGCGATCAGTGCGCGCATGCCGCCCACGCTCTCGGCGGACGTGGCCACCGACGGCTTCACGAGGCCGGCGGTCGGTGTGTTCTCGCAAGCGCTCAGGCCCAGTGCCACGAGAACGAAGCAGCCGAAGACCGCCGCCGCTCGGGCACACGGTGTAGTCACGGTCGCTCCCGGACGTGCCTCCGGGCTTCCGCGGCTCCATGGCGCCGACGAAGTGGTCATCGAGGCCAGGGTACCCGGCCGTCTCGATGACGGAATGCCGCTTGGGAGGCCCGCGATCACCGTCTCTGCCCCGGCACTCGGCGTTCTCGTACCTCACAGCGCGGTGTCGTCCCATTGGTCGAGCAGGGCTTCGCCGAGCCCTTCCGCCTCCGGCGCGGCGTCGTGGTGCAGGGTCTGTTCGGCCCAGATGACCTTGCCGGTGGTCGTGTAGCGGGTGCCCCAGCGTTCGGCGAAGCGGGCGACCAGGAAGAGTCCCCGGCCGCCTTCGTCGGTGACCTTCGCCCGGCGCAGCCGCGGCGAGGTGCTGCTGCCGTCGGCGACCTCGAAGATCAGAGAGCCCGCATCGGGGCTGCCGATCGGCTCCGTGCGGAGCAGCCGCACGGCGATGGGCTCGGCGCCGTAGCGGATGGCGTTGGTGATCAGCTCGCTGAGGATGAGTTCGGCGCTGAAGGCGACCTGCTCCAGCCCCCACTCCGCCAGCCGACGGGCGCAGGCGGTGCGCACGGGAGCCACCGCCGCCGGGTCACGGGGCACCTCCCACTCCGCGACCTGATCCGGTCCGAGCCGGCGCGTGCGGGCCACCAGCAGCGCGATGTCATCCCGGGGCCGGTCGGACAGCATGGCCTCCACCACCGCCGCGCAGGTGGCCTCCGGCGTGCGACCGGGCCCTGCCAGAGCGTCGCGCAGGGCCTCCAGGCCGGCGTCCAGGTCCTTGATACGGTCCTCGATCAGCCCGTCGGTGTACAGCACCAGTCGGGAATCCTCGGGCACGGTGAGCTCGGTGGTCTCGACAGGCAGGCCGGCTCCCAGCCCCAGTGGCGGGGAGACGGGCAGCTGAGGGAAGTCGACGGTCCCGTCGGGCCGGACCACCGCCGGCCCCGGGTGGCCGGCGGTGGCGATGGCCAGTCGCCCGGAGGTGGGGTCGTAGACGGCGTACTGGCAGGTCGCCCCGGTGATCGCCCCCTGCCAGTGCTCCGCTGCGGTGACCTCCTCGGCGTCGATCTGCGCCACCAGCTCGTCCAGCCGGCCCAGGAGCTCCTCCACGGGCATGTCCAGGCCGGCGAAGTTGTGCACGGCGGTGCGCAGCCGCCCCATCGTCGCCGCGGCGTGCAGACCGTGGCCGACGACATCGCCCACGACCAGCGCCACCCGGGTGCCGGACAGCGGGATGACGTCGAACCAGTCCCCGCCCACCCCGGCCTGGGCCGGCAGATAGCGGTAGGCGACCTCGAGGGCGGACTGCTCGGGCAGCGCGCGGGGCAGCAGGCTGTGCTGCAGGGTGACGGCCATGGCATGTTCGCGGGTGTAGCGGCGGGCGTTGTCGATGCACACCGCTGCCCGGGCGGCCAGCTCCTCGGCGAAGGACACGTCCTCGTCCTCGAACGACGGGGAGCCTCTCGCGCGCCAGAAGCCCACCACACCCAGCACCACGCCGCGGGCGCGGAGGGGCGCCACGAGCATGGAGTGGATGCCGTGGTCGAGGATCCGCCGGGCACCTTCGGGCTGCTGGGACCGCCAGGCGTCGGAGGCGCTCAGTTCCCCGACCAGGACCGGGCGGCCCTCGGCCATCGCGGTGGAGACGGGGTGGGCCGGGACGAGCCGGATCAGCTCGCAGACGGGGTGGAGGGAATGGTCCGCGTCGAGACCGGCGATGGCGCTGCGGCGCAGCTCGGTGATCCCGGCGGGCGCACCGGAGGCCTCCTCGCCGCGCAGGACCGGGTCCAGCAGATCGACCGTGACGACGTCGGCGAACCGGGTCACCGCCACCTCGGCCAGTTCCTCGGCCGTGCGCGTCACATCGAGCGTGGTGCCGATCCGCAGTCCGGCGTCGTAGAGCGACTGCAACCGTTCGCGCGCCACCTCCGCCCGGCCGGAGAGGGCCCGCAGCTCGGTGGTGTCCCGGAGCGTGACCACGCTGCCGACCGGTCCGTGAGGTGCGGTGAGGCGCTTGCTGACCGCTAGCAGCCGGTCGGCCGCCAGGCACACCTGGTCGGTGGCGGGGCGGTCGGAGGCCACCAGCCCGGCGAGGTCCTCGTCCAGCCCCAGATCGGTGATGTGCCGCCGCTCCGCGTCCGCCGGAAGGTCCAGAAGCCGTCGTGCCTCGTCGTTGGCCAGCAGCAACCGGCCGTCACCGCCGACGATCAGCACTCCTTCCCGCACTGCGTGCAGCACCGCGTCGTGGTGCTCGTACATCCGGGTCATCTCGGTCGGGCCCAGGCCGTGGGTCTGCCGCTGCAACCGTCGGCTCACCAGGGCCGACCCGCCTGCCGCGATGCCCAGGGCCGTGGCGGCGCCGCAGAGGAGGAGGGGCAGCTGCCGGTTCACCCTGTGCTGCACCCTTTCGACGGTGACGGGCACGGAGACGATGGCGATGACCGAACCGTCGGGACCCCTGACGGGCACCGCCGAGGTCACGGAGAGCCCCAGTGAGCCCTTGAACGTACTTGTGAACGGCTGGCCGGTCGCCGCCGCCGCGTAGGGCCCGATGACGCGCTTCCCGACCTGACGAGGGTCGCTGTGGGCAAGGGTGATCCCGTTCAGTCCGTAGACGATGACGGCGTCGACGCCTGTGTCCTTCCGGGCCGCCTCGGCGTGCCGCTGCAGCGCCGCCGTCGGGTTCGCACTGTTCAGTGCCGCCACGATCCCCGGGGAGTTCGCGAACGCCTGCGCCACGGTGAGCGTCCGGTGGCGGGCGTCCGCCATCACGTCGCGTTGAGCCTGCACAACGAGCACCACCAGGGCGGCGGCGACGAGCAGCATCACAACCGCCAGCTGGAGCAGGAAGACCTGACCCGCGAGGCTGTGCACGCTCAGCAGCGAACCCGACCGCCACGCCCGTCCCGCCTGACGTGGCCGGCCGGGCCGATGAGTCCTCATGGACGCATCAGGCACATCCTGCCCGGACTGACCTGAAACTCCGCTCATATACCCTTTCTATCGTTTCGACCTGACCGACCACGAAGCGAATGGGACGGACTGGCCCGCTCAGGGGCGGCGACGAGCGCATCGGCCCTGCCGGGTGCCCGCGGTCACGCGCGGCCCTTGAGGTCCGGTTCGAGCCCACTGTGCGACGTCATCCGGCACCAGCACCGGCGGTCGGCCGACCGTTGAAGGCGGCTTCCCTGTTCGTGCGGCGGAACATCAGAGCGTGCGCGACCGGACCGGACCGGACGCGGAGGCCGGTTCGGCTCATAGCGCCAGGCGGGGGCGGCCGGAGCGAGGGACCCGGCCAGTGCAGGCCGACGAGCGCGTCGAGCGTGATGCCGACGGCGTCGTCGAGATGCCGGGGCACTCCCGCGGGGGCCGGGCGGTTACGGCACGGAGCCCACGGATATCGGCGCATGCGGCGTCCGCCACTGCCTCGCCTCGGAGACGCCCGGGAGCCGGGATACGCAACGGCCTGCGCGGTCCGCTGCCGGCCGGCGGCATCGCCGCCTACCTCGCGGCCCGCAGCCTGGGGGAGTACTTCGGAACCGCACCCTCATCCCGTTCGCGATCTACTGCACCCTGGCCCGGTCCGGCTGCCTGGCCTACTTCATGTGGAGCGTCTCCCACCAGCAGCACCGCCCCGCCCCGCGCCACCACCCCATGACCGCCACCTTGGACGCGGACACGCGGATATCAACCGATACGCCTCTTCGTCTGAGGAGCCCACTTTCCGGACGCCGCTAGGGACTGTCCAGGACGACTCCGAAGTCGTGGTCACGCCAGCCACTCCATGATCATCCCTCTCCGGCTGATCCCTCCAGCCGGGCGAAGGCGAGGATGCTGGGGGCTGCTTCGCGCAGGCTCGCGAAGTGGCGGTGCACGCCGGCCACCGGACCCGCGGTGTTGACTCCCCACACCGCCATGCCGGCTCGCAGCCCTGCTTCAACTCCGGACGGGGCGTCCTCAATGACCAAGCAGTTCTCGGGCCGGACACCGAGCTGCTCGGCGGCCAGCAGATAGGGCACGGGCGACGGCTTTCCTTCCTCCACCGCGGCCGCGTCCACAATCACGCGAGGGAGCGGCAGGCTCGTCCGAGTAAATCGCCCGCGCACCCGGTGCTCGTAGTTGGACGTCACGAGCACCCATGCCCCCGACGGCAGATTGCCCAGCAACTCCGACGCGCCGTCGAAGGCCGCATAATCGCCGGACCGGACGTCGTCGTCCTCCAGTTCGTGCAGCGCATCCAGGCACTTCCTCGGATCCTGGTCCGGAGCCACCTTCGCGAAGGTCTCCAGCGGCCGCGTCCGCAGCGCCACCCGATAGACCTCATCCGCATTCAGTCCGTATCGCCCCGCCCACGCCGCCCAGACCCGGCGCTGGTTGTCCACCGCGTCGATCAACGTTCCGTCGACATCGAAGAGGACGGACTTCCTGGGGCCGGGCTCCACAAGGTCACTGGCCATGCCGTGATCATGTCAGGACGCCCTGGTCTGGATTTTCAGTACGCGACCAGGGCTCGCCTGCCCGCTGACAGCACGGTTGTACGGGTGGTCGTTTGTCCGTGGCTCCTGGCCCGAAATCACCAGGAAATACGCGGAGCCACAACAAGCCCCCAAGTTCAAGGCCCATAATGTGCCTTCCGAGCGAGGGGGAGGTCCGGAGATGCGAATTGAGCTTGCGGAGTTGCGGTTCGAGCCGGAACGGTGGAGCTCGAGCTGAGCGTCGCGGTGGACACGGAGGCCAAGTCCGGTGGCAAGGCCCGGTTCCGGGACGTTCCGGCCGGCCTGGCGAGACGCCGTTGATCTCCGGCGAGGCACTGTCCGGCGAACGGTGAGTCCGCACCGCACCGCGCCGCGCGGGACGGTCCGCCCGCGCAGGAGTAAACAGCTGAAAGCACCTGCATCTTGTGAGGGGAACGCGATGTCAGCCAACAGTGGCATGACCGGCGCATTACGCCGGAACGGCCGGTGAGGGGCCTGCAGGCGGAACGGGCCGCCGAAATCATCGTCGTCCGTCACGATGGGAGCAGTCTGCGCGGATCGGGATACCTGGTGCGCGCGGACACCATCCTCACCGCGGCCCACGTGGTGGCCGGGGCGCAGCAGATCCGCGTCCGCTCCGAGAAGGGCGGAACCGTCCTGTGGGACGGAGAGGCCGAGGCTGCCTGGTCCGACGAAACGATCGACGTCGCGGTCCTGGCCCTGAGCGCACCTCCGAAGGTTCTCGGGCGGACGAGGGCCGCCGCGTTCGGAGCGGTGAGGGATCGGGACGTGGGCCTGAAGTGCAGTGCACTGGGCTTCCCACTGTTCAAGAGACGTCAGGACGCGGCGGGCGTGTATCGCGACTCCTTCCACGCGCGCGGTGAGATCGCGCCTCTCACAGGGCGCAGGGAAGGCGTCCTGGAATTCCGGGTTCAGGAACCCGAGCGGGATCCGGATCCGCGCTACTCCCCGTGGGAGGGCATGTCCGGCGCGGCGGTGTGGGCGTACGGCCGGATCATCGGCCTGATCACCGCGCATCACAGGCCGGAGGGACTGGGGAGCCTCACGATCAGCCGCGCCGACCGGTGGGCGGAGCAGGCCGACGACGAGGCCGGCCTGGCCGCGCTCGACAGGGCTGGGCTGCGTCCTCCGCTGCCGTTCGTGGCCCCGGTGTGGAGGAATCGCAAGGTCCTGATCGGTTCCAGCGTGGTCCTCGCCACCGCGGCGGCGACCACCTGGTGGATGGCGAGGCCCGAGCCGCTGCACTTGGAGATTGCCGGTACATGTACGCGAACCGATCAGACGCTGGTCAACCAGTCCAGCGGCTTCACTCCGGGTGGCCGGTACACAGACGAGATCATCGCGCCGGACGGCAGCAAGCCCCAGAACGTGTCCACCACGGGGACGGTCAACGGCGACGGGTCGCTGAAGCTGGCCTGGCCCTGTTCCAGCACGGACCAGCGGGGGAACTACCGGGTGCGGGTGAGGGATGAAGCCACCGGCCGGTATACCGGCTGGACCACCATCCACGTCACATACGTGCCGCCGTACAGGTGCCGCTTCCGTCAGCACGACGGACTCTGGTACGCAGGCATCAGCGACACACAGAACGCCGTGCTGACGGCCAACTCGCACGGGACGGAGGTCGCCGAGGCGCAATGCCTGCTCCAACGCCTCGGGTACGAACTCGGCACCGCGGGTGTCGACGGCTGGTACGGCACGAACACCCAACGGGCCGTCATCTCCCTGCAGGACAAGGAAGGTTTGCCACCCGACGGCGTTGTGGGGGTGAAAACCTGGCACTCGCTGCGCACGACGGTCCCGCCCGCCGAGCGGTGCCCCCCGGAGCGCAGATTCACCCCGCACCTGCTCCAGTCCGCGCTCGCGCACATCAACATACCGCTGCTCCAGCATGACCGACTCACGTCACATCCCGGGTGAAGCCGGGAACCAGGTCGCCCGCCTTCGGGTCGGCCCTGAGGTAGACGAGGAGCTTGGTCTGCTGCGGCGGGCAGACGCGGGCGAAGTTCCGCAGTCGCTGGTATGCCGCGTACTGCATGCGCTGGGCACGGGTGACCGCGTGACCGAGACCGAGCAGCACCTCGTCTACCGCCTCGGCCAAATCCGTCAGGGCGCTGCCCGGCAATCGGCCAACGAAGACGAGCTTGTGCTCAACACTGGCTCCTGCGGCCCGCCGTCGCGGCCGAGCCGTGAGCCGAGCCGCCTGATGCTGGTCCTGCCACAACGGCCCCAATTCCGCGATGAGTTCAGCGATCACATCCGGCGACAAGCCGGTGACCGGGTACTCTGCCACGATCAACTCACGCGCCCCATCCCCCATCGTACACAGCTCAACGAGCCACCTGGGTACCGAGCCACGGCCGACCGTGCACGAGGTCGTCAGATACCGAGGAGCGCGACCCGGCCGGTGCTCCCGTCCACCTCGACCATCGCACGTTCGGGTCGGACCGTCGTCGCGTCCGGAATGGCCAGGACGGCCGGGATGCCCCGCTCCCGTGCCACGATCGCGACGTCGGAGAGCAGTCCGCCGGTCTCGGTGACGACCGCGGCGACGACACCGAACAGCGGGGTCCCACTCCGGGTCCGTGGTCCGGCACACGAGTACGTCGCCGCTGCCGCACGCGTGCGAAATCACCGGGGCCGCACACCAGGCGGGCCGATCCGGCGGCGGAGCCGGGACTTACGGGCGTACCCGCGCGGCCTTCGCTCCCTCGGTGATGTCCGCAGCAACCGGTGGCCCGGCGGGGAGGGCGCTGGTCACCGGCCGGGCCAGGAGGATCCAGATCTGGGAGCCGGTGATCGCCCACTCGATGTCCTGCGGCCCGCCCAGCAGATCGGCTGTCTTCCGGCCGATGTCCGCGAGCCGGATCACTTCGTCGTCGGTGAGGCAGAAGCGTTCCCGGTCGGCAGGTTCCACCTCACGGATGACAACCCGGGTGTGATCGCGCTCGATTCGCGTCTTCTTCGTGCCGAGTTTTCGATGGGTGATGGTGCTGCCGGGCAACTTCCAGGCGTCCGACACCGCCCGCCCCATGCTCCGACTGCCCACCATGCGCGCCCAGGCCGCCGACACCATCGCCGGCGCCGAACGCGAGTGGGCTCTCCTACGCGGGCTTCCTTGCCGAGCTGCTGATGGCTGAGTGGGAGGACCGCGACCGCCGCCGGGCCGAACGCCGCATCCGGACCGCCCACTTCCCCCGCGAGAAATCCCTGCGCGACTTCGACCACAACGCCAACCCCAACGTCGACCCAGCTGTCATCCACAACCTCGCCACCTGCGACTGGATCGCCAAGGGCTGTCCGCTGTGTCTGATCGGCGACTCCGGTCCCCAGACAGATAGATGGCTGCTCCGAGACCTTCATCGATCCGCGGCTCTGCGCGGCGATCGTCCACCGGCTCACCGTCAACGCCACCCTCATCGAGACCGGCACCGAGTCCTACCGCCTTGCCCGCGCCAGGCAAACAAGGCCAACGGGAGGAAATGGCCGCCCTGCACGGTGCCCAGAGGCCGGAGCACGCCGCCCGACTAATGCCGTCTCGTTGCGGTTGCAAGATCATATGCAAAAAAGCTGGACGGGTCGTTACCGCCTGCCGAGGATGTGGAGCCCCGTCATGCCCCGGATGATGCCGGACACCAAGCCGCAGCGCGTCCTTGCGGCTTCGAGCTTCATCTACACCGTCGGCAGTGGCCTCCATCTCACCGCTGGCGTGCTGTATTTCACCGGGGCAGTCCACCTTCCGGCCAACCAGGTGGGGCTCGGGATCGGCATCGCCGACCTGGTCGCGTTGGCTCTGGGGGCGCGGTCGGTCATCTGGCGGATCGGCACGGAGCACGCGGCGTCTACGCGACCACCCTGGTGATCCACGCGCTGGCCACGGTCGGCTTCGTCCTGGCGGACGGCTTCTGGCATCCGTCCTCGCCGTCTGCGTGGCCGCCGCAGCGAAGGCAGCCGGAATATCCGCTCGCAGCCCGCTCATCAGGCACTGCGGTGGAAACAGGTCGCAGGAGCTCCGGGCCTGCCTCCGTGCAGTGACCAACGTCGGCATCTCCCTCGGCGCCGTGCTGGCAGGCTGGGGCGTTCAAGTGGGCACGCTCACCGCCTATCAGCTCATGGTCACCGGCAATGCGATCGCCTTCGCTCATCGCGCTCTGCATCACCTGGGCCGACCCGGATGGCATGTCGCAGGAGCCATGTTCGCGCTGGCGGGCCTGGCAGCACCACCCGCTGTCCGCCGGGCACAACACCATCGACACACTCAGCTCGCACCTGCGGAAAAGGCGTCAACCGCCTGATCGACCCGAGGAAGCAGCACAACCTCCGCCCCGGTGGGTCCAGATCGAACTGCCCTCCGGGTCCACCTCACAACGCCCGGGGGTGCGAGACGTCGTCGAGCTGCGCCGTCGTGAGGCGAACTCGCCGACGTCGCCTGGAGTTTGGGCAGTGTCCCTGGTTCAGCGCCGAATGGCCCACGCCGCCTCGCGCTCGCGGCGCGGCCACACGGGTGGTTCTGCGCGGAGCGCCTACGCCCGCGTTCGGCCTCATGATGCCTTGACCGCACAGGGATCTTGGGCGGGTCGCCGGGCCGACGCCCGTGCTCGTTGATCAGACGATCCGGCGTGCCGACGAGCGGATATCGGGCATTTGCGCATTAACCTCTCGGCAACTTATGACGTGGCGGATCGCGTAGGCGTCCGCTTCAACGCTCGGAGAAGACATGCGTAAGACTCGCAAGACCGCTGTCATGGCCATCCTCCTCGGCACCGTCGGCTTCCTCGGCGCCGGCACCGCCTACGCCCACGGGCACGGGCACGGCCGCGGGCACCACGGTCGAGAGAACAACACGACATTGATCAGCCAGAGCACCTCATGCACGACGGCCGAAGAGAACGGCGACGTACAGGGCGAGTCCGGGTTCGAGAACGGCCGGGAGGGTAATCGGTCCAACGGCAAGGGCTCACCAGGCTCGCAGACCACCAACGTCGGCTCAAGCCTCGGGTGCAACAACACCATCATCCTCGGCAAGTAGCTCACACGGGCCCCGGCGCCGAGCCACACGCCCGACGCCGGGGCCCGGACCCGGGGGTGCCCTATCTCTTTCGTCACGGGACAGGGTGGCTGTTCCGCAGTGGTTCAGACGGTTTGGGTGGTGGGGTGTGGTTCGAAGAAGGTGCCGCCGCGCTGCGTAGCGGCAGCGGCGCATGCCGTGTCCGTGGGCGAACTCATTGATGGTGCCCTCTACTCCGGAGCGGACTGCATTCCGCTTTTCGCGCAGGCCAGTTCCACACACTCCGCCCGCACGCTGACCGTCGCCACGGACGGCAGCGCCCCCTACTGGACGGTCCAGGCGGCGATCGACGCCGCCTCGCCCGGAGACACCATCCCCGTCGCCAAGGGTGTCTACCACGAGGTCGTCACCGTGCCCGCCGCCAAGAGCGGGCTAACCATCGTGGGCGCCACCGGCAACCCGGCGGACGTCGTCATCACCTGCGACAACGCGGCCGGATAGAAGAATGCAGGCGCAGGCCGACCGGACACCACTGGGAGCGCCATGGCGACCTTCGCCGCCAGGGACCTCACGGTCAAGAACGTCACCGTCGCCAACTCCTTCGACAAGAAGGGACATCCCGGGACCGCCGGCCAGGTCGTCGCCGTGAACGCGGAGGGCGACCGGCAGGTCTACGAGAATGACCGCTTCCTCGGTCACCAGGACACCCTGCTGGCCCGGGCGTCCAAGGCCGGCGCATTGACCCACCAGTACTTCCGAGGTGACCAGATCACCGGCGGCACGGACTTCATCTTCGGCAACGCCGACGCCGTATTCGACCACGACACTGTCGACGCCCGGGACAACGGCGCCGCAGGGGGCCTGTTCACCAGGGCGAGACACTCGTCATCGACAGCGGCGTCACTCCCTACGGCTCCCGCAATCCCGTCTCGTACCAGGTGAAGGGCATGCCCACCTGCGGCACCCTGTCCTCAGCCGAGGGCGGCTGCACACCGCTGATCTCCGTCTCCGGCGCCCATGCCGGGATCGAGGGCGTGCGCTCCGGCAGCGGCAGCCAGGGCAGGATCGGCGGTCGCGGCGACCAGGACATCCTGGGCCCCTCCACCACCTGGTGGGCGCTGGCCAGTCAGGCCCAGAAGGTGAACGAGAACCAACAGAACCCGCGGCTGATCACCGTCAGGAACGCGGATGACTGCACCCTCTGCGACATCGATCTGCTCAACTCACCGAATTTCCAAGTCGCTTACCAGAACGCCAACGGCTTCACCGTCTGGGGCCTGCGGATCAAGACGCCAGCCGACGCCCGCAACACCGACGGCATCGACCCCGGCGGTGCGACCGACGTCACCATCGAGGACTCCTGGATCCAGGACGGCGACTACGGCATCGCCGTCAAGGGCGGCAGCGCGGTCCGCAACGTCACCATCGCGGGCAACCACTTCTGCGGCACCCACGGCATTTCCATCGGCAGCGAGACCGCCGGGGGAGTGGCCAACGTGCTGGTGGAGAACAACACCGTGGCCGGCACCGACAGTTCCGGCGTCGTAGGCAGCAACGGCATCCGCATCAAGGGCTCCACCAAGAGCGGCGGCAGGGTCTCCGACGTCAGCTAAGTCAATCCTGCACCTTCCCGGCCTACCCTCCGCTGTAGACGACACATCGCCTTGACCTCTGGGCTCGGCCACATCTCACTCGCATGGTTGCGCAATGTGGCAAGCTTCTGTCGAGAATGGGGCCCATGACCACCCATGACACCCCGCACCCCGGCCCCGAGCACTGGACCGAGCTGCTGCATGTCCGTCTGGAACGGATCGAGGGCCTGCTCGCTCCGGCCGATCAGTCGACCGAGTCCGAGCGTCCCGCGTGGCAGCGGCGCACCCGAGGCGAGCAACGCTGGGCCGTGATGGCGGCGCTGCTGGTCGCCGTCTCGGTGCAGTGGGCGCTGCCTGCACGGCTCAGCATCCACCCGCACTGGCTGCTGCCCGCCCTGGAGCTGGTCATGATGGCGGCGCTGTGGGTGGCTCATCCGCACCGGCGGATCGAGTACCGCTCCCGTCGGCTGCGCGCACTGGGCCTGCTGCTGGCCGCCGCGGTCAGCCTCGCCAACGGCTGGTCTGCCGTCATACTCGTACGGGACCTGTTGCACGGCGCCGAGGGCTCCAACGCTGTGGCCCTGCTGACGGCCGGCGGCGGCATCTGGCTGACCAACGTCATCGCCTTCAGTCTCTGGTACTGGGAGTGGGACCGGGGCGGCCCGGCGGCCCGAGCCCTGGGCACGCACCAGCACCCGGACTTCCTCTTCCCCCAGATGCAGCAGGAGGGCATCGCGCCCGAGGACTGGGAGCCGCAGTACATGGACTACCTCTACGTCGCCCTCACCAACGCCACGGCCTTCAGCCCCACCGACACCATGCCGCTGTCCCGCTGGGCGAAGCTGCTGATGTCCACGCAGTCCACGATCTCGCTGCTGACCCTGGCGCTGATCGTCGCGCGCGCGGTCGGAGTCCTGCAGTGACCCCGGCAGAATGAGCCGCGGAACGTCCCGTCGGGCGCTCGTCCGGCGTCACTCGCCGTCCGGCAGGGCCCGTTCGCCGATGTCGAGCAGGTGGGTCAGGCCCAATCGGTCGAACGTGCTGCGTGCCTGAGCGTCAGCGTGAGTGACGATCACCTCGGTGCCTTGTTGCCGCGCGGCGCGCAGCACGGGCAGGAACGCCCTGCCGCCGTCGCTGCCAAGGAACGTGACCCGCTGGAGGTCGATCTCCAGAGTGCGGGAAGTCGGGCGGAGGGCATAGCGGAGCTCGTCGGCGACACGGCCGGCGTTTCTTCGGTGTCATCTCTCCAGCGAGTCGGACGTCGGCGTGACCCGGGTTGTGGGTCACGCGGGGTGTGCGTCGATGCAGGAGCCGCAGCACGCGGTGGCGGGCGGTTTCTCGAAGGCCGCGGACGTTGTGCGGCTCGGAGGTGGGGGATTCCGGCATCGGGGCTCCAGATCAACGGCAGTGGGAAACGGGCTCCGGCGCGGTTCTCAGCCGCGAGCAGTTGCAGTACCCGGCCCCGTCAGCTGGTCGCTGATCGTGGTGTCGGACATGAAGTGAGTCTCGCTTCCCGAAAGGCTCAAGAGGTCCCGAAAGGCTCAAGAGGTGAAGTCCCCAGCCGGGGTACAGTCCCGGGCGGGCCGCTGGTGTCGTCGGCGTGTGCGCATCACGCGTGATCCGGGCAGACAGGCCGACGAAGCGGTGATCTCAGGAGTCCGTGATCCCGCTCGGCGGGCCGGCTGCGACCATGGACGCTCGGATGCGGGCATGCAGTCGAGCGTCGGTTGGTACTCCAGACACATTTCGACGTTCTCACTGTTCAGGGGCGGTTCGGGCGAGCGTGGTGGGCTGACTGTCGGTCCGTGCTTTCTCCCGGAGTGCCCCTCGATCGTCTGCATTGCGCTGCGATAAGGGCGACGGTCCGGGCAACTCGGTACTCCGGCTCTTCGGCTCTTCGCGCATGGGAAGATCGCTACCGGAGCCGCCGTCGCCGGGTGATCAGGATGTCGGGGGTCGGATCCAGAACGGACGGATCACGCGGTAGACACGGGGTCTGGCACCTCTGCTGTGCGGATCGACTCCCCGGCAGCACAAGCGCGCCCGAGGCAGTGGACAATCTTCCCCGGGTTCATGGGCAGCCCGATCTGCACGGCGTTTGACGGAAGGCCCAAGGCGTCCTCTCAGCGTCCTCTCAGCTCGTGCCTTCCAGGCTGAAGAAGTGCCTGGAGTTAGCGCGCCTGGGCTCGATCGCACCACTCCCGGACCACGATCCAGGGGCAATGCCATGACTTCCCACACTGCCGCGCCGCCTGACGTCCCGGCGCAGGGCTGTACGGCCACCGCAGTGGACGGCCTCAACCGGTTCTTCGAGGATTCATGCGACCGCACCCCGCACGCCGTGGCTCTCGAATGCGGAGCCCGGCGTCTGACCTACGCCGAACTGGACGCCCGGGCCAACCGGGTCGCCCACCGGCTGCGCCGTCTTGGCATCGGCCCGGGCAGCGGCGCCGCGCTGCTGCTGCCTAGGTCTGTGGAGATGTACGCGGGCCTGCTCGGCGTGTGCAAGGCGGGTGCGGCGTTCGTGCCGGTCGATCCGGAAGCGCCTGCCGACCGGGTGGCTCACATCCTCCGGGACGCCGGTGCCAAGGCTGTGCTGACCACGTCCGCCCGTGCGGCCGACGCGAGGCGTGCGGTGCCGCACGGGGCGTGCGCGGTCGTCGAGATGGGATGCGGTTGGGAGGATCCAGCATTGCCACCCGCCACGCGGCCATCCGAAGGAACGAGCAGCACGGCGGACCCGCTGGCCTATGTGATGTACACCTCGGGATCCAGCGGCAGGCCGAAGGGCGTGGAGATAGCCAGGTCGAGCATCCGCAACTTCGTGCGCGTCGTCTCCCCGGTCTACGACATCCGGTCCTCGGACCGTGTGTACCAGGGCATGACCATCTCCTTCGACTTCTCGATCGAGGAGATCTGGCCCACCTGGGCAGCCGGCGCCACACTCGTCGCGGGCCCCACGGGCACGGGACGGCTGGGCGGGGAACTCGCCGACTTCCTGGACCGGCACCAGGTGACCGTCCTGTACTGCGTGCCCACCCTGCTGGCGACCATCCCCCGGGACCTCCCGCGCCTGCGCAGCATCTTCGTCGGCGGCGAGGCGTGCCCCGCCGCGCTGGTCGAACGCTGGAGCAGGCCGGGGCGGCGCATCGTCAACACCTACGGGCCGACCGAGGCGACCGTCACGGCCACGGTTCAGGAACTGCGCCCGAGCCGGCCGGTGACCATCGGCCGGCCCCTGCCGACGTACACGGCCGTCCTCCTCGACGAGCGGCACGAGCCGGTGCCGCAGGGGGCCGTCGGGGAGATCTGCCTCGGCGGGCCAGGGCTTGCCCGGGGCTACGTCGGTCGCCCGGACCTGACCGCCGACCGCTTCATCCGCCATGCCCTGGCGCCTGGCGGCGGGCGCCTGTACCGCACCGGTGACCTCGGCAGGATGACCGCACAGGGGGAGATCGAGTACCTCGGGCGCGCCGACGCGGAGGTGAAGATCCGCGGCTACCGGGTGTCGCTCGAAGAGATCGAGAGCGTGCTCATGGAGGATCCGGGCGTCGCACAGGCGGCCGCGGCGCTCGTCCCGCGCGAGGGTGCCGAACAGCAGGTCCTGGCCGGATACGTCGTGCGGGCGGCGGACGGCGGCGTCGACGCTCCGGCTCTCGCCGCCAGGCTGCGCGACCGCCTGCGGCGTGCCCTGCCCGCCTACATGGTCCCGGCGACGCTGGACTTCCTGGACCGGCTGCCGCTCTCGCCGAGTGGCAAGACCGACCGGGCGCGGCTGCCCCGGCCGTCGGGCCGCCGCCTCGCGGCATCCGATCACGTGGCTCCGCTCCGCGACGCGCGGCAGGCGCGTGTGCGCGACGCGTGGGCCCGCGCGCTCGGTCTCCCGCCCGAGGAGGTGCCGGCCGAGGCCGACTTCTTCACCGACCTCGGCGGGCACTCCCTGCTCGCAGCCCACGCCGTGTCCCTGCTTCGGGAACAGGGCGGTGACACCGGCCCGACGCTGCGCGACCTGTACGAGAACCCCACCGTGCGGACCTTCACGGCGTGCCTGTACGAACAGCGGGGCAATTCCGGCGACGAGGCCGCCGGGCAGTGCCCTCGCGTGGCGCCGCTGAGGCACAGCCGCGCGAAGATCGCATGGGCGGGACTGGTCCACGCGGCGGCGCTCTACTCCCTCCTGCTGCTGTTCACGGCGCCGCTGGCCTTCTGGTGCGCGGCTCGTCACGGACGGCTGCAGGGCACGGGCGCCGTCGGACCGGCGCTCGCGGTGCTGGCCGGCTACCTGGCCGTACGCTGGCTCGCCCCTGTCCTGCTCGCCCGGCCTCTGGCCGCCGGGATCCGGCCCGGCCGGTACCCGTTGTGGGGGGCCACTTACGTGCGCCTGTGGACGCTCGACGTGCTGCTGCTCGGCATGAGCCCGCTGCGGGTGCTCAGCGGATCCGCGCTGATGGGCCCTTACCTGCGACTCCTCGGGGCGCGGGTCGGCCCTGGCACCACCATCGTCACGAGCCTGATCGGACTGCCCAGGCTGCTGCGCATCGGCGGTGACGCGGCGATCGGCTACGGAGCCACCCTGCGCCCCTGGCAGGTCGCCGACGGATGGGTCACGGTCGCTCCGATCACCATCGGGGCACGGGCGTACGTCGGCGCGGGCGCCGTCTGTGAACCCGGCGCCGAGCTGGGGCCCGGTGCCGCGCTCGGCGAGCAGTCCCTGGCCGGCCCGGGCGAGCCGATCCCTGCAGGAGGCCGCCGCGCCGGATCACCCGCCCGCCCCGTCGAGGCACTCTCGCCGCTCGTCGAGTCGCTGCTGAGCGCCCCGCGCCCGACGGACCGCCAGCGGGCACGGCACCTGGCCGCCACCCTGCTCGGCCTGTTCCTGCTGGAAGCGGTGCCCGTCGGCGCGGCCGCGCCGGGCGTCGCCCTGTGCTGGTGGGGGTGGCGGCACGGCGAGCCCGCCGTGGCCGCGCTGTTCGGCCCCGTCTTCGTGGCCACGGTGTGCCTGATCGTCGCTGTGGGCAGGCGGGCGGTGCTGCCCAGGACGCCGGTGGGTGTCCACCCCGTACGGTCGGCGCTCGGCGTGCGCAAGTGGGTCGCGGACAAGCTGCTGGAGGAGAGCCTGGCCCTGACGAACTCGCTGTACGCCACCCTCTACACCGTCCCCTGGCTGCGACTGCTCGGCGCGCGGGTCGGGCGCGGCGTTGAAGTGTCCACCGTGGCGCATATCGACCCCGACCTGCTCACCCTCCGCGACGGCAGCTTCGTCGCCGACATGGCCGGCGTCGGCGTCGCCGCTTTCGCCGCCGGCCGTATGGCGTTCGCACCCACCGAGGTAGGCCGACGCGCCTTCGTCGGCAACGCGGCACTCGTACCCGCCGGTTCCCGGCTCGGCCCGGGCTGTCTGGTGGGCGTCGGCAGCGTGCCGCCCTCCGGCAGCCTTCCCGACGGCAGTACCTGGCTGGGCTCGCCCGCGCTACGGCTGCCGGTGCGCCAGGACAGCGGACGCTACCCCGAGAAGCTGACGTTCCGGCCGACCCGCAGGGCCGTACTGGGCCGCCTGGCCATCGAGTTCTTCCGCGCCACCCTGCCCGCGACACTGCTCGCCGCCGGCGGCTTCGGGTACCTGCTGGCCCTGAGCCGCCTCGCACCCCACACCGGGACCGTAGTCACGACGCTGGTGTCCCCGTCACTCGCCATGGGGGCGATGGCGGCTGTGGTCGGGTGCTGTGCGCTGGCCAAATGGGTGGTCGCCAGCCGGTACCGGCCGCGTGTCGAACCCCTGTGGAGCCTGTTCGTCCGCCGGACCGAGTTCGTCACGGGTCTGTTCGAGACGGCTGCGGTTCCCGCGGGCGTCGGCGCCCTGGTGGGGACCCCGTTCCTGCCGCCCGTACTGCGCCTGTTCGGCGCCCGCATCGGCCGGCGCACCTGGATCGGCACCACCTACCTGACGGAGTTCGACCTGGTGGAGGTCGGGGACGACGCCGCGATCGGACTGCACGTCTCCCTTCAGACACACCTCTTCGAGGACCGGGTGATGAAGATGTCGAGGGTGACCGTGGGCCCCGGCGCGAGCATCGGCCCGCGCACGGTGGTGCTGTACGACGCCGTGGTCGGCAGCGGGGTTCGGCTCGGCGCGCTGTCCCTGGTCATGAAGGGCGAACACCTGCCCTCGGGCACGGACTGGCAGGGCCTGCCGGCCGAAGGGCGCGCGACTTTCACATGCCGGAACCGACCGTAGGGCACCGGCCCATGCCCCGTACGGCCCCGGAGCACCGTCCGCCGGCCCTCGTCCACCGCGGGCCGGCCGCCCTGCCCGGCTGCCCCGAGGCAGTCGCGGGACCTCCTCGCCTCCGGCCCCTGGAACCTGGACGTCCGCTACACCGGACCCCGCGAGGCGCCCCCGCTCTCGGCCGAACCGCTGTCCCAGGCCGTGCTGTACGCCCAGCCCGGCGGCACCCTCGACTCCGCCTGCCGCGTCCCTGCCCCACAGCGCCGGACGATCCGCGACTTCGTCCGCGGCGGTGGGCACTGTCTGGGCTTCTGCCCCGGCGGTCGTCTCGCCGGAGCCACACCGGACTTCGGCCTCCTGCGCGGCGACACCGATCAGTACATCGCCACTGCCGGGGCGACGGTCCACGACGAGGGCTCCACCGTGGTCCGGGTGACCTGGTGGGGGCCCGGCACAGCGTGTACTTCCAGGACGGCCCCGTCTTTCTCCTCGACGTCGGCGCCGACGCGCGGATCCTCGCCCGCTACGACTACGGCGCCCCCGCAGCCCTCGTGGCCTGCTTCGGCGCGGGGCGGGTGGCTGTCACGGGGCCGCACTCGGAGGCTTCCGACGGCTGGTGCACCGACTACGGCCTGCTCGTGCATCACACCCTGGACCTGGCCCGCGACCTGGTGGAACGGACGGCACGGCGATTGCTGTGCGCGTGGTCGGTCCCTCAAGCGTCCTGCTGGTCGTCACGCCGCTCTCCGGTCTCGCGCCGACCTCGGCGTTCCTGACTGAGGACTGAGGTCACTCACCGTTCCCTCTTCCTCACTTTCCGTAAGTTCTTGAGGACTCCAGCCTGCGATGTGGGTGCTGAGAGCAGGTTGAGCGACGCTGCGTTTCTCAGCGCCTTCCCAGCCGACGGCCGTCACCGGCCACGACTATGGTGGATCAGAGGCTGCCATGCGGACGCTGATCATTGAGGACGAGCGCGGACTCGCCGGGGCGATCGCCGAGGGACTCGCCGCCGAGGGCTTCGTCACGGACGTCGCCCACGACGGGCCGGACGGTCTGTGGCGGGCGCTCACCGAGTCGTACGACGTCATCGTGCTCGACATCATGCTGCCCAGCCTGTCCGGCTACGAGGTCCTCAAGCGACTGCGCGGCGCCAGCGTCTGGACACCGGTGCTGATGCTGACCGCGAAGGACGGCGAGTACGACGAGGCAGACGCCCTCGACCTCGGCGCCGACGACTATCTGAGCAAGCCCTTCTCGTACGTCGTCCTCGTCGCCCGGCTCAGGGCGCTGCTGCGCCGCGGGGCACCGGCCCGGCCCGCGGTGCTCCGGGCCGGCGACCTCAGCGTGGACCCCGCCCGCCGCCGCTGCCGGCGCGGGGAGCGGGAGATCGAACTCACCGCCCGCGAGTTCGCGCTCCTGGAGTACCTGGCCAGACACACCGACGAGGTCCTCAGCAAGACGGACATCCTCACCCACGTGTGGGACGAGCAATTCGACGGCGACACCAACGTCGTCGAGGTCTACGTCGGCTATCTCAGACGCAAGATCGACGTTCCGTCCGGCCGCAGCATCATCGAGACCGTCCGCGGCGCCGGATACCGGCTGCGCGACGCCACGGGGTGAACGGTGGGCACCGGCGCCCGGTTCTGGTGGGCCCGCAGATCACTGCGGCACCGGCTGACCGCCGCCGCGGCCCTGGTCATCGCCGCCGGTCTGACCTCGGCCGCCGTCCTCCTCGTCGTCTGGCTGCACGTCAGTCTGATCCACGGCCTGGACACCACCGCCCTCCAGCGCGCCGAGGTCGTCGCGGCGGACGCCAACGCCGCCCAGGCCGGCACGGAGATACCCGCCACCGACCACGGAGACGTCGCCGTACAGATCGTCGACCGCGACGGCACCGTGATCGCCAGCTCCGGGAACCTCCGCGGCCGGCCGCGGGCGTTCTCCTTTCCGGCGAGCCGGTCCAGCACTCCGCACGCCCACACCGTGCACGACATCCCCGTCGGCGAGAACGGCGCCTGGCGGGCCGTCGGCGTCCCCGCCGGATCAGCCGGCCATCCCTTGACGGTGTACGTCGCCGTACCCACCGAAGGCATCGACCAGGGGCTGGCCCGGCTCACCGCCGGCCTGGCCGCCGGAACACCGGCGGTCGTCGCCCTGCTCACGGCGGTGGTGTGGCAACTCACCGGGCACGCGCTGCGCCCAGTGGAGGCCATGCGTGCCCAGACCGCCGAGATCACCACCTCCGACCTCAGCCGTCGGCTCGACGTACCACCCACCGCGGACGCCCTCGCCCGGCTCGCCCGGACACTCAACGACCTGCTGGCACGCCTGGACACCGCGACCCGGCGGCAGCGGAGGTTCATCGCGGACGCCGCCCACGAACTGCGCAGCCCCCTCAGCTCCCTGCACACCCGCCTCGACGTGTCCGCCCGGCACGCCCGCTCGCCGGAGGCACAGGCCCTCGCCGCATCCCTGCTGCGGGACAGCGAACGCCTCATCCGCCTCGTCGACGACCTCCTCCAGCTGGCGCGCCTCGACGACCAGCCACGAATCCGGACGCGCCCCGTCGACCTGGACGAGATCGTCTTCACCGAGGTCCGCGAGGCCCGCCGCCGCACGCCCCACCCGATCGACCAGCACGCCGTGGGCGCGGCCCGTGTACAAGGCGATGCGGATGCCCTCGCCCGTGTCGTCCGTAACCTCCTCGACAACGCCGTGCGTTACGCCCGCAGCAGGGTCACGGTCAGTCTGCACACCGAGGACGGCATCGCCCGCCTGGTCGTCGCCGACGACGGCCCCGGCATCCCGGAGGCCGACCGGGAACGCGTCTTCGAACGCTTCACCCGCCTGGACGAAGCGCGGTCCCGGGACACCGGCGGCAGCGGCCTCGGCCTGGCCATCGTTTACGAGGTCGTCACGGCCCACCACGGTCGCGCCCTGATCGAGGGCAATCACCTCGGAGCGCGGCTCGTCGTTCTGCTCCCTGCGCAGGAGCCCTGACCCCCCTTGCGGCATCAGTCGGCAGTGCTGCAGCGTCAAGTCGGCCGGCCCAGGCTGGAGCTGGTTGACCGGGTCCTTGTTGCCGCCCTGTCGCGTCTGCTGCCCAGGCGGAGCCGGAGCAGCTTCTTCGTTACTCCAGCGACGCTGCTGCGCTACTCAGTTTGCGCGGCGGAACAACGACCGAATGCTCCGGCACCATCGCCGCCCGCCTCCAGCCGCGTAAACCCGGACCCGAGCCGTGCTGCGCGGGAGGTGCAGGCGGATCGCGGCGGGCGCACTCCTGTACCGCCCGGCCGTCGTCGCTCGCGGTGCGCGAACAGGAGGCCTGCGATTCTCCAGTTGCGCAATCGCTAAAGTATTATGGGCTGGGTGCAAGCGGGTCGGACGGCGGAGCGAGGAGTCCCGGGTGTTCTTCGATATGAGCCCGTTGAAGCTGGCCACGCTGGTGGTCCTGGCCGTACTCGTCTTCGGCCCGGACAAGGTGCCCGGGATGATCCAGAACGTATTGGGGTTCATCCGCAAGGTGCGCGCGATCTCCGAGAGCGCCAAACACGACATCCGCTCCGAACTGGGCCCGGAATTCAAAGATTTCGAGTTCGAGGACCTGCATCCGAAGACGTTCGTGCGCAAGCACATGCTCGACGCCGACGGTCTCGGCCTCGACGAGATCCGCGAGATCCGCAGCGCTCTCGACCCGAGGGAGGAGTTCGCGCAGGTCGCCGAGGCAGTGCGCGAATCGGTCGACGAGTCTCGGACCAGCACCGTGGAAGCGGGGCGCGTGAGCGTGGCGAAGGCGGAACAGTCTGACCCGGCCGCCCGTCCCGCGTTCGACCCCGATGCCACCTGAGCGGGTACGGAGGCGGTCCTTGTCGGCTCATGACAAGCCGCCCCCAGATTTGCGCAATCTCTAAACTGTGTGCGCGCGGAACGCGTGTACGTCTATCGCCGTGACTACGGCATAACCAGCGAACCCTTGCGGCAAGGTCTCGATATCGCCAGCTCCTGAGGCGTAGGGAGCAACTTCCTCCCCCTTCATGGCCGTGGCCTCGTTCCTGAGGATGTGCACGAACTCACCCAGCCCGCGGGCGGCCTCGGGCAGTTCTTCGAGCAGAACAGCAGGATGATGCCGATCGCCACGATCAGCTGGAGCCAGGGTTCCTGCCTGTTTCGGAGCAACCCGTTCGCCCCGCCCTTCGGCCGCACAGCGGCATCGGCCGGGGAGCGACGCCCCGTCCTTCATTGCCGTATTGCGCAACTGCACAACCAACAGGGGGGTTCAGTCGTCATCTGTGTATGGGTCGCACCGATAAGGGCGTATCGATGACCGCCACCGGCGATCAGACGCCATCCGTCCGCCACCGGCGCCGGGCGCAGCCGTCTCGCAGTCACAAGGCGCACGGCGGCCGCGCGAGACGAGGCCGCAAGGGCGGCCCGCTGCGCACGGTGCTGAAGATCGGCCTCTCGGTGACCGTGCTCGGTGTGGCCGGCCTCGGCTGGATCTACCTGAAGCTGAACGGTGACATCGACACCTTCGACGGGGACGGCCTGTCCAAGAACCGCCCTCATTCCTCCAAGGGCGAGAACGTCCTGGTCATCGGCTCGGACGCGCGCAACGACGGCAACAACGCGCTCGGGGGCGGCAGCAAGGACGACATCGGTCGCTCCGACACCGTGTTTCTGCTGCACATCTACGCGGACCACAAACACGCGATCGCGGTGTCCGTGCCGCGCGACACGCTGGTCACCATCCCACCGTGCAAACTGCCTGACGGCAGCTGGACACAGGCCCAAGCCAACACCATGTTCAACTCGGCCTTCTCTGTCGGGCAGACGGAGAAGGGCAACCCGGCCTGCACCCAGAACACGGTCGAGGAACTCACCGGGCTGCGTGTCGGCCACACCGTCGTTGTCGACTTCAAGGGCTTCGCGGCCCTGACGGACGTGGTCGGCGGGGTGAAGGTGTGCCTCCCGCAAAACGTCTACCAGCAGGACCTCAATCCCCACCGCACCACCAAGGGCGCCCTGATCTTCAAGAAGGGCGAGCAGATCGTCTCGGGGCAGAAGGCCCTCGACTACGTCCGCATCCGGCATGGCATCGGGGACGGCTCCGACATCGGAAGGATCAAGCGCCAGCAGGCGTTCGTTTCCAGCCTCCTGAAGCAGATCAAGAGCGACGGGTTCACCCCGACGAAGCTGCTGCCGCTCGCCACCGCCGCCACGGAGTCCATGACCGTCGACCCCGGGCTGGGTACGGCAGGCAGGCTGATCTCGTTTGCGATGAATCTGAAGGACATCGACCTGCACAACACCAAGTTCGTGACCGCCCCCTGGCGCTACCAGGGTGCACGCGTCGCGATCGTCGAGCCCGACGCCTCCCAGCTGTGGGCCGCACTCAGAGCCGACCGCACCATCGACGGCAAGAACGCCAGCGGCAAGAAGGGAACCACCAAGCCGTTCGCCTCCGCGGCGCCGAGTCCGAGCGAGAGCGTCTCCGGGGACGGCATCGACGTCGCGGTCTACAACGGCACCACCACCAGCGGCCTGGCCGCGGTGGCCGCGTCGACACTCACCGAGCACGGTTTCACGGTCACTGGCACCGCCAACGCCACCAACGGACAGCGCGCCACCACCGTGATCCAGTACGGCCCGGGCCTGCAGGCCCAGGCTGAGACCGTCGCCATGCTGTTCCCCGGCGCAACCCTGGAACCCATCGGCGGGCCGGTCGTCAATGTCGTCGTAGGCGCCTCCTACGAGGCCGGCGCCGCCTCGACGGCACCGGACGCCGTCCCCAGCTCGGTCGCGGACGACGCCCGTTCCGCGGACGATGACCTGTGCTCGAAGCTGTCGTACGGCGCCAGGGGCTGACGGTGCCGTCTCGACGAACAGCTTCACTCCGTCCGTAGTCAACCGGATAGGACAGATGCCGAGGGCCCTGCGTAGATGTCACCGGCTGTGGAAACGCACAGCGCCGCGTCCGGCTGACGAGCGGGGGCTACTACGGCATGATCAACAGCGCGCTGTCCTACGGCCCGGCCTGCCAGGTGGCCACCGTCAGCGGCTCACCGGCATCCCCATCGACCACTTCATCAAGCTCGACTTCGCCGGCGTGGTCAGCATGTCCGACGCGGTGGATGGCGTATCGGTCTGCGTCAGCGACAACGTGTACGACACCCACTCGCACCTGAAACTGTCCAAGGGCACCCACACCCTCAAGGGTGAGGCGGCGCTGGAGTTCGTCCGCTCCCGGCACGGCTTCGGCGACGCAGTGATTTGGGCCGTACCTACGCCCACGATCTCTTTCTCAGCTCGATGATCCGCAAGTTCAAGAGCGCCGGCACCCTGACCGACCCCACGGCCGTCTACGACCTGGCCAACGCGGCGACCAGGCCCTGACCTACGACTCGGGCAAGAAGTCCACGACGCCCACCGCCACCGCCCAAGCGGTCACCCCCTCCCGGAGCGCCGTGAAGAGCGAGAACGGCACCGGCACCGGCCTTCCACGCGCCTCCGAACTCACCACCGTCCTGACCGGCAAGGGCTTCAGCTCGGGCACGACCACCGCCGACGCCCCCAGTCCGACGGCCACCACCACCCTCACCTACGGCACCGGCCAGAAACCCGAAGCCCAGGCGGTGGCCAAGGCGATCGGCCTGCCGTATTCACACCTCGAGCAGGGCAGCGCCGACAGCCTGACCCTGGTGATCGACAGCGACTGGCCCAGCGGCACCACCTACCCCAGCAGCGGCGGGAGTTCCTCCCCGGCACCCGCCGACACACACGCCGCAGTCTCCAACGCCCACGTGGAGACCGCCGACCAGTCCAAGAACTGCGCCCAGGTCAGCCCCTACAAGACTGTCCAGCTCGACGGCGTCAACATGACCCCCGCCCAGGCATACGCCGCCGGCACCAACCAGCCCGACTCCGATTCCTGAAACACAGGCAGCCGCGAGATGCAAGCACCAGACGAGCCCCGGACGGGTGGGAAGGAGTCACTCGGCACGGTGGGCCAGCTGTAGCAAGGCCTCAGGCGCAGGGCCCGCTCAGCCTGGAAGACGGTGCAGGCCGAGCCGCCAGACGACGGATCAACTGCCCTACTACGGCAGCGACATCCGCGTCAGCCACGAAATAGACCTGCCGTCGGCCCTCTCGCCGCGACCTGACAAGGCCCGCCAGTTTCAGCTTCGACAGGTGCTGACTGACCGCAGGCACCATGGCATTCACCTCGTCGGCAAGGCGGGTCACGTCGTTCTCCCCCTGGGAGAGCGCCCACAGAAGATGCAGCCGCACTGAGGACGCCATCAGCCCGAACAGCATGACGGCCTCGGCGAGTACGTCGGCGGATGGCTCGACGCGGCTGTCGGCCTCGGCTGCCACGTCTCCTCCCGCTCCGCCTCGATCACTCCGTGCGCGGGAAGCTCAGTCTAAGCGCCCTGCCGGACGTGGACGCGGCGCGCGCACGCATCCACGGCGTGCCGCGGACCGAAGACTGCACATGGGCACGCGTTCATCGGGGGGCCTGAGGCGTTCACGTCGTAGTCCTCGGCGATGCTGCAGCGAGACATTGCCGCCCTTGTCCGAGTCACACCCGTGACGGCCGAGGGTGCCGCACGCTCCCTGGTGTTCTGTGTGCATGGGCTACCGCAGCGACGGAGGTTCGGGGCTGGTGAAGTCTGGGCTTGAGTAGTCGGGAGGGGTGAAGCCGGGCTCAAGGACGGATTGCGGATCACGCTCCGGACGGTCATCGTCGGCACCTGCCGCACGGGACACCGCGTCGTGATCGGGACGGGCGGTCTCCGCTGCCATGTGCGCTAGCTCCAGGCGGCCAAGGAGGAACGGCAGTATGCCGCGCTCCAGCAGCGCTTCCTCCCAAGCTTCCCATGCCTCCCTCACACGTGGATCCGTATCACCGGGCTCCGGGCTGCCGGCGGACGAGCGGTTGCGTGCTGCGGCGACGAACAGCCACACGAGATCGGCAACGGCTGCCCCGACAGCCGCAACCGCGGCGATCAACCCTGCTGTGATCAGGTCCTCGCCGATGCGACGAGCCTGGTCCAGGGCCCGCAGTCCGTACCCGCAAAGAAGGAACACGGCTGCGGCGACGGCCGAGAGGCTCGGCACGAACACGGCCAGCACCGGGAGGATTCCGCCTGCCGAGCGGGAGGCCGTGCCTTCACCGCCGGTCCCGGAGGATGCTCCCTTCAGATCAAGGTAGTCCTGGTACTCGATCGCCGCCGTGGCGATGATCGTTTCTCGTGCCTCCAGCGCACGGGCACGGAGGTCTTCGTGCGTGGTCACCCTGCCGTGAGGGCGCAGCGCCCGGCTTACTTCGGGAGACGCCAAGGCTTGATCCAGGATCCGCTCGAAGACGGCACCGCTGCCTGCCCGCAAACGGTCTGACGTGGGCATGTGGGCTCCCCGCTGGAAGGAAAAGGACCTCAGAGACAGCAGGCGACTGACTGGAGGTGCCGCAGCGCCCTCTGCTGCCGACGCGATAGGCGTCGGGCTCGAGGGGATGTGACAGTTGCCATATTACGCAACCATGCAAGCTGAGTCCGGGATGAGGGGATGCAGTGCGCCCATGCCAACCCGCAAACCTGAGAAAGATCCTGAGGGGTGGATGTCCCTCGCGGAACACTTGCGTGAACTGCGCAACCGGCTCGCGTAGTCCGTCCTGGTCATCCTCGTCATCGTGCGGCGTACTGGCCTGGCAGTCGAAGCAAACGGCTTGTGCCCACCGCGCGATCAGTGGGCTGATCGCCCCCTCGCCCTGGCCCTCGAGGTCTCCCTCATGCCGCGTCGTACGGGCCATCCAGAGCTGGCTCTACCAGCCCTGGGCCTTCGTCGCGTCCGACCTGCACCAGCACGAGATGACATACGCTTACGTCTTCGTCGGCGCCGGAGTCCCCCCTCTTCCGCAGCGGTGCCTCCCTCGCCTACGAGGTGCTGCCCAAGACCGCCGAAGTTCTCATCGGCTTCACCCCGCACGGCGTGGACAACCTGCCGCCCCTCGACGGTCTCCTCACTCTGATCACCCGGATGGTCGTCGTCTTCGGCAACTCCTTCGAGATGCCCACTGCTGCTCGTGATGCTCAACCTCACCGGCCCCCTGCGGCCGGCGCATGCTGGGGTGGTGGCGCGGCATGATCGTGGGCCACGGTCCTCGCCGCCTTCGCGACTCCCTAGGCGCTCGCTGCCGCAGCAGCCGCGTGAGTCAACCAGGGCGAGCGGATACGGCGATGCGACCTGATGCTTCGCACCGCCCAAGTGCGCAGGATGCTGCAGCATTCGTCGTCACGCTCGTGGGTATCGTGGCAATTGCGGTGCTGCTGTTGCGCGCCTGTCGCAAGTAGAGCGGTCATGCCGGCGTCTATGCCTTCGGCGCCCGTGCCTTCGACACCCGAGCCGCCCTTGGCGACGGCGTGCGTGGGGCAGTTGGGGCGAACACGAACCGGTCAGGAATAGCTCGACCACGCGTCCGGCCGCCTGTGGCTCCCGTCACCGCCCTCACCCGCGACTCGATCCTGGACTACGGCCTCACGCCCAGCCCTACCAAAGGGGGTGGTGCCCGACGCCCCGCAGCCCCGCCCCGAAGAGATTGCACACTTGCGCAGCAGGTAAAGTATTTACCCTTGCTGTCTTGGAGGACCAGGAGGTTCCCCGTTGCTCACCTCTCCCGCGCGAACCCACCGCCTGGCCCGGACGCTCGCCCCGTTGGCTGCGACGGCGGCGTTGACGCTCACGCTGCCGGTGCCCGGTGCATCGGCAGCGGAAACGGGGCCAGCCGCCGTGGCGGACGCGCTCCGCAAAGGCCCGGTGTACGTCGATCCCAGGGCCAGTGTCGATTTGCCGAAGACGGAGGCCGACCAGCTCGCCGAGAAGATCAAGAAGGCGGACAAGCCGGTCTTCGTCGCCGTACTGCCCGCAGCGGCCGAATACCCGCAGGCCACCGTGGTGCGGGACCTGCGCTCTCTGACCGGCATCACGGGCGTGTACGCGGTCCGGCTCGGCGCGGGGTTCAACGCGGGTGCCGACCGCCAGGTGATGCGGAAGGACGCGGTCGACAATCTCAAGGGCGCGGTGCGGCGTTCGTACGCCTCCGACGCCTCTGCCGAGGTGAACGCGTTCGTGGACCAGGCGCTCCAGCAGGCCAAGGGACACGCCCCCGCCTCCTGGGGGGATTCCGAAAGCCGCGACTCGACCACCGGCATGCTGGTCGGCGGGCTGGTCGTGGCCGTCGCGGCCGGGGGTGGGTATGCGCTGTACCGGCGATCACGGAAGAGGCGGGAGGAACGCGAGCGGGCCGAACTGGAGGCGCTGCACGTGCTGGTGGACGAGGACATCACCGCCTTCGGTGAGGAACTGGACCGCCTCGACTTCTCACCGTCCGAGCCGGGAGCCACGGACGCGATGCGTGACGACTACACCCGCGCCCTGGACGCCTACGACCGCGCCAAGCAGCAGATGGCCGCAGCGACGCGCCCGCAGGAGGTGCAGCCGGTCACTGAGACCCTTGCCGAGGGCCGTTTCGCGCTGGCCGTCCTCGCCGCCCGGCGCACCGGTGCGCCGCTGCCCGAGCGACGCGTCCCGTGCTTCTTCGACCCCCGCCACGGCCCGTCGGTAAGCGATGTGAACTGGTGCCCGCCGGGCGGAGTGCTGCGCATGGTGCCCGCCTGCGCCGAGGACGCGCTGCGGGTGAGCCAGGGCGGACAACCGTTGACGCGGATGGTGCCGACCGATCAGGGCGCCCAGCCGTACTGGAACGCGGGCCCGGCCTACGTCCCGTGGGCGGGCGGCTACTTCGGCGGCGCCGGCGGCGTGGTCGGCGGCCTGCTCGCCGGCACCCTGCTCGGCAGCCTGCTCAGCGCGCCCTCGGCCTTCGCCGACGGCGCCGACGGTTTTCCGGGTGCCGCCGACCTGCCGGAGGGCGGCGAGTTCTCCGGCGCGGACTTCAACGCCTCCGACTTCGGGGGCGGCTTCGGCGACTTCAGCTCCGACGGCGGCGGCGACTTCGGCAGCGGCGACTGGTGACCTGACGCCGACCGGCGGGCCTTCTGCCACCGGAGAAGCCAGGACACCGGCCGGCGCGATGCGGATCCGTCGGAGTGTCCAACACGCCACGACAGGCAACGCTTGCTATATTGCGCAACTGTCTAATCACGGATGAGGGGCGTCATCCATGCCGACCAGCTATCGAGTGCCGACGGATCCGGGAAGCCGCCGCCTCACGGCTCCCGGCTCTACCCGGCGCACACCACCCAGGCGCCCGGCGTGCGACAGCGCACGCAGGCCCCGGCCCGGGCGCGGCCGCAGGGTCGCGACCCTCACGGCCGCGAGTATGTCGCTGCTGGTGCTGGCGACGGCCGGGGTGGGCCGGATGTACCTGAACCTGACCGGGGGCATCGGTACGTTCGATGCGGAAGGCATCTCCAACGACCGGCCGGGCGGAACGAGGAGCGGGGAGAACGTCCTGGTCATCGGCTCCGATGCACGGGTGGACGGCAACAACGCGCTGGGCGGGGGCAGCAAGGACGACGTGGGCCGCTCCGACACCGCGTTCCTGCTCCACGTCTACGGCGACCGACGGCACGCCGTCGCCGTCTCGATCCCCCGGGACACACTGGTCACCATCCCGCCCTGCCGCCTGCTCGACGGCTCCTGGAGCGCACCGCGACCCAGCACCTTGTTCAACGCTGCTTACTCTGTGGGCCAGACCCGCGAGGGCAACCCGGCCTGCACCCAGAACACCGTCGAGAAGCTGACCGGGCTGCGGGTGGACCACACGGTCGTCGTCGACTTCAAGGCGTTCGCGAAGCTGACCGAGGCGGTCGGCGGTGTGAGTGTGTGCGTACCGCAGGACATCTACCAGAAAGACCTCAACCCCAACCGCGCCACGCGTGGTGCTCTCCTCTTCCATCAGGGCGTCCAGACCCTCGCCGGGCAGCCGGCCCTCGACTACATCCGCATCCGGCACGGCATCGGCGACGGCTCCGACATCGGGCGCATCAAACGGCAGCAGGCGTTCGTCGCCGCTCTTATCAAGAAGGTCAAGAGCGACGGGATCACCCCGGCCGGCCTCCTGCCGCTCGCCGAGGCAGCCGCCCAGTCGCTCACCGTCGACCCGGGCCTGGGCACGGCGGACAAGCTCGTCGCCTTCGCCATGACGCTGAAGGACATCGACCTGCACAACACCAAGTTCGTCACCCTGCCCTGGCGCTACCAGGGTTCACGCGTCGCCATCGTCCAGCCGGACGCCGACCGGCTGTGGGCGGCACTGCGGGTGGACCGGCCTGCGGACGGCCAGAACACCGGCCGTACGACGCGGACGCCACCGGCGGCGACCACTGCCGCTCCGAGCGTCGGCGCCCCATCCGTCTCCGGATACGGAATCGCCGTGCGCGTCTACAACGGCACACCAGTCGCCGGCCTCGCCTCCCGGGTAGCCCGGACCCTGAGCGGGCACGGATTCACGGTCACCGGGATCGGCGACGCAGGCACGGAGCACACAGTGACACTCATCCGCTACGGCCCAGGCCGCAGTGCCGAAGCCGAGACGGTCGCCCAGCTCTTCCCCGGCGCCCAGCTCCAGCCCGCCACTGACCCGGGCATCACCGTGATCCTCGGCCCGGCGAACACCGCACCGGTCACACAGTCACCGCTACCCGCACCCGCTCCCACCGCCGGCAACACCCGCTTGGCCGACGACGCCCCCTGCTCCGACCTGTCCTACGGCCGTCCCCGGCAAGCAGCGTCATCACAGGCAGCACACAGAACAAACCCTGAATGAAAAAGCGTCAGTTGCGCAATAATGAAACCATTGCAGACCGCGCCAAGGGGAGGGCCTGACCATGCGAGGCGAGTCCGCGGCGCAGCGTCTGCTGGAAGAACTGGCGACGGGATGCGCCTCGCCCGACCCGGACGACCTGATCCAACATGCCTACCGGCCCGTGGCTGTGTCCGACCACGCCGGATGGCCGTGGCCGGGCACCATCACCGCCTGGTGGACCGGCCCCTGCGGCACCGCCCTGTGCCGCCTGCGCCTGTCCGGCGTCCCGACGCCACGCTGGGTGGTCTATGACCCCGACCGGATCGCCCTGCTGGTCCAGGAGGGCATCTAGCGGTCCAGACCGGTGAGAAGGCTGCCCGTACGACAATCGAAGTCAGCCTGGGGCGGCATGCCCCGGAGAGGGAAAGCATCTATGCCGCACGGCGACGTTCAACGACGCGACGCGAATCTCCGGCTGGGAGCCGCCGTGGCCGAGATCGAAGGGCTCTACACGGCCCTGCTGCGGACCAAGTCCCCCGGACGGCACGAGCGACTGCGGGCCGAGCTGACGCGCGCTGCCGAACACCTTGCCGCGCTCGCGGTCATACCGGGCCAGGGACAGACCGCTTCGCACGTTGCGCGGAGACGATCGCGCCGGGAACGGCGGAGTGCACTGGCCGAACGGGGCGCAGCGTGGATCATCAAGCGCTACGGCCAGAACGCTCACTGAAATCTGAAGCGACCGAATGCCCCCCGTCCCCCCGAAGCCACCGACCGGGAGACTCGATGCCAGAATCCGCGCCCACACCGCCGCGCGAGAACCGTGGCCTGTGGAATATCACTCTCGGTGCACTGCACCGGTTCCGGTGGCGAACGGTCCGCAGGGGCCGGGCACCGAATCACGTGGTGGTCCGGATGTCGGGGGAGATCACCGCTGAGAACGCCGAACGTGTCGACCAGGGCCTGCGCAACGCGCTCCGGACGCACCCCCGCATCCTGGAGGTGGACCTCCAGCACGTAACCTACCTGGCCGGCGACAGCGCCCGGGCATTCCTCCCCGCGCTGCGCACCTCACGTCTGTACGGCACAAGGGTCGTCGTCACCCACGCCAGCGCCCAGGCCCGCAGCACGCTCCAAAGGCTCGGCCTGACCAACATGCTCGACATCCGCGAAGGGAACGCACCCGACAACGGCAGGCCAGACAGCCGGACTTCGTAACACACGCTCCCGGGCCCCGCGGCTCATCGCCGGGCAAAATCCGGGCATCGGCGGCAACGCACCACCGACTGGTGGCGACTGCAGGCCGGAAGATCAACGCCCGGGCCGCAACGTCTCCAACCCGCGATTGCTCAGGGCCGCGTTGGCCATCAGCACCAGCGGCGGGGTCAACAGCATGAGCCGGATCAGGAGCCAGGAGACGCAGTGGACGGAACGGACGAAGGCGCTCGGCTCCGGCCGACCTGCCGTGCGCTGCGCCGAACCAGGTCCGCACGCCGGTCGCGGTGACGAGCGCCGTAGCACTCCCGGAGGCGATGCTGCTGCCCTGGAAACACCACTGCGGCTGCTCGAACAGCCCGCTCCCGATCACGGGAGGCGCGTCGGCGGTGTGCTTCGTGACCGGGGTCGACTCTCCCGTCAGCGCGGGCTGGTGCACGGTCAGGCCTCTCGCGCGCAGCAGGCGTACGTCCGCCGGTACGAGGTCGCCCGGCCCGAGGCGGATCACGTCGCCGACGACCAGATCGTCCACGGGCATCTCGCGGGCCGTGGGTACGGTGTCCTCGTCGGGCGCCGTGGAACGGTTACCGTCGTGCGACCAGCCGACGCAACGCGGCCGTGGAACGGTCCGCCCGGTGCTCCCCGGTTGCCCGCAGCAAGCAGCTCACCAAGGCCAGGAAAAGGATCGCGATGGCCCAGGCGAGGATGGCCGCCGAGACCAGCCCGAGACAGAGCAGGACCGCGGTAGGAATCGCGCAGACTGCGCGCCAGGAGCCAGGGCCAGGAGGCTTTCCGCCGGGGCCGGAAGCACATTCTCGCCGAACCGGGCCAGGCACTCCTCGGCCTCCGTCAGGCCGCGCGGGCCGGTGTCCAGCGGGCACAGCACCACTAGCAGCGTCGGCGCCGAGGAACCCGGCGCCCTGACAACTCCGGAGTCCGCCCCGACTGCCGATACGGCCACCGGAGCGGGCAGGCCGGCGTCCCGCCCCGACGCCGCGGTGCTCTCAGCCACCGGTCCCGTGCAGGACTCGTACCTGCGCGGAAGAGTGCCGCGAGCGTGCCGTCAACTGCCCGATCATCACCCGCACCAGCGTCACGACATCCGGATCGTCGATGTAATAGACCTGCCGCCGACCCGCACGGCGCGAGCGCACGAGCCCGGCGAGCTTCAGCTTCGCCAGATGCTGGCTTACCGCGGGCAGGGCACCACCCACCCGGTCGGCGAGGTGCGTGACATCACTCTCCCCCTGCGACAGCGCCCACATCAGGTGGAGCCGCACGGCCGAGGCGAGCAGTCCGAACGCGCTGGCAGCTGCCGCCAGCACCTCGGCCGACGGGTCCTCGAAGCCACCGACGTTCTCCGCCACAGTCCTCTCCCGTCCCGCCCACACTTCGCAGCCGCCGCACATGCGCCCGCCCAGTGTAGGCGTCAGACCCAAGGAGTCCTGTGCTATCGAGGTGCCGGGCTCACCGCTGGCCGGGCTCGCAGGGATCGACGCGTCAGCCCTCCTGGGCACAGCCGCCGCCCGCGGGATGGGGGGTCGTGTTGAGGTCATGCAGGACGGTCTCCGAAGTCGCCCGGGAGCCTGAGCTGAATCCGGAGACGCTGCGCGGCTGGGTCAAGAAGCAACAGGAACCGGCTCCCAACGCGGAACTGACGGTGATCGAGCGGGCGCGCCTGAAGGAACTCGAACGACGCAACCGTGAGCCGGAGATGGAAGTTGCAAGCAAGTACGAGTTCATCGTCGAGATGCGGCTCGACACTACGGAGTGCGCATACAGCGTCGAGTTCATGTGCGACAGACTCGGCGTCTCCAGTTCCGGCTACTACGACTGGCGATCCCACCCGGAATCCGCGACGGGCCAGCGGCGCGAGGAACTGAAACTGCCCATCGAGTAAGCCCGACACCACGCCGTACACCTTCTGCGTGCTGACCGGGACGGGGTGCGGGTGACCACGCCGAGAGCACCGAGCGCCAGCGCGAGCCGTGCCGTGTCGTGCGCGCTCGCACGACGAGCCTCCGGCGCCTGCGACAGGAACCCGTCGTCCGGCGCGGCGCCCTGCCGGTGATCGGCCATGATGGTTCTCTCGGTCAGGAGTACTGCACACCGCCCCCTGGTGGGTGGGATCCACATGCCTGTGCCGGTGAAGCCGTAGTGGACCAGACGTTCCGTTCGGCGGTGGTGCCGGGGCGAGGTGCCAGAACAGGCCACGGGTCGGCTGTAGGTTGCGGGTCTGAGCGGTCGGGGGTATCCGGTCCGCCCGGTTCCGCAACCGGCGTGCGGTCCGTCCCCTCATGCGTCGGCACATCCGGGTCCCTGAAGGACGCGCCGCCCTGTGGGGCGCACACCCAGCAGGGACGCCTCGCCGACAGATACCAGACCCCGCACATCGCCGAGACGTGGGGCCTCGGCTTCATCGACGCGCAGGCGGTCAAGGCGCAGACCGGCTATCCGGCACCCTGGCGCTGCTCATCCTGTGCGAGGCGTACGGCATGGGCATCCCAACTGTGAACTGCCCTGCCTGAACTCCGCTCAGGCCGCCCATCCCGCCTGTCAGCAGAGCTTGGACGGACTGCGGGGGATGCCCTGACCTGGTTGGCTGGCAGGTGTGGGCGGCGGAAACCCGCTCCTCGGCGTGCCGTATCGGTGGTGTGCCGGCTTGAGCGCCGGCGTTCCCCCACGACCTGGGGGCCGCATTCGCATGGTCACTCGCCTCACCAGTCCCGGTGCCACTCCGCACCCTGCCCAAGGAGAGTGCGGAGGGCAGACTCACCGTCGTTCGCCGCAGCTGACGGCTCGCGTCCTGGTTGAGACGCTGCGTGCGCTCGCTCGCGGCCATGGCCCAACAGCGTATGGATCCCGTAGAAGGCTTCCCGGCCTGCTCGTCGGCTGCCGGTTGCGGAGCGAGGATGGAGGTGAGGGGAGGCATTGATGTGGATCTTGCTCAGCCTTGATCACGTCGGCCGTACGGTGGCTTTCCTGCCGCCGGTGTGGACGAGGATCCCCGCTGCCGATCGCATCGGCGTGGCCGCTGTCGTGCTGTTGGTCGCTTTTGTCGCCCTGATCGTCGGCACACGGGTACGGCAGGTTCATTTCCGGTCGCTCAGGCGTCCGCGGAGCCGGGGCGCCGAGTCGGTCGACGCGTCATGGTTCACCGCCCACACCCTGGACGGCTTCCCGGAGGACGCGGTCCGAGCCGCCTTCAAGGCCCAGGACGCGCCGTCCCCGGATCGGCTCTACGCGGCTTGGGTTCTGGCCACCCATGCCCACGGGATGACCGCCGCATGGCTGGAGAGGAACCTGGCTCTCCCCCCACAAGCGGCACATCTGATCGTCGACGCCGCCGAAGCCAGGCATGGTGAAGTGGTGTTCCGGGACGTTCGCGACGAGTGCGCACGTGTGCCGGATTCGGGGTCGGATCCGCCGGACAGGCGCCCGGAAAATGGTCGCTGACCTGCGGATACGGCCGATGTCAGAGCCATCCGTTGCGCTTGAAGCCGCGGTGGAGGAGGAAGCAGGCGGTGGCGATGACACCGAGGACGAGGGGGTAGCCGAAGCGCCAGTGGAGTTCTGGCATGTGGTCGAAGTTCATGCCGTAGACGCCGCACACCATGGTGGGTACGGCGATGATCGCGGCCCAGGCGGTGATCTTGCGGGCGTCGTCGTTCTGGGCGACGGCGACCTGGGCGAGGTGGGCCTGGAGGATGGAGTCGATCAGGGCGTCGAAGCCGGTGATCTGGTCGGTGACGCGCGCCTGGTGGTCGGCGACGTCGCGGAAGTAGGCGCGTATCGCGGGGTCGATGGCGCGCAGCGGCTGCGTGGAGAGCCTCTCCAGGGGGCGGCCGAGGGGGACCACGACCCGTTTGAGTTCCAGGAGTTCGCGCTTGAGCTGGTATATGCGGCCGGCGTCCACGGTGTGACCGGCTTTCGGGGAGAAGACCTCGGTCTCGACCGCGTCGATGTCTTCCTGGACGGCGTCAGCGACGGTCACGTAGTCGTCCACGACGTGGTCCGCGATCGCGTGCAGCACCACGGAGGGGCCCTGGGCCAGTCGCTCGGCCTCGGCCTCCAGGTCCTCGCGCAGAGGGCCGAGCGAGCCGTGGCGGCCGTGGCGGACGGTGACGACGAAGTCAGGGCCGGTGAACACCATGATCTCGCCGGTGTCGACGACCTCACTGGTGGAGGTGAGCTGCTCGTGCTCGACGTAGGTGACCGTCTTGAAGACGGCGAACAGGACGTCGCCGTACTGCTCCAGCTTGGGGCGCTGGTGGGCCAGTACCGCGTCCTCGACGGCGAGGGGATGCAGGTCGAAGAGGTCGGCGACGCGCGCGAACTCCGTCTCGGTGGGTTCGTGCAGGCCCAGCCATACGAAGTCGTGGCCGTGCCTGCGTACCTGGTGCACGGCCTCCTCGACCGTCTCCGTGCCGGGTTGCCGAACGCCGTCGCGGTAGAGGACACAGTTGACGACGGAGGAGCCGAGCGGGGAGCGGGCCGGGTGGCTCAGATCCACTCGGTGGTGGCCGCGTCGCGTGAGGCCGGCCACTTTGCGCAGGTTGTCGGCCATCGACATGCGGGGTCCTCCTTCGCCGGGTCCGGACAGTGTGCCAGGGCCGGGTGAAGCGAGGGTCGGTGGTCGTGTGTCAGTGGTCGGCGGCGAAGATGTCCTTCACCTCGCGCAGCGCGTAGTAGACCAGGACGTATCCGGCGGCCGGGTCGGCCCACCACCAGTCAGCTGTGGCGTTGAGCAGGAGGCCCAGCAGTACGGCGGTGGCGAGCAGGCCGTCGATGAGGGTGACGCGGCCCTCGGTGGTCAGCACGGGGTTGCCCAGTGCGGCGCCGGTGCGGGCCTTGCCTGCGGCGAGGGCGAACATGACGGCGGCGGTGATCGCGGTCCAGCCGATGCCCAGGGCGGAGTGGTGCGGGCGGAAGCCGGTGGCCAGAACGAGCGTGGATTGCACCAGCAGGTAGAGGGCGAGGGCGGCGAAGCCCGCGCCGATCAGCGGTAGGGCCCGGCGTCGGCGGTCCTCTCCGGTGCTGGACAGCTCCCAGATCACCACGGTGGAGGCGCCGATCTCGATCAGGGAGTCCAGACCGAACCCGGCCAGCGCAACGGATCGGGCGCTGATCGCGGCGATGGCCAGCACGATGATGCCGATCACGTTCCAGCCCAGGGTGGCGTATTCCAGGGCGAAACCGCGCCGCAGGAGGGCGGACGGCTGAGCGGGAGTGCTCGAGGTGGTCACGGGAGGGCTCCGGTCGGGCGCGGGAGGTGGCCGGGAACAGGTGTCGATGGGGGTCAGGGGCGGGCGTGATGGGCCAGTGCGCGGTGGGGGTCGGTGCCGTGCGGGGTGTGGTCGGTGTGGACGGTGGCGGCGGTCAGCCGGGGGACGGCGTGGATGAGGGCGTGCTCGGCGTCGACCGCGAGCGCGTGGGCCTGGACCACCGTCAGGTGCGGGTCGACGACGATGTCGGCCTCGGCGCGCAGTGCGTGGCCGATCCACCGCATCCGCACCTGGCCGACGCCGAGTACGCCGTCGACCTCGCCCAGCGCGTCCTCGGCGGTGTCGACGAGCCCCGGGTCGACGGAGTCCATGAGGCGCCGGTACACCTCACGGGCGGCGTCTTTGAGGACCATCAGGATCGCCACCGTGATCAGCAGGCCGACGACCGGGTCGGCCCAGCGCCAGCCGATCGCGACTCCGCCGGCGCCGAGGAGCACCGCGAGGGAGGTGAAGCCGTCGGTGCGGGCGTGCAGGCCGTCGGCGACGAGCGCGGCAGAGCCGATCCTGCGGCCGGTGGTGATCCGGTAGCGGGCCACCCACTCATTGCCGATGAACCCGACCAGCGCGGCGATCGCGACGGCCCACAGGTGGGTGACGTCGCGCGGGTGCAGCAGCCGGTCGACCGCCTCGTAGGCGGCCAGGGTGGAGGAGGCGGCGATGGTGAGGACGATGGCGATGCCGGCCAGGTCCTCGGCGCGGCCGTAGCCGTAGGTGTAGCGGCGGTTCGCGGCTCGGCGGCCGAGAACGAAGGCGATGCCGAGAGGGACGGCGGTCAGGGCGTCGGCGGCGTTGTGGATGGTGTCGCCCAGCAGCGCGACCGACCCCGACACCGCCACGATCACAGCCTGGACCACAGTGGTCAGGCCCAGAATGCCCAGGGACAGCCACAGAGTGCGCATGCCCTCCCGGGAGGTCTCCATCGCGGAGTCGACCTTGTCCATCGCCTCGTGACTGTGCGGAGTGACCATGTGGGCGAGCTGGTGCCGCAGCCGGGCCCACCCGCCGGCGTCATGCGCATGGTGATGGGTGTCCCCGTGGACGTGCTGGTCGTCATGAGTGTGGTCGCCGTGCTGGTGCTCGTGCTGGTGCGTGCCGTGTTCGTGGTCGTGCGGTGCGTGGGTGTGGGTGCGGCCGTAGTGCTGGTGGTTGTGGTGCTGCTCGCTCACGTTCGGTGCACCTCTCGTGCTCACGGCGTCTGGGTCGGAACTGGACTTCAGGTCGCTGCCCCACCCATTATGTGCGTATGAACGCACGCATGCATCTATCAGGTGCGCAGCATGCGCAGGAGCCAGACGACGGCGCACGGCTGGCGGTGGCCGTGGAGGTCCTGGGGCTGCTCGCCGACCGGACCCGGCTCGCGCTGCTGCGACGGCTGGGGGAGGGCGAGGCGGATGTGACGACTCTCACCGAGTCCTGCGATGCGACGCGTACCTCGGTTAGCCAGCATCTGGCCCGGCTGCGGCTGGCCGGGCTCGTGACCACCCGGAAGGAAGGCCGTCGTGTGATCTACGGCCTGCGTCACGGGCATTTGCGCCGGCTGGTCGACGAGGCTTTCAACGTCGCCGATCACCAGATCGGTCACCTTCCGCCTCACGACTGATCTTCCGGTCGGTAGCACTGCTCAGTGGCCTCTGGTGGGCGAGACGCCGTCGATGCCGCAGACACTCTCCAGGAGACGTGCGGAGAAGTCGCAGGCGATGCCAGTGAGACGGGCGCCAGTGTTCTGGTCGAGTTCGATCGGTGCGCAGCGGGCGGCGATGTGGGCGGGCAGAGGGCCGAAACGGGTGGACTTCATGCCCAGTTGGGTCCAAGTGCGGGTGGTGGCCGCCGTCGCGGACGTCGTCGGGTTTGGTGCCGCAGAGGTTCTTCGGCTGTGCCGCAATGGGACGCCAGCACGCATTAGCCATGTGACCCAGGCGGCCGGAGCTACCTCAGCCACCAGCCGTTCGCTGCCCATGGCGAGCTGCCTCTGGGCCAGGTGACGCATGCTTTGCCGGGCTGGGTGTTTGCTGGCCTTGCGCACGCCATGACGAAAGGCGACCCGGTTGGCAGGGACAGGCGGTTTCCCGGGGTGTGTGGCGGCGGCTCGCGTTGCGGTGGGTGGACCTGGTGGCCGGCGACGTGCTGGTGGCGCTGCTGTACGGGCTGCTGCGGCTGGCACCCTCGCTGAACGCGTCGTTCCTGCCGAGCACCGCGCCGTCCAGCGTACTGCTGCCCGTCCCGGACATTCTCCAGTCGATGCCGGTGCCCGGGTTTCTGCCGGTGGCGGTGACCTCGTGCATCAACCTCTTCCATCTCCCAGCTGAGGGAACTGGACGAGGCGGCGCGGGTGTTGCGGCTGACGAAGTGGGAGCGGTTCTGGCAGCTGGACGTGCCGGGCGGGATGATCCCGCTGGTGTGGAACGGGATGATGAGCTGTGGCGGCGCCTGGTTCTTCCTGGCCGCCTCCGAGTCCATCGCGGTGCTCAACCACACCTGCGCCCTGCCCGGCATTGGGTCCTACGCCGCTGCTGCGAGCGAGGGCCGAACCCGGCGCACAGAAGGACCTGTACGCCCGCAACACTGAGAGCACATTGTTGCCCCTTATGTCGCGATTGGCGTTTATGTGTCTAGCGTGGGGGTGTGGATCGGGTCGTACGTCTCGCGCAGCTCCTCCGTACGCCGGTGGTCGGGGGTGACGGTGAGGTGGTGGGCCGGCTCGCCGATGTCATCGTGCGGCTGCGGGGGCGGGACTATCCGCTGGTCACCGGGCTGGTCGTACGAGTGGGCGGTCGCGAGGTCTTCCTGCCCGCCGAGCAGGTCGCCGATCTGGACGCGGAGCGGATCACGCTGGCGAGCCCGCGGGTGGACCTGCGCCATTTCGAGCGGCGCGAGGGCGAGGTGCTGCTGCGGGCGGACGTACTGGGCCACCGGGTCATCGACGTGGCCGATGTCGAGCTGGTCCGGGCGTACGACATCGCACTGGAGCAACGGCTGGATCGCTGGGTGCTGACCTGCCTGGACACGCGGAGGCCGCCGCACCTGTGGGGTCGCCTGCGGAGCCGTGCCGCCTGGCCCGACTGGCGGGACTGGAAGTCGTTCGAGCCGTTGATCGGGCACGCGCGGTCCGCCAGGGTACGGGGGCCGTTCGCCCGCCTCGGCCGGCTCAAGCCCGCGGACCTCGCCGATCTGCTGGAGGACGCGAACCGCACCGAGTCGCACGAGATCCTCCAGACGGTCCACGCCGACCCCGAGCTCGAAGCCGATGTGTTCGAGGAGCTGGAGCCGGACTGGCAGACCCGCCTGCTGGGCGAGCGCAGCGACGCCGAGATCGCCCAGGTGCTCGCCCGTATGCGCGCCGACGACGCCGCGGACGCGCTCAACGAGCTGCCGCAGAGCCGGCGCCAGCCTGTGCTGGACGCGCTCCCCGCCGGGCAGCGCACCAAGGTGCTGACCTTGATGGGCTTCAACCCGTCCAGCGCGGGAGGGCTGATGGCGCTCGACGTCCTCGCCTTGGCGGGCGACAGCACCGTCGCGGAGGCGCTGCGGGCGGCCGGGGAGTCGCTTGCCTTTCAGCCGCAGGCGCTGACCAGCGTGTATCTGGCGGGGGAGGAGCGGCGGCTGCTCGGCGTGGTCACCGTGGTGGAGTTGCTGCAGGCGGATCCGTCCGCGCGGCTGGACGACGTGGCGGACCGGGACCCAGTCCGGGCCGGGCCTGAGACCGATGTCGAGGACGTCGCCCTGCTCATGACCGACTACAACCTGCTCACCGTCCCGGTGGTCGACGACGAGGACCGCATCCTGGGTGTCATCACGGTCGACGACGTCCTCGACGCGGTCATCCCGGAGGACTGGCGCCGCCGCGAGCCGCCCCCGCATCCCGCCCATCGCATGGAGGAGCCCGGACCCGAACCAGCCTCGAACGACATCCCGCCCGCGTCATGAGCCCGGACGACTGGCCCACAGGCGGACCGGGCCGCCCCGATCCAGACCGGCC
>NZ_CM002285.1:71122-122928 GCF_000497445.1 Streptomyces roseochromogenus subsp. oscitans DS 12.976 | reverse complement strand
CCCGCCCGCGCCCCCGCGCGGAACGCCGCCGTCCGACCCGCCGCTCCACCGTCCCGCCCAGCCAGGCCAAGCGCCGTACTCGGCGAGGCCCATCTGGGCGAGATCCAGGGCGCCTTCGGCCGCGTCCCCCGCGAACGTGCCGAGGAGCGGCCCGGGTTCAAGGCCCGGCTGCTGACCCTGCTGGCCATCATCGGCCCCGGCATCATCGTGATGGTCGGCGACAACGACGCGGGCGGCGTCGCCACCTACGCACAGGCGGGCCAGAACTACGGCCACTCGCTGCTGTGGGTCCTGCTCCTGCTCATCCCGGTCCTGATCGTCAATCAGGAGATGGTGGTACGGCTGGGCGCGGTCACCGGTGTCGGCCACGCGCGCCTGATCACCGAGCGGTTCGGGCGCTTCTGGGGCTGGTTCAGCGTCGGCGACCTCTTCCTGCTGAACTTCCTCACCATCGTGACCGAGTTCATCGGCGTCTCCCTGGCCGCCGGATACCTCGGCGTCTCGCGGTACGTCGTCGTCCCGGCGGCCGCCGTCGTCCTGGTCGCCGTGACCGCGAGCGGCTCCTTCCGCCGCTGGGAACGAGCGATGTTCGCCTTCATCGGCGCCAGCCTGCTGCTGGTTCCGCTGACCCTCATGTCCCGGCCGCGGTGGGGCCACGCGGCGCACAGCTTCGTGGTGCCCGGCATCCAGGGCGGCGCCACCAGCGAGGCGATCCTGCTGATCATTGCCATCGTCGGCACCACGGTCGCCCCCTGGCAGCTGTTCTTCCAGCAGTCGAACGTCATCGACAAGCGCATCTCCCCGCGCTTCATCGGCTACGAGCGTGCCGACACGGTGATCGGCTCCCTGGTGGTCGTCGCGGGCGCCGCCGCGCTGGTCATGACCGCCGACTTCGCGGCCCGCGGCACCGCCGCCCACGGTCACTTCACCGACGCCGCCGGAGTCGCCGACGCCCTCGCCCGGCACGATCCCGCGCTGGGCGTACTGTTCGCCATCGTCCTGCTGGACGCGAGCATCATCGGGGCGGCCGCCGTCACCCTGGCCACCAGCTACGCCTTCGGAGACGTCTTCAACCTGCGTCATTCCCTGCACCGCACCTTCGGCGAGGCCAAGCAGTTCTACGCCTCCTACAGTCTGCTGGTTCTGGTCGCCGCCGCCGTCGTCCTCATTCCCGGTGCGCCGCTCGGCCTGATCACCGAGGCCGTCCAGGCGCTGGCCGGGCTGCTGCTGCCCTCCGCGAGCGTGTTTCTGCTCCTTCTGTGCAACGACACCGAAGTGCTCGGCCCCTGGGCCAACCCGCGCTGGCTGAACATGCTCGCCACCGTCACCATCGCCGTCCTGCTGCTGCTCTCCGGCAGCCTGATGGCCACCACGCTCTTCCCGTCCGTCGACGTCCCCCGGCTCACCATCTGGCTGGCGATCGCGCTGGTCACAGGCCTGAGCAGCGCCGCAGCAGCCCTCCGCGTCACCCGGCGCGGCGCGCCCGTACGGCAGATCCCTGTGATGTCTCAGGCCGAGAAACTCGCCTGGCGCATGCCGCCGCTGGCACTCCTGCGGCCGGTGCGCTGGTCCGCGGGGACTCGCCTGGGCATGATGGCGCTGCGCGGCTATCTGGTCCTCAGCGCCTTGCTCCTGCTCATCAAGGCGATCCGGCTCGGCAGCCCCTGACCCCGGGGGTCCGGTCGGTCAGTGTCGCTGCCTGGCGGCGTCGACCAGGAGACGGGTGATGTCGGCGGGAAGCCCCAGGCGGCGCTCGATCCACGGCGCGTCCTCGCCGTGAGTGGCGAGGATCCAGGCGGTGTACAGGCGGTTGAGGCTGGGCGCGTCCTTGCCGAGCAGGTACGGGCGTACGGCCTCCTTGGGGAAACCGTCCAGCGTGCGGGCCGTGAACCACGAGTCGTCGACCGTCTCGTGCGGGCGCCGCCGGGCCTGGCGGGCGGCGTTGCGGTGGCTGTGCCACACGGCCGCCACCAGCACGAACGCGGCGGGGCAGCGCCGATGAGAGCCTCGCTGACGAGCGGCCGGTCTCGGGGCTGGCGCGGTCGCCAGCGCGGCGATCTCCAGCGCGACCAGCGTGAGCACCCCCAGCATGGCCGCGCCCTCGCCCGTGCGCTGCTGAGACAGGGTCCTCATGCTCTCGAGTCTCCCTCCGGTTCCGTCCGGGCCGGTGACCGGGACGTTGTCCTGGGGTCGCACGGCCCCTTTCCGGAGTGCGTGGCAGGTGGCGCCGCCCTGGTGCATCAGGCCAGCGCACGGGGCCGTTCCCCCTCGGACTCCTCGTCGTCCGTGTGCCAGTGCAGGTCGCTCACGCCCGGTTCCAGGGACAGACGGGAGATGACCTGCTCCAGCGCGGAGGCGACATCGCCGCTGATCGTGGCGGTGGCGCGCAGGCTCGTGGACTCCCCCTCGCGGCGGGCGCGCAACCCGGTGGGAGCGAGACCGGAGGCGGCCAGGGTCTGCAACAGCAGGGCGCGCAGAGGGGTCTCGGCCTTGCGCTCGCACACCAGGTGCACGGTGGCGCGGACGGTGGCGTCGGGGTCGGTGCCGGCGGCCGGAGCCCGGTCCAGCAAACGGCCGGCCGGCCGCAGCACCACGTGCACGGCCAGCACCACGACCGTACCGAGCCCCGCCAGCGCCAGCCGACCGGAGGCGGCCAGCACCCCGACAGCGGCCGAGCACCACAGGGTGGCGGCGGTATTCAGTCCGCGCACCCCGGCCCCGTCGCGCAGGATCACGCCACCGCCCAGGAACCCGATCCCGGACACCACGTAGGACGCGACCCTGGTCGGGCTGCCCGCATCGCCGACGGCCTCGCTGTACAGGACGAACAGGGTGGCGCCGACGGCCACCAGGGCGTTCGTGCGCAGCCCGGCCATCCGGGCGCGCCACTGCCGCTCGACGCCGATCAGCGCCCCACAAGCCACTCCGGTGGCGAGCCGGGTCAGGAAGTCGACAGTGGTCAGGGAGTGCACGAGGCACCTCCTTCGGGACCGGCGCCGCGAGGCGGCGGGGGACAGGTGCGTGACAGTGAGGCCCCAGACGGTGGCCGTCCGGCGTCCGGCACCGGACGGCAAGCAGTCGGTTCGAGGAACTCCAGGCGGTTGCCGACCGGGTCGGTGCTGGAGAAGTGGCGGTGGCCGGGCAGGGTGTCGTCCCAGGTCCCCGGGGCGCCGTGAGCCGCCAGCCGCTCGGCGAAGGAGCTGATGTCCTTCACGCGCAGCCCCGGATGGGCCTTCTTCGCGGGCCGGAAGGGCTCCTCGATGCCCAGGTGGAGCTGGGCGGTGCCGTCGGCTGTCGCGAACCAGGCGCAGCCCCGGGCAGCCGGCACCGGCGGCTTGGGGATTTCGACCAGGCCCAGGGCGTCGACGTAGAGGGCCCTCAGGCGGTCCTCGCTGGCGGGCGGCGCGGCGAGCTGGACGTGATCGAGAGCGCCAAGCATGGCGGACCGGCCTTTCGATATCACGCACACCTTCATCCGACCGGCGTGAACGCGCCCGTGCTAGCGGAGTGTGGGGCGCCATCGTGGGCCTGTCCATGGCAACAGACCATTGGTCGGCGGGCTCCTCACGGACAGCGCAGGCTGACACGCGCTCTTCTGGCTGACCTGCCCATCGGCATGGTCGCTCTCACCCTGACCTGCATGTTCGTGCTGGAGTCCCGCGCTTCCATTGCCCGGTGCCCTGACCCGGTAGGCCAGATCCTGCTGATCGTCCTGCCGGGCATGTTCACCTACACGATCATCCAGCCCCCGCACACGGCTGGCTCTCCGCCACGACTCTTACCATTGCGAGCCGCAGCATGGCCTCGCGCGCCACCTTGGCCACCTACGAGCTGCGCCGGGAAGAGCCGCTGATCGAGCCGCGGCTCCTTCGGTCCGCTCCCTTCACCGGCGCCGCGGACAAGCTGGTGATCGGCTTCTGCATGTTGGGCGGGTTCCTGTTCCTGACCACCCTGTATCTGCAGAACTTTCACCGCCTCAGTGGCGTCATCTTCGCGGGCTTCGACGGACTGACTCACGCGTGGTCCACCATCCTGGGCTGCGCCGTGTTCGGCCTCGGCTTCGGTTTCGTCAACGCCCCCACCACCAACACGGCCGTCTCCAGCCTCCGGGTTTCCGAAACCGGGGTGGCCGCGTCCTTGGCCTCCACCTTCCGGCAAACCGGCACCGCCTTCCGGCAAACCGGCACCGCCCTCGGCGTCGCCCTCATCGGGGCCGTCCGGCGTCCGGCATCGCCCCGGCGCATACGCCGATTCCTTCACCCACGCGCCGCACGCCCCGCCTGGTGGGTCATCGCCATGTACGGCCTGACCGCCTCATCGTCGGCCAACTCGCTCAGCTCACACCCCGCCGCGCCCAGCGCACGGCCCGGCACCACACCGAACCCCCATCCGAGGCGCGCACTTTGGCCGTTGCGCAGCAGTCACGGGCTCTGTGCCGGTAGGAACCGATGTTGAACGCCTCTCAGCCCTCCGTCACCCCGGCCCAACGCCGGGACAAGCGGGACAAGACCGGCGCCGAGCACGCATCAGGCGTGCTGGGCTGGCTGATCGAGCTGCTGTCTGCCGCCTCCGGCCTGACGGTCGTCAACCTGTACTACGCCCAGCCACTGCTTGCCTCCCTACGTGTCATCTCCACCTCGACGGGGCCACCGCAGGCCTGTTGATCACGCTCACCCAGATCGGCTACTGACCGGCATGCTGTTCCTGGTGCCGCTCGGCGACTGGCCGGAGAAGCGCGCCCCGATCACCACTCTGGTTGCCGTCACCACGCTCTGCCTGGTCGCGGCCGGCCTGGCGACCGGGCTCCCCATGTTGCTGGCCGCCTCCTTCATCAGCGGCGCCGCTTCGGTCGTTGCCTAGATCCTGGTGCCGTTCGCCGCCGCCCTCACCCCCGACCATGCCCACGGACGGATAGTGGGCCGTGCTATGAGTGGCCTGCTCACCGGCATCCTGCTGTCCGGACGGCCAGTGGTCTCATCTCCGACACCGTCGGCTGGCGGGTCATCTCCCTCGGCTCCGCCATCCTGATGGCCCTGCTGGTGGTGCCCCTGAGGACAGCCCTGCCCTGGCAGGTGCCCACCACCAACCTGCCCTACACTCACCTGCTGCGTTCCCCCTGGCGCTGGTGCGCTTCCACCCGGCACTGCTGCGCCGCAGCCTGTACCAGACAGCGATGTTCGGCGCCTTCAGCGCCTTTTGGACCGCAATCGCCTCTGTGCCGACAGGCCCGCCGTTCCGCTACTCGCCGATCGGAGTCGGTCTGTTCGCCCTCGTCGGAGCGGCGGGCGCCGCCGCCCCCCGCTCGCCGGGCGCTGGGCCGGTCGCGGACTCACCCGGCTGGCAACAGGCACCGCCTTCGTCGTCGCCGCGCTTGCCAGGGGCAAGGACCACGGCTGGCCCCGCAGCGTGCCGTCACCTCCCCGCTCCCGCACCACCTTCAACAGCCCCGAAAAGTGCGTCACCCGCAGCCCGGTGAACGTCTCCCCCCACACCCGGTCAGCCCTCACGATCTGGCTTCGTTCGTGATCATCAGGACACCCCCTCACGCCCACAGGCGAGTTAAGGCGGATCTCGATCCGTTCAATCCGTAACGGGCAGGCACTCGGCGAGCAGGTCGACGATGTCGAGCCAGGCCCGCTGTGCGTGCCGTGGGTGGTAGCCGACGCCGGGGCGCACGGTGTGGTCAACCGATGGGTGGTGGAAGGCATGCAGGGCTCCTCCGTAGACCACGAGGCGCCAGTCGACGCCCGCGGCCTGCATCTCCGCGGTGAACGCGTCCCGTTGCGCACGCGGCATGATCGGGTCTTCCGACCCGACCCCGGCCCACACCGGGCAGCGAATGCGCGCCGCCTCGCCCGGTCGGCCCGTGGTCAGCCCGTTGACTGTCCCGATCGCGCGCAGGTCGACGCCGTGCCGCCCGAGTTCCAGCGCGATTGCGCCCCCGGTGCCGTAGCCGACAGCGGCGATCCGGTCGGGGTCGGCCCGCGGTTCGGCATGCAACACGTCGAGCGCCGCGTGGCCGATGCCCCGCATCCGGTCGGGATCGGCCAGCAGCGGCATGCAACGGGCCAGCATCTCCTCGGGGTCGCCCAAATAGCGCCCGCCGTGGAGGTCGAAGGCCAGCGCCACGTATCCCAGCTCAGCCAGGGCATCGGCTCGGCGGCGCTCGACGTCGCTTAGACCCATCCCCTCGGGCCCGATCAGGACTGCGGGCCGGCGGTCGACACCGGCGGGGAGCGCGAGGTGTCCGATCATCGTGAGGCCGTCGGCCGGGTATTCGACCGTACGCGTTGTGACCATCGTCATGAGGCTGGACTGTAGTAGCCGTCGAGCCTGGCCGGGCTGGTGTTCTGCCGCCGGCAGATCGTGGTCTGTCCCGGGCTGAGTGCGTGCCGGTCGCTGTTCATCAGCTATGGGTTAGCGTCAGGTCCGCTGGATTGTTGTCGCGGCGGTGGTTGTTCCGGGGAGGGGACCAGTAGTGCAGACGGCATTTGACGAGGCCGAGCGGCAGGCGTGGGCGGGGCAAGCCGACGCCTATGCTGCCAGTTTTGCCAAGCTTTGCGCGTACCCGGTTCCTGGGCTCCTCGACGCTGCCGGGGTCAGGGAGGGTGTACGAGTCCTCGATGTGGGGACGGGCACAGGCACCGCCGCCGCAGTCGCATGTGAGCGGGGAGCGAAGGTGACGGCGGTGGATGCCGAACCCGGCATGGTCGCCCGGGCCGCGCTGGCGGCTCCGGAAGCTGACGTGCGGCTTGCTGCTCTGCCCTGTTTGCCGTTCGCCGACGACGAGTTCGATGCCGTGGTCGGCAGCTTCGTCCTCAATCATGTCGGACGGCCTCGGGAAGCCCTGGGGGAGTTGCGACGGGTGACGCGTCCTGGCGGGCGGATAGCCGCCACCATTTGGGCGGTTCCCCCGGCCTCCGGGCAGGCCCTGCTGGGTAGGGCTGTCCAGGCGGCAGGTGTCACGCGTCCAGCTCACCTGCCGGCTCTTGCTCCTGAAGACGACTTCCTCCGTACTGAACAGGGCTTCGCCGCGTTGCTTGGTGAGGCGGGTCTGACAGACGTCGTCTGCGACACCTTGACCTGGGCCCACCAGACGACGGTTGAGGAGTGGTGGAGCGGACCGGCCGCCGGAGTGGCGACGATCGGCCAGGTTGTGACGAGTCAGGCCCCGGGGGTCATTGCCGAGATCAAAAACCACTTCGAGTCGTTGTGCGCGGAGTTTGCCGGTCCGGGCGGTGTACTGGTGTTGCCTCACGCAGCCCTGATGGCGCATGGCCAGGCTTGACGTTTCCCTGCCCGAGCGGATGGGCTGAGGCCTCTTTCGCCCAGCGCTCCGTCGCCGGTCAGCCGTCGGCAGCGGTCGGTTTCCGCGGCCAGCTGGGAGTCGCGCCTTTCCGGGCGAGGCGCCTGGTCATGAGGGTGATGGCCGTCTAGGTGATCAAGGTCTCGGAGTGTTGGACGAGCCGTTCGTAGTCCCTCGCGTGGCGGCGGGCGTGCATCATCCAGGCGGTTGGGTGGGCCGCGCGGCGAGGTTCTCGTCGAGGCGAGTCCTTTTCCGCGGCCCACCCAACCGCGTGGCCGCTTCACACGCGCCGGAACGCGCGGGACTACGAGACGCTGCCGCAGCATTCCGACGCGATGCTCACCCTCGCGGCCATCACCCTGATGTCCCGCCGGCTCACCCGGCAACCCATCCACCCCAATGCCGCGGCGCCGCGTTCAGTGACCGCACTTCGACCCGCTTGACCCCCGGCTGGCTCGCCCTGATGACAGGCGTTTTCCTGGTTGTGGTGACTACTCATCTGCGGGCGGGTGACGTTCCCGAGGCCCGCCGGGGCCAGGGCCGGTCCGGCGGCCGGCTGATCGAGTCGGTGGACCACCCTTTCGTGGCCTACACCAACCAGGATCCTCGGCCCGACTACTTCGCGGCCACCAGCTACACCGAGGAATGGACGTTCAGCGGGCAGTCCGTCCCTATGACTCTTTGGCGCAGGCCGCTGCACACGATGACCGATGCTTTCACCGCCGCCGGCTCGCCTTGCTGTCGTCAACGAGCCGCAGCCGGACCCGGCCTGCCCGTGAACTGTTCCCCGACGGCTTCCAAGACCTTTCGACCAGACCCAACTTCCTGTTCTTCGTCGTCGAGGTACCGCCGTCGGCTACCGGCTCGGACGACTAGTGGAGAGACCAGGACCGTCCACCAGGTGACTGGTCATCGTTGTGCCGCCTTGATGAGCCCGGAAGCGCTCGCGAGATCATCACAAGATGAGTGGGATCATCTTGATGTCGGATCCACGGGTCTCGGCCGTCCCTGTGCGCGAGTGCGGTGAGCCCCTGATCGATGTCCGAAGGGGGAGTCCGCTCCTTGTGGATGCGCGGAAGCAGTCCGACTCGGACGCCTTCTTCTACCTGCGCGAAGGACTGCTGGAGCGTCTGCTCCAGGCGCAGGCTCACCTGCCAGATGGCCTGAGGTTCCTGGTCGTCGAGGGCTACCGTCCTCCTGGGCTGCAACGCCGCTATTTCGAGAAGTACGTGGGAAGACTGCGAGCTGAGCAGCCGGGATGGTCCGGCGAGCAGATCCGGTCGGCTGCGAGCCGCTTCGTATCCCCACCGGAGATCGCTCCGCATAGCGCGGGAGCCGCGGTGGACCTGACACTCGCGGACGCGGACGGCTGTGAGCTGGATCTGGGCACGCCTATGAACGCAACTCCGGAGGAGAGCGCCGGCGCCTGCTACACCGACGCCGCTGGGATCAGCGAGCGGGCGCGCACACGCCGGGGGATTTTGGGGAGCGCGCTGACGGCCGCAGGCTTGGTGAACTACCCGACGGAGTGGTGGCACTGGTCGTTCGGCGACCGCTACTGGGCGCTGGTCACCGGAGCGGAAAGCGCCTGTTACGGGCCGAGCCGGCACGACGCAGGCGACTGAGTTCCGGCTGAGGGGGGTAGCGCGTCGGCTCGGCCACCACACCTCCAGCGTCGTCAGCGTCCTCCGACGCTGACGACAGGTCTTGCGGGAAGTTCAAAGACGGTTTCTGAGGAAGGTTTGCCAGGGCGCTCCCTGCTCGGCCGCCGCAGCTGAGACCAACTCCGCATACGACTGACCTGCCTCGTCGCGGAGTCCGGCCGGGAGGAGATGTTCCACGACAAGCTCGGTGCCGGGTGTGAAGCCGCTGATGACCGCCAAGGTCTGCCTGATCGCTTCCAAGGCGAGGTACATCGTGACCCCGAGCCAGCTGACCAGCGCGGGTCGGCCAGGGGCAAAGCCGGCCCGGACGAGGTGATCTGGAAGTGACCCGGCGGACTCCTTCTCGAAATCGACCGGGACGGAGAAGGCGGACGGTGGCACCCTCGTTCCCGTCTCAGCCAGCACAGCCTGCTTCCAGCGCTGGGTCACTGGCTTGTCCACCTCGAACACCCTTACACGGTCGGCCAGTTCCGACCGGTAAGCGAAGGAATCCAGCTCCGCGCCGAGGATCACGTACTGATCGACGCCCCGGTCAGCCAGCTCAGACAGCGGGTCCTCGGTGTAGCGGTTGCGGGTGACGGCCATCGTCCGCGCGTCGGACAGGACCGGGTAGCCGCCATAGGACCTGCGATAGCCGAGGAGTTCTTCGGCACGCTTCCCCAGGAAGGCCTGTGCCAGGGTGTCGGCGCAGATCGAGGGGGTGTCGTCGACGAGGAGATGTGCCGCGGACGCCGCGGCCGACATGAGAGCTGTCTGACTGGGGTGTCCATAACGGCGGAAGGGCCGACGTCGTTCTCATCGGACGTGCGGACTGGGAGAACTCGGGGCCCCAGACATCGGTCCGCACGTGGACCGCTCGCACCGATACTCCGGCACCCATCCCGGCAGCGTCGTGTCACCCGATAGGGGTGCCTTCCCATCTCGCGGGCCATGCGCTCTGCCCAGCGCGGCACAGACCGCTCGGTCCCCTCGACCGCCGTCGTGGGACTCGTCTCGCTGATTGCCATGGGATCACTGTTCTGGATCCGCCGCGCGCAGGGATCGGGCTGGCGCATGATCCGCTTCCCTCATGCGGCGGAGGCGCCGCCATGGAGATCCACTGCATGGCGGAGTGCCGTGGGAGCAGGCCGGCTCGTGCGTTCGAACTGTCAGCTACTGCTGCGACCGGAAACGATCACGTCCATGGACGCGCTGCCGACGTACACGGCTGTCTGGTGGAGGTCGCTGAGGGATGGGCGGTCGCTGTGGTGGACAATGACGCCCTGGAGCCGACGAGCCAGATCATCGTCGCCCTGGGATTGCGACAACCGGCCGACCGCTGACGAGTCTGTCGAGCGGCTGGGTGACGAGTGACGTTTCTACAAGATCGGGTTGGAGCTCCTCACAGCGGCTGGCCCCGACTTCGTCAAGCACCTTGTGGCGAAGGGCAAGAAGGTCTTCCTGGACTTCAAGCTCTTCGAGATCCCGAATTCGGTCGCTGGTGCGGTCCGTGCCGCAGGTGCCCTGGGCGTCTCCATGGTGACCGTGCGCAGTATGGGTGGGGCGGGCATCCTGACTGCCGCTGTGGATGTCGCCGGCGACTTCCCCGAACTGCGCATCCTCGCCTTGACGGTGGTCACCGGCATGACCGACGCGTATCTTGCCGACACCGGCGTGTGCGTTTCGACGGAGCAGCATGTGCTCCGGTTGGCCCGCCTGGCGGGAAAGCCGGTTGCCATGGCGTGATCGCCTCGCCAGGACGTCGCGGTGCGAGCGAACGAGGCCAGCCTGGGCACGGTCGCCAGGAGACGGGCCAGGTCGTCCGCGCCCTCTGCAGGGACCCGCGTGGTGTCGGTCATGCGTGCGTTCTCGTGGTCATCGCTGAACATCGGCGCGAGGGGTTCCCGAGAGTCGCCGGGTGACGTAGCCAGGCTGTCTGGCTTCTTGGCGTGCACCTGTCGTCATCCGAGCCGTGCGCGGTAGCCCTGCTCCAGGCACTCAGCCAGTATCCGCAGCAGTATGGCGACAGACGACACCTTGATCCGCTCGGAACACCTGAGAGCAGAGCAGCATCACCCTCTCGCGCCACATCTGGCGCCCATTGACAGGCCGACTTGCGGCTCACCCGCAGCTGCGGCGAGGCCCCCGGTAGCTGGACCTCCTGCGCGAACAGCTCCGCTGCCTGCATCCGCACGGTCTCCCGACGCCACGCGCTGCGGGCGTCAGCCCGCCGCGATCTGCCTGCCCCACTCACCACGGCCTACCGCCACCACCCGCCAGCATCGGCAGGTTCCGCGAACGTCACCCTGACGAGCCGAATTCAGTAAAGGCGGGTGCCTCGCTGCTCCCGCCATGCTTCGGCCGCCAGCAACCAGAACCACAAGCCCACCGTGAGCAGGTGAACCCGCTGGGCGATCCCGTGTCCGCCCGGACGGCCGATATAGGGGCCGGTGGAGGAGATCGCAGCGGCCATGGATACCGGCAGCAGCCAGCGGGCCCAGCGTCCCGCGCGGCAGCCGCCGCCAGGGCTCGAGCGGGCGGAGATGGCGAAGGCGGCCATCGAGGCGAACAGGGCGAAGTGCACAAGGCCGCTGGTCATCGTGTGCGCGATACTGTCCGCGGGACACCCCGCCTCCCGGGAGGGCGCACACCGCATCGGCAGCGCGACGTCCGCCACAGAGCAGGTCGCGAACGCCGCCAGCGCCCCCCACCCGGCAGTGGACCAACCCCACGGCACCGCCGTTACGACGAGGCTCGCCGCGGCCATCACGAGAGCCGCCGTGGCCAGTTCCACCACGCTGAACAGCTCACGGTGGGGCTGGTCGGCGGCGAAGGCCTCGCTGATGTAGGAGTTGCGCTGGTCCAGTCCCGTCCGCACCCAGAACTGCAGAAGCCAGTCGTTGTAGGCCACGGCTGCCACCAGCAGTATCCCCGCGGCCACCCTCCACCGGACACCTGGTACGTCACGGCACCGTACGCCGGATGCGCCCGCACCCGCCACGCCCTGCGCCTCCGAGGCGCCGTCCTTGCTCATATGTCGGCTCCCGTGCTGAGACAACACCGGTGATCGCGACATATACCGGCGGTCGGCCGTGAATACACCCGAATCGGCTGAGAGTCATCCGCGCAGAGATCGCAATCGCCGCCGCGTTGCCGGAACTGCGACCTGCGCCCTTCCGCGTCGTTCCCCTGCACCACTTGTCGGGACGCCATCGACACGACAGAACCCGCCCCCTCTCGCCTCGGGCGGGGGCGGGCTTCGACTTTCTCCGTTCGCACAATGTAGCGCGTGGGCCGCCGTCCGGCCCGTATTGCGGTGGCATATTCCGGTCGGGTCCCTTGGCACGCCATTCGCCATCGAGGACGACAGGGGCGAAAGCCTGGGCGGGGAGGATGCGGTCTACGGTGAAGGTGCGGGCGACGATGGCGTCGGCGACGCGGCTTTCCAGAATCTGCGAAGCGATGGTCACGCAGTTGTCAGGGCACTGGTAGTGGTCACCGTTGGCGGTGAGGTCGAGGTTGCAGGCACGGCACCGGGCGATGCCGGCCAGGAGTGCTCCCTCACATGTGGTCGCCGGTTGCTGTACTTGGGCAGTCGGCACTGGGGCAAGGTGTGGGGGGAGCAAGTCCACGGTGAGCAGGTCCGGGCGGTCGGCGGGGACCATGACGCTGCAGTCCCAGATGACGTAGGGCCCTGTGCTGTGCGCCTGATGAGGCCCTGTCCGTCTGGTTGGCCGGCATCGGGGCAGGCCGTCTCCCGCAGCCCCGAGGGGAGGGCCGCGCGCAGGGATTGCAGGTCTGGGTCCTCGGGATCGGCCGGTCATTGCGTCTCGCAAGGCAGCGGTGTGGGCGGCTGCGCCGTCCTCCCAGTTCGCCACGCGGTGCCGGGCCGCCTCCTGGTGCAAGATCCATCGCAGGAGGCTTGCCCCGGGAGCAGCGCATTCCGGCATCTGGTCGGCGAAGAACCGGTTGCAGTCCACCACGCGCACAGGTGTGGTCCACCACGAGCGCGGGATAAGGCTTCCCCGTGCAGGAGGGCACGCTCAATTGCGGGATGGCGGGGTTCTGGGGACAGCGCAACGAAGGCGCTGGTCCTTCGGGCCATTCACTGCGTCGAGAACGGCCGAGAGTGCGCGACTTCCTGGCCAACCACGGCCCGATTCCAGCATCTTTTAGTCCGCGCGGCGGACAGTTCCTCTTTCATGCAGTGAGAGAGGAGCACTTCACTAATGCTGGTGGAGACGTCTTTTCCTTCAGAGAGCGGCGGAGAGGCAGCCCGGCGGCCAGGCCGCGGGGCTCTTCGTGTGAAGGAGGCGAAGCTCAGCCGGCCTGGCTGTGCGCGTCGGTGTAGCGGCGGAAGACGAGGACGGCGTTGTGGCCGCCGAATCCGTAGGAGTTGCTGAGCACCAGATCCCCCTTCTCCGGCAGGGGGCGCGGCGCGCCGGAGACGATGTCGAGGTCAATGCCCTCGTCCGGGTTGTCGCAGCCGATCGTCGGCGGGATCAGCCGGTGGTGCAGAGTCAGGACCGTGGCGACCGCCTCCACTGCGCCGGCGGCGCCTTGGAGGTGTCCCAAGGCGCCCTTGGGCGCCGTGACCGGTATGTTCGCGTCGGCTCCGAACACCTCCCGCAGGGCGAGGGCCTCGGCGGCGTCACCGGCTGGGGTTGCGGTGGCATGCGCGTTGACGTGTGCTACGTCATGCGGGCGCGCCATGGCATCAGCCAGGGCCTTGTGCAGGGCATCGACGATGCCCGCTCCGTCGGGCCGTGGGGCGACCATGTGATGGGCGTCGGCTGACAGGCCCCAGCCGGCGGCCTCGCCATAGATCCGGGCACCGCGGGCGCGGGCGTGTTCCTCCGCCTCGAGTACCACAACTCCCGCGCCTTCGCCGAGGACGAATCCGTCGCGCGCCTTGTCGAAGGGCCTCGATGCCGCCTCAGGCCCCTCAGCGCCGGGGGACAGGGCCCGCATGGCGGTGAAGGACGCCATCACCGACGGCGTGATGACCGCTTCCGCGCCGCCCGCGAGGACGATGTCCACGTGGCCGTCCCTGATCCGGTCGATGGCCTGCCCGATCGCCTCCGTCCCCGAGGCGCAGGCGGACACCACGGTCCGCGCCTCCCCGCGTGCACCGAGGTCGACGGCTACCTGAGCGGCTGCGCTGTTCGGCACCACCATCGGGGCCGTGTGCGGGGAGACGAACCGCGCGCCGCGTGCCGAGAGGGTGTGGTCTGCCGCGACGAGCACCGGGGCACCACCGATGATCGTGCCCATGGACACCCCGACCCTCCCGGCCGCAAGCGCCTCGCTCCGGATGTCCTCTGCAGCGAATCCGGCATCGGCCCATGCCTCGCGGGCCGCGAGCACCGCGAACTGCGCGCAGCGGCTCATGGTCCGCATCTCACGGCGCGACAGCAGGTCCGCCGGCTCGACGGCAACGGGAGCGGCGATTTGCACAGGAAGCCCGGCGAACTCCTCGTCGTGAAGCTGCCGGACTCCGCACCGGCCTTCCAGCAGCCCCTGCCACGTGCCGGCCACATCACCGCCCAGCGGAGTGATGGCCCCGACACCGGTGACGACGACACGACGCCGGCTTCCCGAGGGAGGCTCTGCACTGGCAGGCGAAGGGGGGATTACGAGGTTTGTGATGTCCGCCACTGCGTCTCTCTCGGGTTCTGCATCAGATCGACTGCGACCATAGGCGAACAAGTACCTTGATCGTAAATTTGCCCGTATTTACGGAGAGAGCACCGAGCCCGGCGGTATCGAGCCGGCGGCGGACCGGAGCCGGCTCTCTCCCCCGATCCGCGTGATGCGCTGACCGCCCGGCCCGACTCCCTGTCCCTGGCCGTCCTGCGCGACTGACAGAGTGCCTGGGAAACCGCCTCACACCCGGCTCGCGAGACATACACCCGCGCGCTCGTACGCGGAAACGACTGGGAAAACACCGGGTGGAACCTCCGTCTGACTCGCTGAGGTTCACAGCGTCTGGCCCGGGCCGCTGCTCTTCCCCCCGGTGCGGCAGCAGCAGAGGCCGCCCCGAACGCTCCGGGCGGGGAGTGTGACGGCCCCTGCCTGGCGCCCGGATCAGTCCTCTGCTCCGTCATCGTCGAGGTCGACCGCGTCGGGGTCGCGCAGGGGCCGCCGCCGTTTCGCTCAGCGGTGCCAGGGGTCGTCAGGCGCGTCCTCTGGGTCGGCGTCGTCGACAGGAGCGTCGGGGTCGCCGACCTCGTTGGGGCCCGCGTCGTCGTCCGGATCCAGGTCCTCGGGGTGCCTGTCGCTCATGGTGCGTCCTCTCGTGATGGGGCGCTCGATGCGCCCGTCGACCCATCAACGAGCCGTGTGATCAGTCAGACACGCTCCGCGAAGGTGCACCCTGTCCATACGTCCGGGACTTGCCCAACACCCGCATCGCCGAGGTTGGCCAACTACAGGCGCTGCGGGTCGGCCGGGCCCGTCTTGGACCAGGCGGGGAACCTCTTCACCTCCGAGGACGAAGGTCACAGGGTCGGCAAGGTCGCGCACGGCGTCGCCGCCACCGTGGCGGGCACCGGAAAGACCTGGTTCGCAGCCGATGGCGGCAAGGCCGTCGAAGCGGAACTGAACGCACTGGGCAAGCTGGCCGGTGACGGCGCCGGAAAACTCTACATCGCCGACACCGCGAACCGACCTGTGCGCATGGTCACCCCAGACGGGACAATCAGCACGGTGGCGGGCAACGGCACCCCGGGCAGTGCGGGAGACGGCGGGCTCGCCACGTTTGCCCAGCTCCACCTCATCACCGGACTGTCCAGCGACCACGCCGGCAATCTACTCATCGCCGACCTGCAGGAACATCGCGTACTCCTGGTGGTCCGGGCCGCTGTGCCCCCGTCAAAGTCTCGTCCCGTCAAGACTCTCTCCGGCTAACGGCCATCTCAACAACGGACACGCCCGGCCGGGCCGGCCCTTCGGCCAGCGACTCCAGGTGGAGGCCCGTGACACCAATGGCAAGCTTGTCCCCGATGCCCGTATCCGGTTCGAGGGCGACGCCGGAACCGGGCCGATGTACACGGTGAACCCGAAGCCCGGCCGTGCCGCCGAGGCCCGCACGGACGACAAGGGGCCTCGCCACAGCCTCTGAACTCGTTGCGAGCCTCACCCGGGCAAAGCCACCGCCAGGGTCACAGCTCCTGACAGCAAGGGTCACGCGCCAGCGCACTACACCTCCCACGTCGACCCGGCGACCTGACGGATGCCACCTGGGATGGTCGACACGCCACGTATGGGCGCGCATGTGCCGAGTGGGGCGGCTGCCGGGATTTGGGTATCGGCAAGACACCGACCTCGAACCGAGGAGATCAAATGCCCCGTAAGGTTGTCCGCGTCCTGCCGACCAACGGTCGGAAAGGCCTCCCGGCGGACGTCGAGATCTCTCCTGACTTCCCGGTCAAGGAAGTCTGGTTCGGCGAGGTTGCCAGCAGGATCACCGACGCGAAAAGGTCACATTCAAGTACAGATGACTTCCTCGAGACCGTCGCCGAGCCGGTGCTTATCGCGATGTCAGGCGTCAACCCCTACATCGATACAAGGAAGGCGAGCACCGACAGTTGCATCTCACTCCCCATACCGACCGCCATCTCCCTGCCGACGACAGCCGGCACGTCAAACGGATAACATAGATCAAAGGCCACAACCCGCAGGGCTCGCGCCCGTTGACGGATGAGCGGCGCCAGTGCGAGTACGTCCCACATCGGGTTGGCCACCGTACTACCGGCGTTGGGCGGTGCGGGGCTGCCGCAGCCACAGCAGCCAACCGGCCAGGTGAGCGTCCGCGCCGAACAGCAGGATGTTGGCAGGGGAGCCGGGAACGGGCCGGGTCATTTTCCCGATGAACACTGCGAGGATGATGACCGCGATGGCGCGGGCCCAGCGCGTCTGTTCGGGGAGGAACGCCCAGGCCCCAAGGTACGGTTTCCAGAAGCGGGGGGGGGACTGGCGGCCGCCACAGCACCCCCGACCGCCGCGCTGATCAAGACCCTGGTGAGGCTGTTGCTGCCGAGTGTGTAGCCGGTCGCGACCGACGCGGCCAGCAGTGCGGCCGCGGTCCCCTCGATGGAGGCGATGGAGCGAACCGCGCACTTCGGGTTGAACGCCCACAGCACGGTGCGGGCCGTCAGGACCGGTTCGGAGCGGTAACTTGGCCGGCCGCGGTGGCTCACGGTGACGGTTTCGAGCGCGAAGAGGATCCGCTGCCGATGGGCGGCGTCGTCGCGCACGATGCGCACCAAGGCGCCCACCGCCTCGGCCTTTGTGAGCTCGGCGCTGCTGGACAGGGGGTTGACGGCGTGGTCCAGGGCCATTTGCACAGTGAAGCAGGTGGCACAGACAGTCCGCCGCCGTCTGCTGCGCTCGGAGGGGATGAGCGGGAGGCTGAGTCAGGAGACGGCCTCGAGCACTTGCCGGCGGAGAGCCTTCTCCTCGGCCTTGCGCTTCTCAGCGAGCTGGTCCTGGTACGCCAGGGCAGCCTGCCGGTGCCGCTCCACGAACCCGTCGGAGTTCAGCCGCTGTTCAGCAGGCATGGCCTTCACCGCGGCGATCGCGTCCTCGGGCGAGGCGCGTACGGCGCAAGCATCGGGTTGATCTGGTAGACACCGGCCCGCTGCTTCTTCACCAACTGCGCCAGGTCCAGGTGCCGTAGCGCCGTGTTCACCACGGCCCGGCTCATGCCAGACGCGTTGTGCCCCCTCTGGAGGGACACAACTTGGAGGGACACAACTTCCGCCTACCCGCCGCGTGTCCAGGACCGTCGCCCAGGCGCGGTCTGGGGCAGCCAGGTGTCGGTATCGCGCCGGGTGAGATGCCGACGCGGCCCGGCCCCGGGCCTGTACTGAGGTTTTCGGTTTGGGGTGACGTCATGGCGGCTTCGTGATCAGTTTTGTCTCGGCGATGAACCCGTCGAGCAGGTCGGGCCGGTACTGCATCCGTTTCAGGCGAGTGCGGACCAGGTCGGCCAGGTCATCGATGCTGCATGGGGCGAGGTTGCCCAGGCTCTTCTTCAGATGGGCCCACACGCCCTAGGCCTGGTTGAGATCGGGGCTGTAGGTGGGGAAGCGGAAGACCGTCAGCCATGGCCGTTTCCCGATCAGCTCGCGCATGGCCGCATCGACGTGGTGGCTGTAGTTGTCCCACACCAACACGATGTTGCCGCCGAGCTGCTGGTGCGCGGCATCCAGTAACGCGGCGAAGTCCCGCTCCCTGAAACCCTTCTTCTCACCTTTGCGACCGTGGTGGACCAGCATCCGAAAGACCAGCCGGGTGCGCTGATCGGCCTTGCGGCAGACCAGGCCTGCCAGAGAGATGCGGCCCGAGCCGGACGCCCGGACCCGGACCAGCGGCGGACGGCCACGGCGGGACCAGGTGCATGCCTTCGGCGGGCGCAGCAGCTGCCCTGCCTCGTCCGCGAAACACAGCCAGGCGTCCTGGTCCCTCACCGTCTTTCCACCCGTGGCCACGTCTCCTTGGTCCACGTGGCCACGGCCTCCTCGTCGCGTTCGGCAGCCCGCCGCACCGGCACCTGGACCGAAAAGCCCATCTGCCGCTCTGCTGTGCCCGTTCCTGCGGCCCGTATGGCGCTAGCATCGGGGCCCGTGATCGTATGGATCAATGGCACCCACGGCGCAGGCAAGACAACGACCAGTGCACTCGTGCAGCAACTGATCCCGGATTCACGGGTGTTCGACGCCGAGAAGGTCGGCGAGACGCTCATGGACATCACGCCGGGGCTGCCCGAGACGGACAACTTCCAGCACTGGCCGCCGTGGCGGCCGCTCGTCGTCGAGACCGCCCGCCGCGTACTCGACTACACCGGCGGTGCTCTGGTGATGCCCATGACTGTCCTGGTTGAGCAGTACTGGCGCGAGATCAGCATGGGTCTCGCCCAACATGGCATCGCGGTGAGGCACTTCGTCCTCCATGCTGACGAGGCCACTCTCCGCGGGCGCATCGAGGGGGACACTGTTCTTGGCCCCTCCCCATTCCGTCTCAAATACCTTGAGCCCTACGCCGAGGCGGCTCGCACGTGGCTGCACGACGAGGCCGAGGTCGTCGACACCACACACCTCACGCCCGCCCAGGCCGCCCTGCGGATCGCGGAGGCCGTCAAGAGTTGAGGTTCGCCCGCCACGTGAAAACAGCCGCGGGTGGCAACGGGGAACGGCTTTCCGCTAAGTGGGTCTGTCCAGCCAGCGGTGTAACTCTGGCCCGTGGGGTCCAGGCTCATGATGGCCATGTAGACGCATTTCAGGGCTGCGGCCTCGTTCGGGAAATGCGCACGGGTTCGGGCGGCTTTTCGTATGCGAGCGTTGACCGACTCGATCGCGTTGGTACCCGGTATGAACATCGGTGGAGGCCCGTTCTGGTACTGGTGTGACGGGAAGCTTTCGTCGCCGTACGGTGCGACCGTCCGGGCCAGGGGCACCCGGGGATTCAGCATGGGCAGGCCGGTGTTGAACGATGGGCTGTGCGCCCGAGTTAGTAGTTGGCCGCCCCTGCGACCTGCCAGGATGCGCTGCGAGCGCGGATCCGTAGGTGTCGTTTCGCCCAGCTGGTCGCCAGCCGTGTGAGAGGGAGCAGAGGGAGGCGGCCATGGGCCGCAAGATCGGAATGGATATTCATCGCGACTTCGCCCAGATAGCGATGGTCGAGGACAGCCTCCTCCGGGATGCCGGGCAGATCGGCTGCCGCCCGGAGGAACTGCGGGCCTGGGCCGCGACGCTGCGCGAGGACGACGAGGTGGCCCTGGAAGCCACCGGCAACTCAGAGGCGATTGCGCTGCTGCTGCGTCCCAAGGTGGCGAGGGTCGTGGTGTCGAACCCGCACAAGACCAGGGCGATCGCGGAAGCCAAGGTCAAGACCGACAAGGTCGATGCACGCATCCTCGCCCAGCTCCTGGCGGCGGACTTCCTGCCCCCGGTGTGGCTGCCCGACGAGCGCACGAGCCGCCGGCGACGGCTGATTGCGCGACGCTTGCACGTGGTCCGGCAGCGCACCCGGATCAAGAACCAGGTCCAGTCGATCCTGCACCGCAATCTGATGCCCCGGCCCCGGTCGGCGACGCCTTCGGCACTCGTGGCCGTGCCTGGCTGCAGCGCCTCGCGCTGCCGGACGACGAGCGCGAGGCGGTCGACGCGCTGCTGCGACAGCTGGACTTCCACGGGACAGAACTGGCCGAGCTGGACCGACGAGTCGCCGTCGAGGCCCTGGATGGTCCGGACATCCGTCGGCTGATGACGATCCCCGGTGTCGACGTCAACGTCGCTCAGTCGGTCACCGCGGCGGTCGGCGACTTCGCGCGCTTCCGCTCCGCCGACAAGCTGGTCGCCTACTTCGGACTCAATCCACGCGTGCGCCAGTCCGGCGGGCTGCCGGCCGCCACCGGCCGGATCACCAAGACCGGCCGGTCCCAAGTCAGGGGCATGCTGGTCGAGGCGGCGTGGGTGGCACCTCGCTCCCCGGGCCCTTTGCGCGCGTTCTACCAGCGCGTCAAGGCCCGGCGTGGGATCCAGGTCGCGATCGTCGCCACCGGCCACAAAATGACCACCCTATGCTGGCACTTGGTCACCAAGGGCCAGGACTATGCCTTCGCCCGGCCCAGGTTGGTGGCCTTCAAACGGCCCAAGCTTCAGCTGCAGGCCGGCGCCGAGCGTCGCGTCGCCCGCCGCGGTCTGGGTTACGAGTACAACGACAAGACCCTGCGCCGCCATGAGCGGGAGATCGCCGAGCAACAGGAGCGCGCCTACGCGGTGATGACGGCCCACCGGCAGCCATGCGGCCCCGCCACAGCTCAGAAGAACACCACGTAAACCTGCCGCGGCTTGCCGATTTCATCCGTGGCAGCCCGCGTAACGGAACGACGCTCGGATCAGGTGACGACACAAGTCTGGGTGAGCGTCCGGGGCCAGACTGCCGATATGGGATCGGGCAGGCCATTAAGCCCGTCGCAGACGAATATACACACGCCCTCGACACTCCGATTCTTGATCTCGGTCAGAACCTGGAGACCGGGTCCAGTGGCCGGTTCAGCCACTCGGCCATCCCGTCAATGACCTTGTCGGTGATGGTCGAGATGGTCTGCTTGGACACGCTCGCGCCGTAGACCTCGGCCAGGTGGGCGGAGATGTCACCGTGTGTCAGACCACGCGCGGACAGCGACAGGACCATGCTCAAGTGGAAGGTACCCGCGTTGTTGCCCGTGTCCCCAAGTCCGGGCGCCCCTGAGCGAGTTCGCGCTCGGAGGCGCCCGGCCGAGTCAGTGCTTGGTCGGGACGACCGGGTTGGACGGGGATGAGGCGGGGCCGGTGCCTACGCAGTTGGTGGCCGATACGGTGAAGGTGTAACTGGTTCCGGGAGTGAGGCCGGTGACGGTGGCACTGGTCTGGGTGCCGCTGACCGTCGCGCTACCTCCGGGGGAACCGGCGACCTGGTACTGCGTGATCGAGCAGCCTCCGTTGTCGGCCGGCGCTGTCCAGGTGACGGTCGCCTTCCGCGCACCGGCGGTGGCGGTCACGTTGGTCGGGGCACCGGGCAGGGTCTGGCCGACCTGCGGCGCGAAGAAGTCCGACATCGTGGTAGCGCCACCGTCGTTGCTGGTCAGCGGAGCGAGACCCCATGCAGACTCGATCGTGGCCAGCCAGGAGAAGTGGTTGTACGGGTTGGTCGAGTGGTAGCCGGCCGTGGTCGACTTGCTGATGACGATCGACGCCACCTGATTGTTCTGGGTGCCGTCGTCCTCGTCCCACACGATGTTGAGCACCGAGTTCTGGCTGGTGAAGGCGGGGGAGTTGAGGATGGTCGGCACGTTCTGCGACAGCCAGGTGTCGCCTTGGGTAATCGTGCCGTCGTGCATGTCGTCGATCAGGTTCGGAGTGATGAACGCGTAGTTCGGTGTGGTGGCCGTCGAGCCGAGGTCGGTGGCGAGCTGGGTGTACGGCACGTCGTTGTTGCACTGCGACGTGGTCTGAATGTCGGTGTAGTAGACGAATGGGTTGTGCCGTACCGCATACTCGCCCGAGTCGGACAGCGTGCAGGGTGCCGGCATCGATTCCTCGTATGCTTTCCAGGTCTTGCCGGCCGGGGTGATCCTGTCCGCCGCGATGTTCGGCTGGTTCACCGTGCACTGCGAGGGATTGCAGTCGGTGGTGATGCCGAAGTTCGAACCACCAGTCAGTTCCAGGTAGTTCGGAAGACTCGGATGGCCGACCGCGAAGTAGTTCGACGCGATGCCGTACTTGCTGACCAGCGAGTTGATGTACGGCGCCTGGCTGTTGCCGACGATCTCGTTGTACGAATGGTTCTCCATCAGGATGGTGAAGACGTGGTCGAACGCCGGAACGGCCCCAGCCGCCTGCGCGGACGCAGCGCCATCGGATATTGCCGGCGCCAGGGTGAGGAGCAGCGTGGCCACCAAGGTCAGCAGCCTTCTGGCCAGTCGTCGGTGCAGATGCATGTGCAACCTCCTCCAGTTCGGTGGGGGGCACCCAGCACGGTGATGGAACTGGCGGTTCGGTGCCTCCGCACGCACTCGACCGTTGGCTGAATTTCTCCCTGCGATCCGTCAACAACCCTTCAGTCACTACTGACTTGCTTGTTTACAAGGCGCAGGATCGCCCTGCTCACCGTCTGGCGGGCGGCTCGACCGCGGCGGCGCCGCGGACTTACTGATCGTTTCAGAATGCAGCGTCGGGCCAGACCGTTGTGCGCTGCGCAGGTGCGATCTCGACTGGGCGGGAAAGGACGGGGCGCCTGACGATTCAGTGGCGGCTCATGCGGCTCGCCTAGGCCGGCAATCTCATCCCACGCACCGCGACGAGGATCAGCCTATGCGCAGCAGCACCAGGATCCGCTTGATCAAGCCCGCCGACGCGGCCCCGATCGCCGCGCACCGGGTGCGGGACGTCGAGGCTTACCGGCCGTGGGAACCGGGTCCAGCCAGCCGACTTCTTCACGCCTGAGGGCCAAGCGGAGCGGATCGATAGCCTGCTGATGTGAGTGCTGAGGCGTTGCTTGCCCCGTCGGCCAGCAGGGTGTCCGTGTGCGAGGTGGCGAGGGTGCTGAAGAACGCGAGGCCGAAGCCGAAGCCGAGCGGCAGCAGCGCGGGCAGGACGTCCACGGCACAGCTGCCGCCCGCCGGTACGCGGCCGAGCGCCGCGAGACCTGCCGCGATCAGCGAGAGGACTGGAAGGAGTACGGCACGGGGACCGAAGCGCGCGATCAGCTCGGGCGAGAGGCCGAGGGACAGGGCGCCGATCGCGACCGAGACCGGGAAGATGCCGAGGCCGGTGTGTATCTCGTCGAGACCGAGCGCCTTCTGCAGGTAGACGACGCACAGGAACTGGAAGCCGAAGATCCCGGTCACGATGAGGGCCTGGATACCCATCGCCCCCGAGACGTTGCGTGAGCGGAACACACGGAGCGGCAGGAGTGGGTGGGTCGCCTTCGTCTGGCGGGCGACGAATGCCAGGATCAGGACGAGTGCCACGGCGCCGAAGCTCCGCGTGTGTGCCGAAGCCCAGCGATGGTCGGTGGTCTCGACGATCGTGTAGACGCCGAGCATCAGTGTGGAGGTGACCAGGCGTGCCCACGGCGTCGGTCCCCTCGCCGAGGCCGACACCCTGCTCGGGTGTGAGTACGCGCCAGGCCGACAGCATGGCCATGATGCCGATCGGGACGTTGACGAAAGAGATCCAGTGCCAGCTGATGGGCCGCGTCAGGGCGCCGCCGGCGAGAAGGCCGAGCGAGCCGTCGGCGGACTGGACGAAGCTGTAGACGCCGATGGCTTTGGCCCGCTCCTTCGGCTGCGGGAACAGGGTCACGACCGTGCCGAGAGTGACGGCGGAGGTCACCGCACCGCCGATGCCCCGGACGAACCGGGAGGCGAGCAGCATCGCCGGGTTCTGGGACACGCCGCACAGCAGGGAGGCGGCCGAGAAGAGGCCCAGGCAGGCGGTGAAGACGCGCTTGCGCCCGATGAGGTCGCCGAACCGTCCGGCAAGCAGCAGGCCGCCGGAACCAGGTTCCTCGTCTCCAGCCCGTCCCAGCCTGACGAGTCGGGTGCCTCAACAGCGCCGTGCCTTCCCGCAACTGTCGTACGCAACAAGGCGGCATCTTCTCGGCGTGGCAAACGCCTTTTCCAGATGCAGTTCACGTTCGCCGCACTATGAGCCTCTACCTAACATGGAATCCTCAGTGGTGGCCCTGCTTACGGGCCTTGCCGCTGCCCTCTTGGACTCCACGAAACTGGTGTCGGCTCTGTCGGCCGGTGTTTTGAGCGGGCAGGTGCGTGCGGCCCGAAGTGGTGTGCAGCGTTCGGGGTGGCCGCCAGGCACGCCGGCCGCTTGCCGTTGAGGGATTGGGGTACTACCGAGGGGCGCCGGGAGACAAGGTGACCCGAATGATGGTGTGCCGTGGTACCTGGCGCCCGGGTGCGGGTTCCTGATTGCACACTCGGCCTGCGGGTGTGCCGGGCTGAGGGCACGCCCGCTGCCGCACGCGCTGTATGCGAAACCCCGCAGCCTGGGCGTTCGACCGGGCTTCAGCCATCGTCTTGCCGATCAGTGAGGGCATCGCGGCTGGAGTCCGGGAAGCGGCATGCCATCCGGTGATCATGTAGGTGGCAAGTCCGGTCACCAGCAGTGCCGTGGTCGCTTGAAGGAGCAAGCGGATGCGCCGCCGGCGCATGGAGCGCGGCTTGCGTGAAGCTCCTCGAAGGGAAGCTCCTCGAAGCGGCAGCAGCCGAGCATGCTGGAGCGCCGGCGGTGGAGCCAGTGGCGAGGTGACTGCTGTGACAGGGCCTGTGAGTGTCTCCCTGATGGCGTCGTGCATCTCTTCGGCGGTCTGGTACCGGTCCGCGGGATCCTTGGACAGGGCACGCAGCACCAGGGTGTCGTAGACGGCGGGGAGCCCTGGAGCGTGGGTGGAGGGGGGCACCGGAGGATCCGAGAGGTGCTTCATGACCACGGCCAGCGGTGTGTCGCCGGTGAATGGAGGGCGGCCGGTGAGCAGCTCGTACAGCAGACAGCCGGCCGAGTACAGGTCCGTGCGGTGGTCCACCTGCTCGCCCCGGGCCTGTTCCGGCGAAAGGTACTCGGCTGTGCCCATAACCGCCGAGGTACGGGTCAGGGTCGTACCGGTCAGATTCACCGACCGGGCGATGCCGAAGTCCATCACCTTCACCGTGCCCTCGTGGGAGAGCATGGTGTTCGCCGGCTTGATGTCCCGGTGGACAATACCGTGGTCGTGGGCGTGCTCAAGCGCCTCCAGCACGCCGGCCGTCAGTTCCAGGGCGTGCTCGGACCCGGTGATCCGATCGTCGCGCACGAGTTGCAGCAACGTGGTGCCCGTGACGTACTCCATCACGAGATACGGCACCGATCCGTCGTCCCCCATGTCCTCGCCGGCGTCGTAGACGGCAACTATGGATGGGTGTCCCAGCAGGGCGGCCGAGACAGCCTCACGACGGAAGCGTGCCCAGTGCTCGGCACTGGCCGCCAGCTCGGGCCTTAGCGTCTTCACGGCGACCGGGCGGAACAGCAGCAGATCATGCGCCAGCCACACCTCGCCCATCCCCCCTTGACCCAGGACCCGTTCCAGGCGATAGCGCCCACCCAAACAACGCGCGTGATCCACTACGCTCCCCCCTTGCTGCCGGTTCCCACCGGGACGGTAGGGGCGGACTTTGTGAGATCTCTGTGATCTCACGCGGGTGGCCGCATACGGTTCCCGACTGTGCTCCCGGTGCACCTGCATCGCAGCCGTGAGAGCCCATCCGTTGGGAAACGGGGACTGGCCGCAGATGGCCCCCTGCATCTGCTGCCACCCAACTGATCGCACCAGCCAGTCAGCTGAGGGAATGCGTTGACGGCAGGTTCGTCCCCCAGGTCGCCGATGAGTAACTCGAGCCGTGAACAAGCGCGCCTCAAACACACACACACACACCACATTCGGGGCGCACAGTTTCAGGCACGGCGCGCTGGTGGCTATGCGGCATGCTCTTCAGCAGTTGGTCGTGCCAGGCATGTACTCGATGCCGCGGTCCGGGAGAGGCCCGGCCCGCTACACACGCCACCGAGCCGCGCGCTGCGACCCCAGCCTCTCAATGAAGTTGAGGTCCCCCCTCCTGACCGCGGTCCGGCAGTCAAGATGGCCCTGACGTTGCTCAATGGCTCCGGCATTGGCTTTCAGCGGCCCCAGTCGGCGAAGAGCCTGTGTCGTCTGGACGCCTTGAAAGGGCCCCGGGGATCGGCCTGCTCCGGGACCGGTTGAACCACACCACCACACCGGAGTGTGGAAGTCGGCGCCCACCTGACGGGACAGCCGGGCTGGCATCGACTGTCCAGAAGGTGGGTTTCGCGCACTCGTCCGGGCGGAAGGATTCCGTATGTCCACTACCAAATCGCCAACGGGTGACGACGCCGAAGGTGACGTGTATGTCATCTCCTTCCCCAAGTGCGGCCGGACGTGGTTGCGGGTCATGATGGCCAAGGCCATCTCGGTCGCCCACGGAATCCCCATGGGCGTCTGCCAGGACCTTAACTTGTCCGATTTCAGCAACATCACCCCGTCTATTCCTCGTATCGTCTTCCGTCACGACGACCGCGTCGAATGGCGCAAGCCGTCTGAACTGTCCCGAGACAAGAGCTACTACCGCAACCGCAAGGTGGTCTTCCTGCTTCGTGATATCCGGGACGTTGCAGTCTCTCACTACTTCCAGCGGACCCTGAGGGACGGAAATCCCTTCACCGGCGGGCTCGACGAATATCTGACAGAGGAAGAGGGCAGCGTCAAGACCTGCTTGGCCTTCTGGAACATTTGGCATGCCCACCAGGACGTACCCGGCTCATTCCTCCTCACGTCCTACGAACAGTTGACCGCCGACACTCATGGTGAACTGGGACGAGTGCTGAGCTTCTGCGGACTACCGACCGTTGACGAAGTGCTAGGCCAGGCTGTGGAGTTCGCCAGCTTCACCTCGATGCACTCCATGGAGGAATCCGACGCACTGGGCACCTGGCGGCTGAGGCCCTCGACGCCCGGTGATCCGGAGTCCTACAAGACCCGGCGCGGCGTCGTCGGCGGGTTTCGCGACTACCTCACCAGCGAACAGACCAGATACGTGCATAGCCTCGTGTGCCAGTACCTCGCACCGCAGTGGCGATCGGCAGCTCTCGCTGCCGATGGCCCGGTCTGCCCTCCGTCGTAATCCGGAGCAAAGGCCCACCCGGAATGCGTAGGTCAACGCGGCTCTCACGCAGATGAACCCACGGCGGCATCGCCGCCATGCGGTTTTCAAGACCCTGGTCTTAGCCTCGCGCTTTCACGGAGCTGACATTCCGGCAGGTAATCAGTGAAGCTAAAAGTGTGTCTGACCAGCGGGAAAAAGGATCATCGAGGTCCTTGTTCCCGTGCCTGTCGGAGGCACTTCCCAGGTGAGTCAGCGAACGAGTACGGCCAGCCCGGGATGATCTGCGCGGCAGCTTTGGAACGGCCGTGGACGTGGCCGAACAGCCGCTCCGGCGAGCAGGCCGCGTCCGAACGCAGCCACGGGGAGACGTCCACGGTGAGCACGATCGCCCGCCGAACCGTGGCAACGACAGCGATATCAGCAGGTCACGCAAGGCATCGGCGTGAAGACGACCGTGGTTCAAAGCCCCGTACAGACAACCGTAGCCGCGCTGGTGCTCGACGAGCAGCGACAACTCCACCGGCGTCCGGGTCGGCCCGTCCGCGCACAGCAGCGCGTCGGAAAGGTCGAAGAACGCATCCGCTCGCGGGGTCAGACACCGGTAGAAAGCCGTCCGAAAGCATGACAGTTCCGCGAACGCATCCCGTTCGCTGGCACGCACCAGCGCACTCATCCCACGGCCTTCCTTGTGAACTCCTCGATCTCATCGCAAAGTTCAGGATCACGAGGAAGGCCGCCTCCCGACGATAAGGAACACGCTTTAAAGGGTGTTGTACGAGGTTGCACTCGGGCAGGTCTGAGGCCGTGAGCGGGGTTGCCTGATCATGGAGGGAGGGCGAGGTTGTGCGTGTGGGCAAGGGCCTGGACCGTGTGATGGAGACCGTCGCCGAGCTGGCGGCAGTCCCGGAGGATCTTGTAGTTCTTCATCCGGGCGATGACGTGTTCCACGTGGGCGTGGACCTTGCGGTGCTCGGCGTTGTCCTCTTCCTCGCCCTTCGGCAGGGGCTGCCCAGGCCGTTTGTGGTGTGGCACCGGTGTTCCGTAGTTGAGGTAGGCACCGTCCGCGGGCACCGTCACTCCTTGGCGGTGCTCGCTGAGTCCAGAGGCATGCCAGGCGTGTGCGTCCGTCGTGGTGCCCGGTACCGGTCGGGTCGCGGCGATCACCAGTCGTGTCTCTGCGTCCATGATGGCCTGTACATGTGCCGAGAACCGGTAGTTGCGGGAGGAGGCGCCCATACCGCGGTCGTGGACCGGGATGAGTGTGCCGTCCACGGTCCACACCCGTTCCGGGGTATCAGCCGGGCGGGAGACCGGTTCCCGTGCCGGCAGCTGTCCCAGCCGCTGGATCACCCGGCACACCGTGGAGGAGGAGAAGCTGAACAGCGGGCCCGGTTGCCGCATGGTCAGGTTCGTGCGGTAGTACAGGGCGACCATCAGGACCCGCTTGGCCAGGGGCAAGGACCACGGCTGGCCCCGCAGCGTGCCGTCACCTGTCGGTGCGCCGAGCTGCTGGTGTGCGGCATCCAGCAGGCGGGCGTAGTCGGTCTCGGTGAAGCCCTTGCGCCGGCCTTTGGCGGGGTCCCGGTCGAGGTGGACGCGGTAGATCAGCTGTGGGCGGTGGCCAGCTTTGGTGCAGATCAGCGCCGCCGTCGAGACACGTTTGGCGCCTGCGGCGGTGACCCGCACCACCGGGGTATGGCCCAGGCGGCCCCAGGTGCGGCCCCAGGTGCGGCCCTTGGGCGGCCTCAGGCCCTGGCTGTGCTTCGCCCTCGAAGCACAGCCAGGCGCCCAAGTCCGCCGCCCTCTTTTTATGACGGGCCACTGCGCGCCCTTCCGAGCGGCGATCTTCGCCTCGTCCCGCTGAGTGGCCTGGCGGGAGGGCACCCGCACGCTCCAGCGATGCGGTGCAGCAGCAGCCCGGCCAGGGTGTACTCGGCACCGAACCGGCGGCGCGTGATCTCGGCGATCCGGGTCAGCGTCCAGCACTGGTCATTTCATCCGGAGGCGCCCGCCGCCAGCGGTTCGCCGACATCCGGGTCACCCTGAACCGTCGGGCCACCTCCCGGTCATTGGCCCCGGCTTCGATCAGGTCAGCGGCTGCGAGCCGGACTTGCGCACGCCGAGCCCGTCCCTCGGCCGTGATTCCACCGCCATCGGGATACCTCGCTCTCCCGGCACAGCGCGGCCCACGACAGGCATCACGGGTCGCGCCCCAGCCGCGTGGTGCAGGCCGTGAGCATCTCTGCCGGGGATCCGGTACAGCACACACTGGCGAAGCGGGCCCTCGGGCACGCTCGGATCCTCGAAGTCGTCGGCCGGATCCCGGGTCATGCCGATCCGGAGCATCACTGCCTGGGAACGAAGGTTGTGGACGGTCGTCGAGGCCACCACTTCCGGCAGCCCGAGGGCCTCGAAGCCGAAACCCAGGCAGGCCAGGGCGGCCTCGGTGGCGTAACCGTGCCCCCACGCCGAACGCATCAACCGCCAGCCGATATCCACCCCCGCGAACGGCATGTCCTCGCCCACCTCGTCCAAGCCGGCCCGGCCGATGAACTCACCAGTCTCCCGCGCTTCGAGCGCCCACCACCCAAAACCTCGCTCGTCAAACTCGGCCTGCATGAGTGCCACCGCGGCATCGCTTTGCTCCCGCGTCAGCAGTTCCCCCAGGTGTTCTCGGACTTCAGGATCGGCGTTCATAGCCGCCCACGGTTCGAGGTCGGACTCCCGCCACCGGCGGAGCAGAAGACGATCGGTACGCAGCTCTGGCATGCAACCCAGCCAACCCGATCAAGATCAGGGTGTCGATCGGTTATGCCGAACCCTACGGTGCTCGTCCATGCCAACCCGCTGTGCAGATCATCACGGCCTACATGACCCGGCTGGGACAGCATCCCGTCACGACCCGACGTAACCCGCATTCGTTAAAGATCTCTAGCGGCCGCCCTGCCATACTCAGGGCAAGGCGAAGCAGGAGGTGGGCGGTGCCAGTCGCTGGAAACAACTGACACCGCCCACCTGTATAAGGGAGGAGGAGAGTGGCACATGGAGACTTAGGCTAAGAGCCGGAAACGGCCTCGTCTCTTGCTTGCTCAAACCGCAAAGGGGTCGCCCATCACACCACACAGCCGCACTAGCCCCGGCTGCCCCTCGTCGCTGACTTTCACATAGATGGTGTAGGACCATCCGTGCGCATCCGCTTCACGTCGCGCCCAGACCAGCACTTCGTCAATGTCGGCTTCTGACACCTGGTATTCGTGCGAGTGGTTACTGGTTGTGTCCCAGAAGTACACGCGATACACGGCACGGTCCTGCTCCCAAGTGATATCCCTGGGGTCTACCGGACAAATATGCATGGATTTATTATAGAGATCTACTTCACGTAGATCGTCTGGCTGAGGCCGGTGTCGATGTTGCCAGGCTTCGGAGCTGTGATCTGGCCATTGATGACGCCAGTGTAGGTGCCCGCCTTGCGCACCTGCTTTCCACCTTCGAGCGGCGTGTAAAACGTCGCGGTCTTCCCGCTCTTGATCACCTGAGTCTGGCTGGAGGTCGTCATGACCTGCCTCGGCCCCACGCGGGGCCCCAATTCCAGCCTGCCATTGATGTGTACGGTAACCGACGGGTAGGTACTCTGACAGGTAACGCGGGTCTTGAAAAGAATGCGCCCATCGGGCTGCCCCGAGGACCGGTGAGGGTTCTGCGGCGTTGCGATACAGCTCGCGCCACCAGTAGCGGCAAGCTTGAAACTCCCCGGCTGAGGTGATTCCTCGGCCACTGCAGGGGTCGACATCAGAACGGTCGCAGTCAATCCAACCGATCCCAGAGCGGTTATCGTTCGGCGCTTCATGAGCACAGGTCTTTCTGATGGGGGGGGTTAGTTAGAGCCAGGAGCTTCGGAGTTGAGAAATCGACTAGCCCTGCCCCTGGGTGACCCGACGTTACAGCCTCCCATCATCTGACTGTTAATCAGTTCTTACCATCGGACCGGTCGCGTTAAGGAGTGCGGCTGGGGAGCACTTGGTTCGCGGGATGGATGAACTGGCCACTTCCTACTGGCGCGTTGGGCGATCTGCCCTCGGGGATCTGGGAGTGTCTCCCGCTGGCGGGTAACCGACAGGTGAAGCGTCCCCGTGATCTTTGACACGCTTCCTGTCACGGGGCGAGGGACCCAGCAAGTCTGGTGCCTTGACAGGGGGAGACGCCTTTCCAAGCCAGGGAGACCAGCTCCGACGGATCCGAAGCAGGCAGGTGGAATCGATGCCCTCGACACTGCGGGACATCGTTCAAGGGCTCGAGGCGGGGAGCACGTCGAGCCGAGCTGCCGCTACCGCGCGCACGCCCAACTCGCCGAACTCGTCGTCGCCGTCAGCCTCGAAGCCATCCACGGCACTACGCCGAGAACGACCGGAACTATGGGGCGCACCTCCACGCCGGCGTGGCCTGGTCAGGCGACGCGCCTTCTCATGGAACACATCGTTGGCGCACGTACACCTTCCGCCACGTGTGGCTGGAGAGCCGTGCCACGGTTCAGGTCCGTACTGGGATGGGCCGGGACAACCGCACCGACCTGTACCAGGATCGGCGGCGCAAGGTGTGGGAGAACGACGGCGTCACCGCGACTCCGCGCAACGGCTGTGGCCGTTTCGTCGACGCCGTCTCCTGGGGTCGTGACCACGACCGCCACGGCGATCACCGTGGCGGCGACCGTGACCATCGTGGCGGACACCGTCACCGACTTGACGACTTGTGGCGCCGGCTCATAGCCGGGTCGACAGCGCGCAGGTCGCCTTCTCAGGGTGCGGAGGAGGCGACCTGCGGTGTGTGGCGGGCTACTTGAACCAGTAGCGGACGCCGTGGTGGTGGGAGCAGGTGCCCTGCGAGTGCCGCGAGTAGGACAGCGAGGCATCCATACACTTCGCGGTCTCGTACTTGTCCTTGGGCTTTTGATGGTGTGTCCAGCCGCACACGCCGGTGGTGTGCTGGATGCAGCGGTGAGCGGTGTTGGTCGACGGCAGCGTCGCCGCGGACGCGGCCGGTGCGCTGAAGTAGACGCCGGCCAGGGCGACAGCCACGGCTGAGACGGTAAGTCGAGCGCGCAAAGGACCCCCCTTTGAGTTTGAGCAAATGCAAGGGGACTCTATACGGGCTTCAACCGCTTACGTGACGTTTTGCTTTTCTGGACGCGGCGGCGGGCCGCGGAAGCCGTGCGGAACGGCCGGAGCTGTCGTGACTCGTCTCCTCGGAGAGCAGGGCCGCCCGATAGCCAGGCGTCGCGTGAGGGGACATGGGCTGCGAGTTCGGCGGCGAAGTGGCGGGCCTGGGCACCCCAGTCGTAGTCCACCGTGCCGAAGTGCCATAGGGCGTCCGTCAGCTGATGTGCCTTCGGTAAGAGTGAACAGCGGCAGACGCGAATCGCGCAACTCCGGCACAGCGAATCCGGGATCGAGAAGTTCGTCCATGCAGGCCAACGGGCACCGGCCGCGCCGGTTGCGCTCACAGGCCAGCCCCTGAACAGGGATTTACCCCTTTGGCCGTAGCGGACTGGACGTCACACGTAGCCGGCAGGGACGTCGACCTCCGGGCTGGCTCGGTGCCGTCGGGTTGCCCTGGCACAACTGCGGTGTGTGTCTGTCGTCGAGCTCAGCGGGGCGTGTCGGCCGTGCCTTGACGGAGCCGCCGTGTGCGCGGCCCTCTGTCGCGCGTGGCAGGGGTCAGGGCCTGGTCATCGTGCGGTTGTGTGGTGCCGCTGGCCCACAGGGCGCCGCCCTTGCCGGGCCGCCGGTGGGTTTATAGACGACGAGGTTTCCGTCCGTCTGCATCTCGGCGTAGGCGCCCGGGTCGCCGTATGTACGGCTCGACCAGATGGCGGCGCGGTCCCGCCGACGGTACATCACAGGGTTGCCGTCGGTCTGCATGACCAGGCCCCGGACTCCCAGCTCTGTCCCCAGGGGCAAAGTAACCGGCGGGTAGCTTTCGGATAGTCAGATGGCCCGTTTCCTCGCTCTCGGGCGTCTCGTTGGGCCGTCCGAGTGAAGCCCGGGGCAGGCGAGGGAAGGGGCGGGTGTGCGGCAAGAGTAGTCGCCGGAAGAGCTGTCGGCGAGCTGGACGCTGGTGGACGGCGACTGGGAGCTGGTGGCGAACAAGAGCGGGGCGACGCGGCTTCAGTCTGCTGCTGAAGTTCTTCGAGCTGGAGGGCCGGTTCCCGGGCCTTCTGGAGGAGGTTCCGCAGCCCGCGGGGAAGTACGTCGCCGGGCTGGTAGAGGTGCCGGTGGCGGCCGACGGCAACGAGAACGGCGCCGCGCTGCTGGCGCTGTTCAAGAGCGACCCGGGCGCGGTCGGCCTGGACTCCCTGCTGACGGAGATCACCAAGGTGAACGATGTGCGCAGACTCGGGCTGCCCGAGGGACTGTTCACGGACTGCTCGGAGAAGCTCTGGCCGCATGGCGGGCGCGGGCGATCAAGATGTACCCCGCGGACTTCCGCGACACCGCCGAGGACGTGTGGATCACTCTGCTAGCGGCTCTGTGCTCATCCCGGCAGGCGGAGATCACCGATGCCCTGGGGGACCTGCTGATCGCCTTGGTGCAGAAGATCAACGCTCGCGCCGAGCGGCGGGTGGAGAGGCAGCTCACGGCGGAGTTGAAGAAGGTCCGCGGCAAGGAGGGCATCCTCTTCAGGCTGGCGGACGCGGCGATCCGCAAGCCGGACGAGATCGTGCGCACGGCTCTGTATCCGGTCGTCGGGGAGAAGACGCTGCGCGATCTGGTCGCCGAGGCGAAGGCGAACCAGAAGGTCTTCAAGGCCAAGGTCCGCACCACGCTGCGCTCGTCGTACAGCAACTACTTCCGACAGATGCTGCCGCCGCTGCGGACGTTGGGCTTCAGGTGCAACAACACCGCCTACCGGCCGGTGATGGACGCGCTCGCGCTGCTGGAGAAGTACGCCGACGTCGACGGCAAGATGCGCTTCTACGACGCTGGCGACGTGGTGCCGATGGACGGCGTCGTACGCAAAGACTGGCGCGAGGCCGTCGTCGACGACAAGGGCAAGGTCAAGCAGATCCCGTACGAGTGTGCGTCCTGGTCGCACTGCGGGACGCGATCCGCCGCCGCGAGATCTACATCGAGGGCAGCCTGCGCTGGCGCAACCCGGAGGACGACCTGCCCGGCAACTTCGAGGCCACCCGCACCGTGCACTACGCGGCGATCCGCCAGCCCACGGACCCCGAGGCGTTCATCACCGACCTCAAGCGGCGGATGACCGATGCCCTCGACCGGCTGTCCGGGGCGCTCACGGACGGCTCGGCGGGCGGGGTGAAGGTCACCACGCGGCACGGAGAACCGTGGATCAAGGTTCCGAGGCTGGAGAAGCTGGACGAGCCCACCGTCCTCCAGGCGCTCAAGGACGAGGTCGTACGTCGCTGGGGCGTGCTCGATCTGCTGGACGTGCTGAAGAACGCCGACTTCCTCACCGGCTTCACCGACGAGTTCGCCTCGGTCGCCGCCTACGAGCGCATCGACTGAGCCGTCCTCCAGCGCCGCCTGCTGCTCGCTCTGTTCGCGCTGGGCACGAACATGGGGATCAGCGCGATCGTGGCGACCGGCGAGCACGGCGAGAGCGAGGCGGCGCTGCGGCACCTGCGCCGGCACTTCATCACCGTCGACAACCTGCGGGCCGCCGTGCGCAAGCTGGTCAACTCCACCTTCGCCGCCCGGGATACCGCCTGGTGGGGGCAGGGCACCGCCTGCGCCTCTGACTCGAAGAAGTTCGGGTCCTGGTCGTCGAACTTCATGACCGAGTACCACGCCCGCTACGGCGGCAACGGCGTGATGGTGTACTGGCACATCGAGAAGAAGAACGTCTGCATCTACTCCCAGCTCAAGAACTGTTCGTCGTCCGAGGTCGCGGCGATGATCGAGGGCCTGCTGCGGCGCTGCACGGACGCCGAGATCGAGTCCAACTACGTCGACACGCACGGCGCCTCCGTGGTCGGGTTCGCCTTCACCGAGCTGCTGAACTTCCGTCTGCTGCCCCGGCTGAAGAACATCGGCAGCATCCGCCTGTACCGGCCCGACGACTCCCCGCCCGGCTGGCCGGCGCTCGGCGGCTCGCTGACGACCCGGGCCATCAAGTGGGACCTGATCGCCCAGCAGTACGACCAGATGGTCAAGTACGCCACCGCGCCGCGGCTGGGGACAGCGGAGGCCGAGCAGGTGCTGCGGCGCTTCACCCGCGGCGGACCGAAGCACCCCACCTACGCCGCGCTCGAAGAACTCGGCCGTGCGGTCCGTACGATCTTCGCCTGCGACTATCTGGCCAGCCCCGACCTGCGCCGGGAGATCCACGGCGGGCTCCAGGTCGTGGAGAACTGGAACTCGGCGAACACCGTGCTCCACTACGGCAAGGACGGCGCCCTGACCGGGCCGGACAAGGAGCACGCCGAGACGTCGATGCTCGCGCTGCACCTGCTCCAGTCCGCGCTCGTGCACGTCAACACCTTGCTGCTTCAGCAGGTCCTCGCCGAACCGGCCTGGGCGAAGAAGCTCATTGACGAGGACCGGCGCGGGCTGACCGCCTTGTTCTGGTCGAACATCAACCCGTACGGCACCTTCCGCCTCGACATGGACTCCCGGCTCGAACTCCCGCTGTTCGCCACCCTGCCCCGCCCGCGCCGCGCGGCCGACGACGTTGGGCAGCCCATGACGGCAAAGCGGTAGCGGGGCAGTTGCTGTTCCGTCTGGCCCTGCTGCACCCGGAGATCGCCATCGTCTGGGCCGACACCGCCTACGCCAAGAACGGTCTGGTGCCCTGGGCGAAGAAGTACCTCGACATCACCACCAAGACGGTGCGGCGCCCGCCGGAGGCCAAGGGCTTCGTCGTGCTCCCGCGCAGGTGGGTGGTGGAACGGTCCTGGTCGTGGATCATGAGAGCCCGCCGCCACTGCCGCGACTACGAACGCCTGCCCGAGATGAGCGAGTCGCTGATCACCTGGGCGGCGATCACGTTGATGACACGACGGCTCAGCCGCCGCAAGAACCGTCCCGCCGAACGCCGCGACGTCCCCCACGGCTACGTGATGCCAGAAGCTGCCTGAAGTCGACCCAGCGGGCTCGACGGTGCCTCGTGTCGGCGTGCTTGCCGTCGTGCGGTGGGGCAGGCCAGCATGCTCGGGTGGCAGTCGATTGGTTGGAGCAGAGCCTGCTCGACGCGGTCCGCGACGGCGAGATGCTGGACCTTGCCGGTGACGGGCCGGTCGACGAGGCCGCGATGCGGTCCTGGGACGGCGCCCACACCGTCTCGGCGGCGTTGATCCGTGACTTGGTCCGCGGCCGTCGGGACATCGAGGCGGACCCGCACGGGCTGCGGCTGCGCGGGGCGCGCATCACCGGCCGCGTCGACCTGGCGAACATCACCAGCGATCTGCGGGTTGAGCTGGTCGACTGCTTCGTCCCCGACGGTCTGAACCTGTGTGACAGCCAGCTGCCCGGCCTCGTGCTGGACGGTTCCTGTTTCGGGCACCCCGCGGGTTCGCACGACCCACCGGTTGACGCCGCACGCTTCACCGCGCCGGTGATGACGATGCGCGGAGCGGTTGCCAACGCCGACACACCTTCCGGCGCGGTCCGGTTCCTCGGCGCCCACCTCGGTCTGCTGGATTGCGACGGTGCGCGGCTGTCGAACACGTCCGGTCCCGCCCTGCACGCCGAGTTTCTGCGGGTCGATCACAGCGTGTTCCTCCGCGACGGGTTCCGGGCCACCGGCGTCGGCGAACAGGGCACGGTCCGGTTCGCCTACGCCCATCTGGGTCGGCTGGCATGCGACGGTGCGCGGCTGTCGAACACGTCCGGGCCCGCCCTGCATGCCGATGGTCTGCGGGTCGACCGAGCCGTGTTCCTCCGGGCCGGGTTTCGGGCAACCGGCGCCGGACACTCCGTGCTCGCCTTGAACGGCGTGTCGGTCGGTTCGCTGTGGTTGGACACCAGCGGGGTGACCCGGTCGGGTCAGGCCACGGGGGCCCTGGTCGGCATCGACGGGCTGACCTACGGGGACCTGCCGGCGCCGGTCGGGTTGTCCCGGTGGCTGGAGCTGTTGCGTGACCACACGCCCGGCTACTCCGCTCAGCCGTACCAGCAGTTGGCCGCCGTCCACCGGGCGGCCGGTCACGACAGCGAGGTGCGGGACATTCTCATGGCGCAGCGGCGGGACCAGATCGACCGCGGCGGGCTTCGGCGGCGTGACCGGGCCTGGGCCCGATTCACCGGGCTGGCCCTCGGCTTCGGTTATCAACCCTGGCGAGCGCTGCTGCTGTTGTTCGCCGTCCTCGCCAGCTCGGTCGCGCTGGCGGTCGTCCTCGGCGGGCCGGGCGGCGGCCTGGAGCACACCGCCCGCGCGAGCAAGCCCACGACGCCCTGCAGCATCGTGGAGCGGGTCGGCGTGGGTATGGATCTGGGTCTGCCGGCGGTCAAGACGGGGGCGCAGGACCTGTGCGCCCCCACCGGCACCCATGCAGGGCAGACCCTCACCGTCGCGGGCTGGGTGCTGCAGCTGGCCGCGTGGGCGTTGGCCACCCTGTTCATCGCCGGCTTCACCGGCGCCGTGCGCAAGACCTGACGATTCGCCGAGATGAAGATATGCCCGAAATCAAGATCGGTCCGGCGATCGTGAGACGGGGTTCGAACCCGCGACCTCCGCCACGCAGGTAGCGCCGCTCTACCCGCTGAGCTACTCGGCCCGGGGCGGCGTTCCGGGAGGGCAGCCGGAATACGCTGGAAACGTGCCGTAGGCTGGCGGAGCCCCCAGATTGAGACTGAGCCTCCCCGCGTCGGGCACGAGCAGACCCCGATCGAGAAGGAGCCCCTTGCGTCTACGCCGGGCCGCTTGGGGAGTGCTCCTCAAGCGGCCCGAAGCCCTCAGGCACGGTGATCCCGAACCGCTGGCACAGCAAGGGCACGTCGTGGCGATCGACATCGCGAGCCGGATAGCCGGTATGCCAGCGCACCGCCCACTCGGCCGACTCGCACCGAACCGCAGTCCCGGCAATCGAACCACGTCCGGCGAGTGCTTCAGCCGGAAAAGGACCGCCCTCCACCACGGATCCGTAGTGCAGCGATCCGTCCGCGAGCGGCTCGTAGAGGTGCAAGTCGACCCGCAACCGAACGCCGTCGTGCAAGACGAAGTTCCACGGCCTGTCACCAGGCCAGGGGAAGATCCGGTCGACACCAGCCTCAGCAAACGCGACGAACAACTGCTCAAGATGTGCGGCCGGCGCCCATACGTCAAGGTCGGAATGTTCTCGCGTCTGCTCCCCGAGCAGCGCATCCACGCCCCACCCGCCACCAATACACGCATCTGCGCCGTGGGCGTCGAGCCGCTCCACAAGCGCGACTACATCCTTGGCTGACATCGAATAGTCGCTCACCGCATCAGGGTAGAGGCCAGCCCGATCCCACATCTGGCGATTACTACGGCCTTCACTGGACCCGGGATAACCGGTCCCCCTTGCCCAGGTCCAGACCACCCACGGCCTGGACATCGGCACCCCTGTCTGCCAAGCCTGTCTTCATTCGTTTGACGACAGGTAGCGGGCGCGTCCAATGAACCCGTGCAATCCGGGGGTCCGCGGCAGCCCGAATCCAATCAGATCCGATGGCAATTGCTGACAGGGTTTGATGACAGGTAGGGTCCGAGCCTCCGTCTGGAAGGGGCCCTTCGGTGGCGAACCTGGTCTACAGGCGGGTCTCGACCGACCAGCAGTCGACCGCCCGGCAGAATCTCGTCCTGGCGGAGGCTGAGATCGAGGACCCGGTCGTCTTCGAGGAGGACGGCGGTCCCTCCAGCCGCCTCCACCCCTTCAGCGCCCGAAGTTCCGCGCGCTCCTCGACTACGCGCGGCCGGGCGACACCGTGCACATCTCCGAGATGTTCCGCCTCGTACGCGGCACCGGAAACATCCTTGACGTGCTCGACGTCCTCCACCGCGACCAGGCGGCACTGCGCATCCACGACGGCGCGTTCTCCGCGATGGACCTCACCGCCCGCCACCCGCGCACCGGCTAACTGCTGTCCACCGTGAAGTTCATGGTGCAGACTCTCGCCGCCGCCGGCGAACTCCAGCGCGACCTCCAACGAGAGCTGACCTACGACGGACTGCGCGCCGCCGAGGCCAAAGGCAGCAAGGGCGGCCGCCGCTCTGCCGTCCCGCCCGACAAGACCGACACCGTCCGCACCGCCTACCTTCAGGGCCGCTCGATCGCCGCCCTCGCCCGCGACCACGGCGTCAGCCGCACCGCCGTCGCTGACCTCATGCCCGACCACACCACCGCCGGCCGCGAAGACGCCCCGGCCCCGGAACTGCCAGTCACCCTCGACATGCCCGGCAAGGTCGCCGACTTCCTCCGCACCACCGAACTGGAGCCCACCGAGCGCGCCGCGCTCGACCACGGGGTGACCGTGCGGCGCGGCCAGGGCTACACCCTCCGCGTCACCGCCGCCCCCGCCGTGCACCGCCAGTTCCTCGCCCGCTGCCAACCGCTCGACGGCGCCCAGGGCGTCCCGGCGGTCCCAGCCCAGCGCAAAGCCCGCCGCGAGTACGAGAACCGGGTCGGCACCCTCGTCGATCCACGGCCTGAGCATCACTCGTAGCTACTTTGCCCCTGGGGACAGAGCTGGGAGTCCGGGGCCGACCAGGCGGGTGTAGGTGCCCTGCGTCCACCAGCCGGGCTTGAGGGTGTTGCCGGAGTGGGTGGTCTGCGGGCGGGCGTTGGTGCCGCTCGCCCACAGCGGTGTGGTGCTCGCCTGCTCGTAGACGACGATGTTGCCGTCGTCCTGCACCGTTGCGTACGCGCCCGGCGCGGCCGTCCGTTGGGCCGGACCACCATTTCTGCAGGTCCGGGCGGTCGTATGCCTTATCCGCGTGGAGGCGCTGGGGCTTGAAGTGCCGGCCGTGGTGAGGGTCGTGTCTCGTTTGGTGACCCTCGACCATGGGCAGTCCGTTCGCGTCCGACAGTACGTGCATCTTGGAACCCGGCTTACCCCGGTCCACGGAGCTCGGACCTGTGTGTTCGCCTTCCTTTTCGCCCTGACGTGGGCGGTGTCGAGGACGACGCGGGTGACGTCGATGAGGCCGGCGTCGTCGAGCCGGTGCAGACCGCCTCGTGCAGACGGCCCCAAACGCCGGCTCTGGACCAGATCAGGAACCGGCGGTGGGCTGTGGACTTCGACATGCCGAAGCAGGGAGGCGGTGCCCGCCAGGCACAGCCGCTGACCAGCACGCAGATGATCGCCGCGAACAGAGTCTCATCAGGCGTGTCCTGCGTCCCGCCGTCCTGCGGCCGAACCCTCGCCGGAGGGATCAACGGCTTCGCGATCTCCCACAACCCGTCCGGAACAATCCAACTCCACGTACCCCGCCCCATGCACAGCCCAACGACCGCCTCACCACGTAGGACGCGGTCTTAGAGGTCGTTTTCTCCCGTTGTTTCATCCCGGAATGCGGATTTGATTGGGTTATTTCGGGTCGTGCCAGGATATGGTGGTCTCGCCGGTGAGGGGGCGAGCCATGAGGTCGGTCATGGCCAGGTGGATCACGGCTTGGGAGCGGTGCGGGTGGGTTTCGTAGTCGCGGACCAGGCGGCGGTGGAGCATGAGCCAGCCGTAGGTCCGCCCCACGGCCCAGCGTTTCGGGATCGGGGTGAATCCCCTGGTCCCGGGGGCGCGCTGGACGATTTCCAGGTCGATGCCGAGGGCGGCGGCGTGCTCGACGAAGTGCTTGCGGTAGCCGCCGTCGACCCAGACCTTGCGCAGGGTGGGGTGGTCGGTGGCGGCCTGCTCGAGCAGGGCGCGACCAGCGGTGGAGTCCTGGACGCCGGCGGCAGTGACCAGCACCGCGAGCAGCAGGCCGAGGGTGTCGGTGATGATGCTGCGCTTGCGGCCTACGATCTTCTTGCCCGCGTCGATGCCTTGCGACTTGGCGGGGACAGGGGTGGAGGTCTTGACGCTCTGGGCGTCGATCACGCAGGCCGAAGGGTGGCGGTGCTTGTCCTCCTGCTGGCGCACCAACTCCCGTAATAGGCCGTTGAGCTGGGCGAAGATGCCGTCGGTCTGCCATTTGGCGAAGTAGCCGTAGACCGTCTGGTGGGGCGGGAAGTCGTGCGGGAGGTAGGCCCACTGGCAGCCGGTGCGGTCCACGTACAGGATCGGGTTCATGATCTCGCGCAGGTCGTGCCGAGGCGGCCGGCCGAAGTCCAGGGTCCCGGCCCCGGCGTTCGAAGCGCCGAGCGGACAGCACCGGCTCGATCAACTCCCAACGGGCATCGGACAGATCACTCGGATACGCGCGACGTGCCGTCATGACCTGGACGTACTGCCGGTTGGGGGCGTGCGCTCAGGCGTGCATCTTGCCCCGCGGAAGCACGGCACAGACAGGGGCGTCCAGGGATGAGACAGGCGCAAGCCACTACCAACCCCACCCGTCACACCATCTGCGCCGACAAACGCGACCGGTTCAGTACCCTCACAGGGCCTGCGCCGTCTGCGTCCGCGGCGGGAGCGGATCGGTGGTATGCCCTTCACCAGGGGGATCAGGGCCTGGCTGTCGTGCAGGTTCGCCCCAGCGATACTGATGGACAGGGGTAGACCGGTCCGCTCGGTGATTAAGTGCATCTTCGATGCCGTACTCGCCCCGGTCTACAGGATTCGGGCCCGTCAGGTCCCCCTTTTTTCAAGGCCCGCATGTTCACCGAGTCGACCGCGCATCGGGACCAGTCCAACTCTCCGCGAGAACCGAGCTTGTCAAGGACCAGGCGGTGGGGTTTGACGCACACCCTGGCCTTCGTCCACTCGGAGAAACACCGGTGGGCCGTCGCCGCCGACGGCCCAAACGACGCTGACGGCAACTGCTGCCACGTGCAGCCTGACGTGGCCACGAACATCCAGTGGGCGTTCATCACCCTCATGTCCCGCCGCCCACCTCATAACGCCGTGACCTGCAGAAAGGAGATGTGACACAACTTTTCAGAACCTTGTGACGGTCGGAGCCTGCCGGAATCCGGCGGCGATCTCATGGTGGCGTGCGAGCAGCGTGTTCGGGCCGACGCGGACGCAGAACTCCGCGCGCTGTCCGTCGCGGTAGGCATACATCTGGCCCCGCCGGAGACTTCGACAGCGAGGACCTTCCTGCCGTCGTGGTCGATCACACGCAGCTGCCGCGCTCAGGGTCCGTCGGCCCCGGGCAAGGAGCTGTGAGCGGACCATGTCCGCAGGGCGCGGTCGACGGTCCTGAGGACGGCAGGCACGACCTCCGTCATCCCCGGGCGCCAGCCGGGCACGGAGTTGACCTCGCAGACGACGAAGGCGTCCTCGTCGTCCGAGTCCTCGGAGTCGAAGAGGAGGTCCACGCCCGCGATGACGAGCCCGGCCGTACGGGCCGCGGCAACGGCCAGGGCCTCCGCCCGCGGATGGCGGCCCAGGCACAGGGTGGGACGGCCGCCCCGGGCGAGGTTCGAGACGAGCGTACCGCTGGGGGAGGTACGCACCTCGGCTCCCACGGGCTTCCCGTCCACCACGACCACCCTCAGGTCACGGCCGTGCGAAGCGGTCACGTACTCCTGGAGGAGGAGCGGTGCCTTCTGGTCCAGTGAGCCCGCCAGGTCGCGCAGCAGGGGCATGTCGGAGGCGAGGAACACCCGCTTCCCCTGGTAGCCGTTGACGGCCTTGACCACGTACGGAGCATCCAGACCCCGGATGCGCAGCACGCCGTCCAGGGGCGCGGTGGCGTACGAGAGGGTGTCGGGCACGGGCAGCCCAGCCAGGGCCAGTTCCTGGAGCTGCCACACCTTGTTCCGTGAGGCGATGTGCCCTTCCAGTGGGTTGAGGAGCACGGCTTCCATGCGCTCCAAATGCCGCAGCAGCGTCACCTCACGGTCGTGGCGCATGGAGCCGGGCACCTGCCGCACGCACACCACCTTCGGCGCGGGCACGTCCAGACCGCCGAGGGTGCGCAGGAACAGCTTCCCGCCCTGGACGCCGAAGACCAGCTCGTCGGTGCGCCAGGAGACGAAGCGGTCGCCGTACGCCACGCCGAGAGCGTCAACCAGCTCCTGGGTCGAGCGCAATAAAGGGAACGGGTTCTCCCGGGCCAGCAGCCAGACGTCGGCAGCCGTCGGCGCCGTCGTCGTATCCACCATGCGTCTCTTCTCCCTTCTCCCCCTCGGCACAGGACCGGCGCCAAGCGGGTCAGTCGACCAGTCTTGCGTATGCGGCGGCGTCGAGCAGACCATCGCCGAGTAGCCGGAGGGGGATTTCACCCTTCGGCCCTCACGGGAGCCTCTCCAGCTACGCAGCTCCACGAAAACACCAGTGCAGAGACGCACCGCACCACAGTCACAAATCCTGAAACGATCACTTGCTCCCCAGGTCAACGCTTCACCCATCCAGTGATCGTTCGCGGATTTGTCAGTGACCGCCGGCAGCAGCCTGGCTCTGGCCGAACAGGCCGACGTCGCCACCAGCATCGTCATCAACTCCGCCTGCCTCCGCCCTTGCTGGGGCTACGTGGGACGATCGCGAAGGAACGTCCCCCAGAACCGATGGCAATGGCAACCCGATTCACTATCAGGCGTGGGACGTCAACCGGAAGAATCCAGGCCAGCGCCGGGATGCGGAGCGGATTGTCACGGGCAGTGATGGTGCGGCCCGGTACAGCAGTGACAGGTACCAAACATTCACCCGAATGTGCTGAGCCCCACCACCAGCGGACGGCCGCTGAGGTTTGCAGAGCTGGTCAGCCGGGTGGCTATCGCAACGGCAGCTGTCCCCGCTGTACCCATCGCCCACACGCCTCGCGCTCGCCGAGCGGAAGTGACGGAATCCTGGAGCCATGCCACGGGGCATGGGAAGAGTGCAACGGGCGGTACTCGCCCACCTGCGCAGTGAACCCGCCGGGCGCAGCGCCGTCGACGGCGCCCCGCTGCTGACCTCGATTACTCAACTCGTCCGCGTGGTCTATGAGTTAGCCGAGCCGAGCGACGCCCAGCGCGCTGCCGTACGGTGGGCCGTGCGTCGCCTCCAGGAGCAGGAGCAGGAGCTGATCGAGGTCCGCAGCCTTGGGCGCGAAGTAGCGCGCCTGCTGCCGGTAGTTGCCGCCGCGTGAGTCCATGACGTTGCTCCCCGCTTCCCGTCCGTCCGGCGTGCGACCGCGTGGCCGGATCTCCCGGGAAACTGCCCGAAGTAGGTGGACAAAAGGCGGCGCTGACGTCGAGAAGTGCCTTTCGCCGCAGGCAGATTTGGTCAACGTGGTCGTATGCGCCTACTCCGCTCCGTACAGATGAGCGAGCCGAGCCTGCTGTGCCCTGTGACGGGTGCGTGCCCCGTGTGGGGAGGCGGCAGGCCGGGCAGGGGGGTCGGGCGCGGGTGGTGCCACTCTGCGGGCGTGAATGACTAACTTGCAGACAAGTCCTTCCCGTGTGACGCCCGGGTCAGCGGCCCGGACGATCCGGAGCGGTGTGCCGAGGCGGCGGTCTTCGAGATCGACCGGCTGTGTGACACGTCCCTTGCGTGGTGTCCTGCGCACCTGGATCCGCTGCTCATGGGTGCACGCAACGTGGTGTGGCCGTCGCGGGTGCAGCTCCTGGAGCCTGTTGAGCACCCGGTGATTAGTCGCTATCCGCTCAGCTCGAGCGGCTCGTGTTGTCGGCGGCGTATGAACCAGGGTTCGGCCGCCGAGATGTCAACGAGACGGGCAGGCCGTGAGCCGGACGAAGTCGAGATCACTCTTTCGACTGGAGCGGGTGCGGTGGCGACGGATGGCGTCGTGCGGGACTGGCATCGGCTGGTGCTGCAGCTTGTCTCACGCTGCATCTGTCTCATTCGGTCTGGGGAGGACTCTTCATGCGTTTGCGCGTTGTGCGGACTTGCGTGGGTGTGGGTTTGACCACGGCCGCTGTCGTAGGCGTTCGGCGGTTGCGACGGCTGCCGCGCCCGGAACGGCGGGTCCTGGTACCCGTGCGGCGGCCTCACAGGTGGTCAAGAAGACGTTCACTGTTCGAAACCAGGCCGATAATGGAGGTTGGGGCAGCGTGGTGTACGGCGGTGGCACAGTCCGGTGTCGGGCGGGAACCGTCCTCCCGGGAGGTGGAGCCAAGATCGAAAACCCCCGCGTGCCCCTGGACGCCAGTGCTCCGACGGGTGACGGCCGCGGCTGGAGTGCCCACTATGACAGTGGCCATGAAGCCTGGCCCGATAACACGATCCTCACCGCGACGGTGTATGCCGTGTGCCAGTCCTCGTACCGGCGGAGCCGGGCCGCGGCGGCAGATGGCGGGCGCCCGGCCCGGCCGAAGCTCGGCCGGTTCAGCCCAGGGGGACGACGCCTTTGCCAGCGGTGGCCCATTGGAGGCGCAGGCTGGTGCCTTCGGTGACCACGATTTGCACCTGATTGTCGACGGCACCCCTGGTCCCCACGCGGGATCATACGGTTGCCGAGCAGCCGAAGAACTACCGGTACTCGACCAACCACCAGGTTGTCATCGACGCCGACACTCGACTCGCCGCCGCCGTCGGCAGGCCGGTCACGGGCAACCGCAACGATTGCAAGGCGTGGGAACTTTCCGGTGCGAAGGTCGCCGTCGGCCGGGTCACGGTCATCGCGGACGGCGGCTATCGGGGCACCGGCCTGCTCATCCCGCACCGCCGTGAACGCGGCCGGACCGAACTGCCAGCTTGGAAGGACGAGGACAACACCTCCCACCGCAAGGTCTGGGCCCGCGTCGAGCACGTCTTCGCGCGGATGAAGGCCTGGAAGATCCTTCGCGACTGCCGTCTGAAGGGCGACGGCGTTCACACCGCCATGCTCGGCATCGCCCGGCTGCACAACCCCGCCCTCACGGCATAACTCCTGCCCCATACGGGACCAGAGAGGTCCGAAGGAGGCGGCTCCCCGCCTCTTCGGCTCGGAGAATGCTCAGTCGATACAGAACTCGTTGCCCTCGATGTCCAGCATCGGGATGCACGAATCATTGCCGTCATACAGCGTTCGCACGTGTACCGCGCCGAGCGGGACCAACCGTGCGCATTCGGCCTCAAGTGCGGCGAGGCGCTCTTTGCCCACGAGCCCGGTGCCGACCCGCACATCAAGATGCAGCCGGTTCTTGGCGGCCTTCCCTTCGGGGACGCGCTGGAAGTACAGTCGCGGGCCCACACCTGAGGGATCACTGCAGGCGAACCATGAATCCCGCTGCTCAGGTGGCTGCGAGCGCTTGAAATCCTCCCAAGTGGCAAACCCCTCCGGTGGCGGCGGCACGACGTACCCCAACACCTCGCACCAGAAACGAGCGAGGCGCTCAGGTTCTGCGCAGTCAAAGGTGACTTGGAACTTCTTGATCTCTGACACCGGCGCACCATAGCAGTGGGAGTCTGCCGCACCTGGCGGCGGAGCCCACCGGTGGTCCCCAGGATCCAGTCCTGACCAACCACCCTCATGCCAAAGATCAGTTACGGGACAGCCCTCAGCCGGGGAGGCCCAGCTCGGTGTCCGGGCGGCAGCAGTGCGTACACCCTGGCACCTGCTGCCGGAGCGTCTTCACCGCCTGCTCGCGGGTCACCGGCCGGCATCTGACCGCTCTTTGCCGCCGCCCAGCAGTCACCGATGTGCACAGCGTCCGTGTTGGCCAGGTTGAGGTCGTACTGGATCGGCCATTGCGCCGCCGTGGCCTGGCGAGCCTCAGCGGCTTGTCGCCCCGCGTCCCGTTGTTCCTCGTCTGCGATCCGCCGGGCGATCAGGGCCAGTTGTGTTATGGCCTGCTGCGCCATGACACGGCGGGCGAAACGCAGTATGTCGAGACGGGACAGCGGATGTCGTTCGTTCACATGTCAGTGGGTGTTCTCCTTGAAGCATACGACGTAACTCGTCGAGCCGACCTGTGTGAGGGAGCCCGTCGCTCCCTTCACATCCCAGCAGGAGATGTCGGTGACGGCGTTCTTGAACCGCTTCAGCACTTTGTAGGCGGCGTGGGCGTCACCACAGTCGTGCTTCTTGATGTGGGGATCCTTCTCGGTGCCGGTGTTCTCGAAGCAGTCGCCCGCCTGCACGCTGTCGGCGTCACCTGGGCCTCTGCTGAAACCGTTGACCGCGATGGAGGCGCCGATGGACACGACGAAGAGTCCAAGGATGATCCTATTTCGGATGACTTTGCGGCGGTCCGGCTGGGACACGTCGAGCGGCGGCAGGGTGGCCAAGGAATTCCCCCGAAATCATGGAAATGATCTGTGCTGAGCGCCGAAGACTAACCGAAGTCGAGCGGCGGCACCCAACTCGCCTGCCGAACCAGGGCATTCCCGGCGGCCCGTAGGTGAACGTGCTGACGGCCCCGCTCAGGCTCTGGGCACGCCGGACGATTTCCGCTCATCAAGAGCCTGCGTGCGACGGTCGAAGCCCCTCCAGACGATGTGCCCCTGCGTGAGTCACCCATCGTTGTCCATGCCCGTGCTCAGCCGTTGCTCGAGGTCGCTGACCCAATCCTGAGCCCACTGCCGAAGTTTCTGAGATCTGGTCCGCAGTGGGCATCGCGCAGTTTCAGTGGCCGCGGCTTCGGACTGATCGATCCCGGTCACCTTGCCCGCGAGCGAGACCCGTCCGTTCTGTTTGCCGTGGCCGCCGTTGAGAAGTGGCTGCCGGGGGAGCACGGCGCCGCCCTTACCGGCCTGACCTCGCTCGACACAGCCTCAGGAAGGCCCCTGGGTGTGTCTCCCTGTGGCCCACTGCCGGCTTTCTGGACATTGATGAGGAGTACCGCGCGATGGTTGTGTACGCGAGCCCCGTACTCGGCGTTGGCCTGGGCCGCTATGCCCGACCGATCAGGTGGCGTTCTTGGACCTGGCCAACGCCGACCGGCTGTCCGGCCAGCGCGCCACCACGCCCCCCGCCATGCCCGCCGATGCCCTGGAAGGCCGCTCGGGGGTGGATGCCGGATGGTGGGCCGAACTCGGCCGCCCTCCACGTCCGTGGCCACGACGCCGCCGGAGCCGTTCCCGGTGTCATCTCTCCTACGCGCTGAGCCCCCGGGGGCGCCCTCGGTGTGATCCTGCGTCTGCGCTGCCGGGAGGACGAGATCGTGGCCCGTGCCCTGCTCGGCCACGCCGACACGGAGATGGCCCCCGGCCCCTGGACGCCTTCCAGTTCGCCACAGTTCTCACCCTCGGTCTGGAAGCTCTCCTCGTACGCCACCGCCCCGCCACCCACGCCGCTCTCAGGGCTGTCGGGTGCGCCGGAACCGACCTGTGGCGCTACATGCACCGCCGCACTCTCCCTGCCCCTGAGCTGCCCCACCTCGACCGCTGCGACACCGGGCCCGCCACCCCCGGCGCTCGCCGCCTCCTCATCACCGAACACACAGGGAGACCCTCGCCGACGCCACCATTGGAACCCCCGTACAGGGCACCGGAGTTCTGTGGTGGATCGGTCTCAAGCCCGCCGCACGAGGACGATGGACTCGGCCGCGCCCTCCTCGGTGCCGCACTGGACGCTCTCCATCGCACGGGCGCCATCGACCTGATCCTGTTCGTGGACGATGACGCACCGCCCGGTGACGACCGAGACACCGAACCGCCGCCAAAGCCCTCTACGCGGCGTTCCGTCGGCCCTCGACCAGTGGATCGCGATCAGCTATCGATGCCGTGCATTGGCCAAGGAGAAGACCGCCAGCTATATCGAACACCACCTCACCATCGCCGGGCGGCAGGACACCCTGTTCTCTGACGACGCCGTCCACCTGATTCATCTCACCAGCCGCGGCCTGCCTCGCTCGGTCGCAACATCGCCTGGCAGTCCCTCGTCGCCGCCTTCACCGAGGAGAAGGGCATCGTCGACGAGTCCTCCACCCGCGTCGCCACCACCGAGACGCACGCGACAGAGTGACGACGAAACCGACACCACGTTCACGACGATCCCGGCGGCCGCCGGTGTCATTTCACCTCGCCCCGTCGACAACCAGAATGTCGCCTTCATGAACATCTCATCTTCAGCATCGCTCAACAGAGCCGCAGATCGCAGTCATGGCGACGGCCTGTTCCAGGGTGGGTCGTTGCGGACTGTGAGGTCGTCGCGGACCTGGCTCGCTCGCTGGGCGGCGAGCAGAGCCGCCATCACGGCAGGATTGAGCTATGCCCGGTGCTTGAACGAGGTCGTGACACGGTTCTGGCCCCGCGCGCTCGCCGGCGACGAGCTGCTGTTCGTGGTGTGGGTGTAGTCCGGCGAGCAAGGCCGATCAGCCTGCTATTCGCGGTGTTGGCGCGAGTGGCTGACGACGCTCGCCAGTGCCTCGCGGAGGTGCGCTGCGGACTTGCGCGCTGAGCGGCGCGAGCAGCGCTTGGTCTGCCTCCTGATACGCGGCAATGGCCGCCTGCAGGGTGCGGCGGCCGCCCGTGTTCTCCGAGCGCACGGACTGGCGCGCTGACGCCTACTGCCTCAGCCCCGGTTCCAAGAGCCTCCTGACGCTTCTGGGAGCCACACACTCCCTCGGCGGCGTCGCCACGTACGACGGCAAGGAGACGACCGACGAGTACCCCGAACGCGTCGCTGCGCTACGCGCCCTCATCTGGGCCTACCTGCTCTCCGCGCTCTACCCCGGCGACATCGCCTGGCCCGGCGCGGTCGCCGCCCTCCAGGCCATGTCGATCCCCACGGGCACGGCCGAATCGAAGTAGCCGACAAGCCCCCGGGGTGATCAATCCAGCCGCGAGCGAGTGTGCAGGTCCGCATCGAAAGCCGGCGCTGAAGGACAGTGATGAAGTATGGCGCGCTCGGCCGCACGGGCATCCAAGTCAGCCCCTATTGCCTGGGTGGCTTCGTCGGGGTGGGGCGAGAACGGTTGATACCGAGTTCGGGCGACAGATGTTGATCAGGCGGGTCCAGAATGTTTCGAGTTCCGAGAACCCCTCATCGGCGTGTCCGGGTGTGTGGCGACGTGTCCGGGTGTGTGACGACGACCGGCGCCGGGGATGAACGGAGCCGTCGTTGGCGCCGAGATCGATCTTGATGCCGGTCCGGCTGCTCGCCTTCTCCGGGCTGCCAGTACTCCAGTGCAACCTCGTGGTCTATAGGTCGTTCTCCCTGGCCGGAGCCCGCTGCTGAGCGGCCTTGTGCAACCTTGAGAGGATCAGGGCATGGCGGACTCATCTATGCGGATCAATGCCCTCATCGTCGATGCCGGCGACCCGGAGCGGCTTGCCACGTTCTGGTCTGAACTGCTCGGGAGGCCGATCGTAGGCCGTATGGGCCCCTACGTATGGCTGCGCCGAGAGAACGACCTGGGTCTGGGCTTCCAGCAGGCCGCCGGACCCAAGTCGGGCAAGAACCGAATGCACTTCGACGTCAGCTCACCCGACCCCGCCGCCGAGCAGCAGCGGGTTGAGACGCTCGGCGGACGCAGGCTGGAGCAGTACGCCGACGGCGGGTTCCTGGTGATGGCGGACCCTGAGGGCAATGAGTTCTGCATCATCCCTGAGGGCCCGTTCGAACTCGACGACGAGGGGTGCGCGGACTACCTCAGCTGACCGGCATTCCGCATGAGGCCAAGGCGGCGTGGTGGCAGCACGAGTGGCCTCAGCTGACGGTGCTGGAGCGGTCGACCACGCGGACATCAAGGCCACTTGAGACCTAGACCGCGCTTGTGACCGGTTCTCGGGCGACTGGCCCAACGACTGTCGCTGATCGCTCGTCGTGGAGCTTGCGGTCGGCCCGGCGCGCGAGCTCGCCGAGGGCAAAGAGGGGCCGGGTGTCCCTCGCCGTCGTCAACTCGCCCTCCTCCAGCGTCCTGGCCGGCGACCTCAATACCCTGCGCGCCATCGAGGCCGAGCTCACCGAGCGCGGAGTCTTCTGCCGCCCCGTGAGCGTCGACGTCGCCTCCCACTCCCGGGACGTGGACCTGCTGCGCCCCGAACTGACGGCGGCACTCGGCGAGATCCGTCCGGGCCCGCCCGCGGTCGGCATGTTATGCACCGTGTGCTGCGCCCCGCTCACGGGCCCGGAACTGGACGCCTGCTGCTGGATGGACAATCTGCGCCGCCCGGTGCGGTTCGCCGAGTCCGCCGCTGCCATGGCCGCGGTCGGCGACCACGTCTCCTTGGAGATCAGCCCGCACCCCGTGCTGACCGCCGCCATCGAGGAGACGCTGACCGTGGCCGGAGCCACGGCCCGTACCGCCGCCTCGCTGCGCCGCCACCAGTCCGAGGCGGCCCGCATGGCCCGCGCTGCCAGTCGGCTGTTCACGCACGGAGCGCGCCTCGACTGACGCCGTTGGTACCAGGGCGCCGTCTGCCGCTGCCGCTCTACGCCTGGGACACCGAGCACTACCGTGAGGAGGCCGCGGCCGTCGCACCCGCGGCGACCCGCGAGACCACTCGGGAGCGTCCGGTCGGCGACTGGGGTGACGTCTCGTTCCGCGGCGTCACCCCCCTGCCGGCCGCCGCCTAGCTGCTCGCGTGACCGACCTTCCCACGGCCGCCGCGGACGACGCGTACCTGTTGGAGGACGTACGGCTGGGCGACGAGCTGATCGAGGCTACGGACCGTGCCCGGCTGCGCACCACCTGGGGTGCGCCGGGGCCGGATGGGGTGCGGGACGCCGCCGTCGACGCGATTGCTCC
>NZ_CM002285.1:36826-70367 GCF_000497445.1 Streptomyces roseochromogenus subsp. oscitans DS 12.976 | reverse complement strand
TTGCCGGCGGTCCGCGAACTGCGCTGCAGCCGGGGCGAGGCGGTGGCTCGCATGGCGCGCCCCGCCGCCGATCGGCGCGTCGCCTGGGAGGCGGCCTTCCAGCCCCAGCTCTCCTTCGGCTGGCGGACGGGCACCCCGGGCGCCGTGGCCGGGGCGTACATGCCGACCGGCTACGACTCGGTGCTGCTCGCCGGTGAACTGCCCGAGGAGTTCTGGACGCCGGCGCGCTTCACGCCCGAGGACGACGGCGGCCGGGCGCGCACGGACGTGTCGGTCATCGGGACCGAGGCCAGCTGGTGTCGCAGCTCCGCGCGATCGCGCTGCACCGGACGGTGCCGGGGCCGACGCGCGGCGGCCGGATCGCCCGGCTGCCGGCCCGGCTCCGGCGCCGCCCCTCGCGCCCGGCCGTGGTGGTGAGCCAGTGTCCGGAGCCGTCGCCGCCGAAGCCGTGTCCGCGGGGGTGCTGCCCGAATTCTTCGTCGCCGCCCGCGCTCCGGAGTCCGACGGCCTGGCCGCCGCCTGGCAGGCGACTACGAGACCCTTCCCCCCGGGTGCACCCACCAGGACCGTGACCACTGCGGCCCGGCGCCAGGGGCAGGCGGGGAGACCAGTGTTGTGAAGGCACGACGACGAACCGGCCCCACCCACGTGGTGAGGGCCGTCGTCTACGACCGGGACGGCGGTGCCTGCGTGCGCCGCGGTGCGCGGGAGGAGTGGATCAACCAGGACCAGCTGACCATGCAGGACAGGGTTTGACGTGCTTCCTGGCCTGAGAAGCCGTATCTCAACCGAACATGATCCTTTGATTTCTGCTGGTCAGGCATGGTTTCGCTTGGGCTGAGGGAGGCATGCCGGCGACTTGTGTCCGATTGATGGGCGAGGGGTGCGCGGTGGCGTCGGTGCTGCGAATGCTGGAGGAGCGGGAGGCGGCCTCCCGTGTGCGGGTGGAGGGCCTGCGGAAGGAAGTCGCGCGGCTGGCTGAGGTGTTGGAGGCCGCGGAGATCGAGTTGGACCGGCGGGTGATCGCGCGGGACGAACGGGTCGAGGCCCTGGCAGTCTCCGCCGCCGAGTCCACGGCCGTGACCGCGACCGAGGCGGGGGAGGAAGCGGCGCCGTCGCTCGCGCCGGTGCCGGGCTCGACAGTGCCGCCCTGGCGGGAAGGGCTGCCCGTGACGGTCCTGGCGCCGGACCATCTGCGGATTGTGGGCGTGCTGGAACAGCAGCGATCCACTGGTCACGGGCCGCTTCGAGCCAAGGAGATCGCGGTGGAGCTGGGCCTTGGGGCGACGCCGGCGAAGGTCGAGGGGCTGCGGTCGAAGGCTCGGCGCCTGGCGGAGCGCGGGTGGCTCTTCCTTGAGGCGTCGGGGGGGCATTCAGTGCCGGTCGGCCGCCCGTGGCCGTTCCAGACGCCGGCTCATCCGCGTGACCATCGACCACCGGATCAGCGCCTCGCTGGAGGCGGGCAGGGTCTCGTAGTCCCGGGCCAAGCGGCGGGAGTTCATCAGCCAGGCGAACGTGCGCTCTGCCAGGCACCGCCTCGGCAGCACCACGAACCTCTCCATGTCGTCGGTTCGCTTGACGATCTCCAAGGCTAGAGCGAGCTTGTCGCGGCACCAGCCGACGAGGGGGCCGCCGTCGGCCTAGATGAGGGTGATGTCGCGGTGCAGGCGGCGCAGCCGTCTCAGCAGGCCCGCTGCGGCGTCCCGGTCACCGATGTTCGCAGCGGTGACCGCGACGACCAGGAGCAGACCGAGGGTGTCGGTCACGATGTGCCGCTTGCGGCCCGGGACTTCTTCCCGCCGTCGTAGCCGCGTGAGGCGGCCGGCACCGTCGCGGCGGCCCGCACCGACTGCGCGCCGATGATCCCTGCCGTAGGCTCGGCCCTCACGCTCCCTGACCCGTCCGCGCAGCCGGTCGTGGAACTCTGTGATCAGCCCGTGCTCGCGCCAGCGGCGGAAGAAGGCGTAGACCCGGCTCCAATCGGGGAAGTCCCCGGGCATCGCCCGCCAGGAGATCCCGCCCGCGACCAGGTGCGGATCGCGTCCAGCATCTGGCGGTGGCAGTAGCCCTCGGGCTGACCGCCCCGCCCCTGGAGCCATGCCGGCACCGGCAGCAACGGCCGGACGGCCGCCCACTCCGCATCCGTCATGTCCGACGGATACCGACGCACCCGACCGGGGTGATCGGCCGCGTTGCCGTACACGTGCGCGAGACAATCGCACGACACGGCAAGCGAGTTGAAGAGGACGAGCTCGGGCGCGTACAACAACGACAACGGGGCCTCCGGGAACCGCTCGGAACGGGGTCGCACCCCCGAGCTACCAGGAGGCCCCACCTTCATGCACCTACCGCCGGAAGTTCACTCGACCAAGTCCCTGTTGGACCCACACGTTCCAAGGCCGGTTGAGACGGCTTCTGACAACCACCCAGGGGGTTTGAAATGGCTGTTCCATGGGAGCTCTTGATATCCACCGCAGGTGGTGTTACCGCCACCATTGTGGGCGTCGTTGCAGGCGGGGTCGTTGGGCGGCGCAGCGAGAACCGAAAGTGGCTTCAAGAGACGCAGACGTCCGCCTATGAGAGGTTCCTGCAGGCTTTCGGCGCCGTCGAGATGGAACTGCGTGAGGCGTTCCTCGAACCGCGCAGACCTGCAGTCGCATGGGGACCGTTCAATGCCTCGATCCAGTCGCTGAGCTTGGTGGCGAATCCCGAGGCGGCCGCAGCAGCTCTCCAGCTCTGCGATGTCATCGAGGATTTCACCATTCTCTTCCATGATCGTCAGCCAGCGGATCTTGAGGAGCTCCGTCCGATCCACACCGCCTTGGACCAGGGGCACTTGAAGTTCGTCAATGCGGCTCGACGCTCACTCCATCCCTCGCAGGAACGGCTCACCCAGACACTTGGCGGTCCGTCGCCCTGGCGTGGCGTCGCCTTCGTGGACCAAGGCGACGGCGCCGGCGCGGCTGAATAGCACGATAAGTCTCTTCATCGGTGCTTCTCCAGGGTGGCCCTGCGCCACTGACCATCACCGCACTCGATGACGGCTCGGCAGCCCTGCGGTCTCGGATCCGCGGCGCAGTACGCCACGGAGCATGGCAGAAGTGAGGGTGCGGGTGGATATGTTGCGCCGGCTGGGGTGGTAGCCGCCGATCAGGTGCACCTCCTGCCCGCTCTCCTCATCTGAGACCAAGGCCTCGGCGCCGTGTCCGATGACCGGGCGCGGTCGGGCATGCGCCAGCATGCGCCGGCCGGCACGGGCGGCAGCGCCTGCCAGGCGAATGCGCCGAGCGCCACCATCGCCTGCGATGTGGGGTGCAGCAGTTCCAACTCGCGGGCCAGCCATGGCCGGCAGGTATCGCGCTCACCGGTGGTGGGCCGGTTGGCGGGCGGGGCACCGTGACCCTGACCTCGTACAGCTCCAGCCTGTCAGCCGGGTGCGTGGCGGTCGGCTGGGAGGCCAGCCCGATGTCGTACAGGGCGGCGTACCGCGCGTCGCCGGACGGGTCGCCGGTGAAGATGCGCCCGGTGAGGTTGCCGCCGTGCGCGGCCAGGGCCAGACCGGTGATCGCCAACGACGCGTCCGCCGGGGGAAGCCGGGCACCGGCTGCGCCCAGTACTCCCAGTCCCGGAAGCCTCGGCGTTTGCCCCGAGCGGCCGCCTCGCGCCAGGCCACCAGACGCGGACACGCCGGCAGGCGGCCAGCGCACCGTCCAGTTCGCTCAGTGAGTTCGTCCGTGGAGCCGTTCGCGCGGGAAAGTCGTACGACTCCGCCGGAGGACGTCTTGGTACACCGCCGCCTATTTACCTGGTTGTCATGGTGTATCGGGTCGGGACTCGTAGTGCAGGCAGTGGAAACGCCCGTTCTCCTCACGTCCGGCAGGGTCGCCGCCCAGCGCCCGTACCGCCGTGATCGCATACTGCCGTTCCCGGTCGTCCGTGAAGAGGCGCTGCGGGTAGGTGCGGGAGGCATCGACGGTGGTGCTCAGACCGTGTGCGGCCAAGGCCCGGACGATCGGTTGGTACGACACCGTCCGCAGCACGAACGCGCTGACCCATACCGGCCTCCGGGCATGCTCCAGCAACGCCGTGAACGTACGGGCGGTGATGTAACTGCCGCCGCCTGTCAGCGTGATGAGGCCGACCTCGGTGAGCGCGCGGCTCAGACCGGGCCCGGCTGAGCCCTGTTCCAGGTCGTCGGTGAAGGCGGCATCCAGGAGCCCTACCTCCAGCGCGTAGTGCACGGCGGGGGCCGAGACATCCAGGCCGAACACCGGTACGGCGTCCCCGCGGCGCCGCGCCGCGTAGAACTCCTTGTCCCGTGCCGCCAGTTCCGCCATCGACATCGCCAGGCAAGCAGGGGAGGTGTACCGCTCGTACAGCTCCGCCAGCGTCACGTCATGGTTGAGCAGCGCGGCGTTGATCCCGTACGAGCAGCACCGTCGGCTCGTCGTCGAGCGCGGTCCGTTCGGTGGCGGCCTGCCGGAAGACCGGCTGGGCGTGGTGCGGGATCTCGTACTCAAGCGGGGCCAGCCGTCTGAAGTACGCGCGGGGGTCCGGCCGGTCGTAGATGTCGTCGAACCGAGCCTTGCCGCCCGCCACGCCCTCGGTACCGCCAGCGCCCGACTCCGCCATTCCGTATCCCTCTCCCTCCTCGCAGCACACACCTGTACCTCCATCATGGCTCGCCTCGCACGCCCCGGGACGTCCGCCACACAGCTTGATCCGGCAGCACCGCGATCGCCGCGCGGGCGCGATCGGTGCTGTGGACCTACGGTGGTCGAAGTGGCGCCGACGACCCGAACCGCCGTAGCGGCCGTAGCGGAGGAGAAGCGCGATGGAGGAGCACTTTGTCTGGGTGACGACCCGCCGCATTCGGCCGGGCACCCTGGAGGACTTCGAGAAGGCGTGGCGGCCGGCCATCCGTCCGCAGGGCATGCATCGCGCCTTGGCGTACTGGTCCGAGGACGGGCAGGAGATCACCGGGGTGTCGTTCTGGGACTCCAAGGAGGCGTGCGAGTCCTGGCGGGCCTCCGAGCCGGAGGCGCAGCGGCGTGCCGCCATGGCCCCGTACATCGTGGAGGAGCGGGATGGCTTCTATCGCGGCCGTGAACTCGTCATCCCCGGTGGCAGCCCTGGTTGAGCCCCCATGACCAGACCTGGAGGATGAGGCGTCGGCCCTGGCGGACGGGCGACTGGGACGCCTGAACGCCTGTGGTGTGCCGGAAGAGCGCATCTCGCCGTGCACGGCCTTTTCGAAGACGGCTCGCTGAATCGAGCGGATCATTTCGCCGAGTGTGCGATGCCGGCCTGGACGCGCTGGTCGGCGCGATCGTCGGTGACGCGTGGCGAGGGGTCGGCGAAGCTCCGTCCTGCGGAGAAGAGCCGGTTGATCGTGTCGGACATGACCCGGTTCTGGAGTAGGCCGATCAGCGCATCGGCGGGCTCGCACCAGGAGGAGTCCGTCGCGTCGTGCCGCAGACGGGCCGGGGCGACGTCGGCAAGATTGCCCGCGCAAATCCTGACAGATGCGGACTGGCCTGCGAGAAGGCCGTAGTGCTGCATGATCCTCAGCATGTGATCGGTCGGCCGTCCGGGTTCTGTCCTGTGCATCGAGATCACGCCGGCGAACCGAAATCCGGGTCGGCGCGGACACCGGCCAGGCCAGACGGCTCACCCAGGCGCGAGCCACGCATGGGGATGCTGGACGGCTCTCTGGACGCCCGGCCCCCTTGCACACACCGACAACCGTGACGCCGTGCGGACGAAACCATTGCTCGCTCCAGTCCCCCGAGGTCCCGGGAGCGATTCATCGGCATGTGCACCACGGAGGGCGCAATGGCATCGGCTTGTTCGCCACTGGGCCGGCGTCTCGTTCCATCCGATCCCATCCGATGAATGACGCGTGTGGACCGCTGCGCGGCCGGCTGCGCGCGCCACCGACAGTGCCTCCATGAAGGTGACGGCCGGCGACTCCGGAACCATGCCGTCTCCTCCCTGTCTGCGCCACGGCGGATCAGTGCGTTCCGTACCGTGCGGCATGGCGACGGATCAGGTCGGTGTGACCGCGGGCCGGGTGCGACGTTCGGCAGGCACGCGAGCAGGGGTCGGCCAGGCTCGTTGGAGGTGCAATGGTGGAGCGGGAACCAGCGCGAGGGCCACGTGTTCCCGCTCGTCAACGAACCGCATTGTCGGGATACCCGCGGGCGGCGTCGAGGGAAGGTCAAGTCGGCATGTGATGGTCAGGGGGATCTCAGGTCCGTGGGCGAATGACTGCCAGGGGGCATTGGGAGAACTGCAGGAGGTGGTGGCTGACGGAGCCGAGGGCCAGTCCGTGGAAGCCGCCGAGTCCACGCGAGCCGACGACCAGGAGGTCGGCGCGGTCCGAGGCCCGGGACAGCGCGATGACCGGTGGTTCGTCGGGTAGTTGTTCCACCACCTCGACATCGGGATACTCGTGGCGCAGCGGAGCCAGCCACTCCTCCAGCGCCTGCTGTTGCTCCTTGGCCAGGGCGTCCTGGGCCGCGCTGACATAGGCGTGGGGCCCTGGATGGCTCCAGGCGTGCACTGCGTGCAACGGGGCGCCGCGCAGCGACGCCTGCTCGAAAGCGTAGGCCAGGGCTGCCCGGGAGTATGCCGACCCGTCGGCGCCGACGACGATGCGGCCGTGCCCGGTGGGGACGTGGTTGACGATCACCACTGGACTGGCCGCGTGGCCGACGACCTGCATGGCGACCGAACCGATCAGCAGGCTTCCGAAGCCGCCCATGCCCTTTGCACCGAGCACCACCGTCTGGGCGTGCTCCGCTTCGGCCAGCAGCACCGCTGCCGGGTTCCCCGAGGGGAGGGCGGATGTCACCTCAAGGTCTGGATGGGCTTCCCGCACGATGGCGGTTGCCTCGGTCACGACTCCCTGGTCCCAGTCGTTCCTCTCCGCGATGCGCTCCGCCTCGTTGGTCGCGTAGGAGTGGAACAGGGGCAGGACGTGGATGATGCGCAAAGGACAGTGACGCAGTGCCGCCTCGTGGGCGGCCCACACCAGAGCTCGCAGACTGCGGCCGGAGCCGTCGACTCCGACCATGATCGGATCAGTCATCAGCTTCTCCCGGATATGTGGACGTCGTCGGTGTTCGCCGCCGCTGGAACCGCGAAACCGCTCCTTGTCGCAACGGATCACGGCGTTTGCCGGACACCGCACCTTTTCCGTGGGCCCCTCCTCGCCGGTCTCATGGTCGAGCGCAGCGCTGCGGACGGCCCTACCACTTCGGCGACGGGAAGTGACCCGGCGGTACTGACAAGGGCGCATGCGGGGTGCCGCGGTCTGAGTCCGCACCAGCAGCTCATGCCCCTCGTCCTGCTTCCGCCGTCATCCAACACCGCACCGAGGTTTCTCACCATGGGCCTTCCGACCCCGTTGTCCGTACCGGTCGGCCCACAGCAGTACAAGGGGCCGGTCCGGCCGAGCGAGTACCAGGGGCGAGCGCTGGTCTTCAACGGCCCGTCACGGACCTGGTGTGACACCGTCCGGAACCCTGTGATTGAGGAGGCGGCCGACGCGATCACGGGCGCCGATGCACCGTCGCTTACGGCAGTGATCTGTGTACTGGACGTGGGCTTGATGCCGACATCGAAGAACCGAACGGGTCGGCTGGTGCCCCGGTCAGGGCCGTCCGGTGCTACAGATCGGCGGCGTGCGGCGGTCCCGCCTGGAAGGGAGCTGAGGGCTACGGGGGGACACGGTGGAACAGAGCGAAACCGTGCACCGTGCCCTCCGGGCCCATGAGAAGCGGGCGGCCACGGGCTCTGTGAACCCGAACGTGGCTCGGCGACTCCGGACATCAGGGGCCGTGCGGAGCACTCATGCACTGGCAATCCATCCACAAGGCCACCGCTTCGGCCGTCCCTCCCCGCTCAGCGACTATGACCGGGCCCGCTGCGCGTCTCCCTGTGCGCAGGCGCGCAACGCACTGGCTGGGTTGCCCGGCGGCGGACCCAACACCGCCCACGAGGCCGTCGACCGGCATGCGGCCTCGGATCGGGCGGACAAGGTCGCGCTCGGGTGCGTCGGCGGGCAGGGACGGCTCCGTCACGAGCGGTCACCTATACGGAGCTGGCATCGTCAGTCGTGGCGACCTGCTGAAGGCCTTCCTGCGGTCGGACGAGGACATCGAGGAGGAAATCCAGCGCACCGTGGTGCCCTATCTGTTCCCACGCTCAGCCACGCCATTCACGCGTCCGTGCAGGACGGAGTCGTCACGCTGCGCGGACCAGTGCGCGACACCTCTCAGCGGGCTCGCCGAGCGCCTCGTTCGCGCTGTGGAGGGCGTGATGGGCGTCGAGAACCCAGCTCATCGGTACCGCTTCCGCCCCGGACAGACCCGAAACCATGCCCTGACCCGCTGTGGTCTCTCGGGCGGGCCAGGACCGGCTGGCGAGCCGAGCTCGGCGGGGACGAGCGTCACCTGCGTGTCCTGGCTGCGCCGGTCGCCAGGCTCTCCATGATGAGTCGGCCGGCGAGGTCAGCTCGCATGATCGCGGCTCACTCCTCAGAATGGTGTTGGACTGCCATGCGGACAGACCGCCGCACGGGGCGGGAGGCCCCTCCGCGAGGCGGGCGGCTCCTATGCGGGAGGCACCATGCAGCACCGAACGGTCGAGGAGCTCATGACCCGGGACGTCGTCCGGGCGCGGCCTGACACGCCGTTCAAGGAGCTCGTCAGGCTGCTGGCGGAGAACGACGTCACCGCTGTGCCCGTGGTGGACGATCGGGACCGCCCGGTGGGTGTGGTGTCCGAGGCCGACCTGCTGCGCAAGAGCGCCGACCAGGCCGACCCGTCAGGCAGGGTTCTGGTCCCGAACCTGGAGGCTTGGGAGCGGGCCAGGGCTGAGGGTTCCCGCGCCGAGGAACTGATGTCGGCTCCTGCGGTGTGCGCGCGCCCGGAGTGGAACGTGGTGGAGGCGGCCCGCCTCATGGAGACCCAGCACGTCAAGCGGCTGCCCGTGGTGGACGAGACGGACCGGCTCCTGGGCATCGTCAGCCGTGGTGACCTGCTGCGGATCTTCCTGCGCCGTGACGACGCCATTCGCGACGAGATCACCCAGGACGTGCTCTGGCGCACGATGGAACTCGCTCCCTCAGAGGTGACGGTCGAGGTCCGCGAGGGGCGGGTCGCCCTCGCCGGCTCCGTCGAGTTCCGGAGCCTGATTCCGGTGATCGAGCAGCTGTGTCGCGGTGTCGACGGCGTGGTCTCGGTCACCGAGCACATCGCGTACCGGACCGACGACGCCCGCCGTCCCCCCACCGGCACCTGACCAGGGCCGGCCGACGTGTCCGCTGCGAGGCCGGCAAGCTCCGGTTCCCTCACCCGGGCGTCCCTGCGGCTCTCGATGCCGGCTGCGGGCATCACGGCTCGGCCGTGCACGGGCCGGAAGTCCTCTAGCCGGATCTCATGCTGAATGCCCGCCCCTGACATATGGTGCGGGACGTGTCATGGATGATCTCCCTTGTATCTGCCGAGGTTCACATGATTTATCCCGTCGTCTGATGGGTGATCAGCCGGGGCGCAGCCATGCCTTGTATGTCGCGCTCCGCGGTCTCCAGCAGCTGGTGAGCGAGGTCGACCATGGCTCTGCCTGCCGCCAATTCGTCACCGATCTCCGGCACGTTCGTGTCCGCCGGATGGGAGTGCGCGGATCCATGGGCGGTGATCGCATTGGTACCGGTGTCGAGTACCACCTGCGCCTTTGTCGTTCTGCCGTCGTCCTCGAAAAGATGGAGACGAACCTTCCACTCAGCCGTATGCGACAGCCGTATGCGACATCGCTTTCGTCCGCACCTCTATGTGGACCGATGTGGCCGGACGCAGGTACTCCTGGGAGTGGGGTGGGCGAAGACGTTCGATGGGCAGGATTATCCCGCCCCGGCCTGCACTGGGTGCCGCCCGTCACCGGCGAAAGTGAGCGGACAGAGGCTCCACCAGGTCCCATTCTGCGTCCCACTGTGCGTACCTTCTCCGGTCCAGCACCAGGCGCACTGCTCCTCGCACCGCGTAGAAACCGGCAATCACACCGGTTGCCGCCATACCTCCTGCGAACCAGCCGTTGGCTCTCGCGGTGAGAGCGTTCATCGGCGGACCGGTGATGGCTCCGTCCCGGTCCACTCACATCCGCACGATGGCGCCCTTGGGTGATCCCGACTGCACGAGGGTGATTCCCGTCCGCACCCTGCCGGTCACGTCGGTCCAGCTGACAGGCGCGGGCTGCTTCGCCAGGGTGGTGCCGCCCTTGACGTTCGATGTCGGCCGGGCTGTGATTCGTTCCGCTCCGCCGACTGGTCTCCCACGGTGCGCATCGATGACTCGTAGGCCGCGTGAGCCGCGCTCAGCGCGGCCAAGGGCAGTCCGACACCGAGGAGGAGCATCAGAACGCTGCGGAACCAGGAGCCGAACCTGCTGGATGTGTGCCTCAGCTGGTTCGCTTGCGGCACCGCCTGCTGTTTGCGCGGCGGAGGCGGACCGGAGGCGTTCGGCGAACCCTGTGTGCTTATGTTCGGCCTCCAGCGGCTTGCTGGTCCGTTCGCTCACTTCGGTACAACCGTCGAACGGCGGCGGACTTCGGCCACAGGGCCGAAAGTCCCCGAGGGACTGACGTCCGGCTCTGAGGGGCCGCACCTTGAGATGGTCCGTCGAGATGGTCCGTCGGCGCCGCTGGTGGTCACATCTGGGGAACGACCGCGATGCGACACGGCGCGTGATGCAGTAGTGCATGGTTGATCAGGCCGAGTTGCAGGCCCCGATGCCCAGCCGTGGGTGGGCGCCGACGATCAGGAGGTCCGTCTCCGATGGGGCTTCCAGCAGTGCCGGTCGGGCAGGCTCCTCGATCAGATGTCGGCAGACTGGGGCATCATGGCACTGCGTGCCCGCCACACGCGGAGTGTCGTCGAGCACTTGCGCTGGTGAGCGTAGATGCGCCTCCAGTGGCCACGATGGGGCTTGAGGCGTCGTGCACGCACCGGGCGGTGCGCTCCAGGCGTGCTCTGCCACCAGGTGACAGTTACGCACCTGAGCCTCGCCGAATGCGAACCGGAGGGCCGTGACGCTGCTCCTCTCATCCTCGACGCCGACGACGATGCTCCTGAATCGTGCATCCCGATGGTCCGCGGTGCCGCGGACCACGACGACCGGGCAGTCGGCTCGTGCGGCCACGGCGAGGCTGACCGAGCCCAGGAGCATGCCGGCGAGGTCTCCGAATCCTCGGGAGCCGAGTACCAGCGCAAGGCGTTGCGCCCGATGTCGATCAGAGCGGAGGCAGCGTCCTCGTGCGAGACCTCGCTGGACAACCGCACTTCGGGAGCGCTCTCCCCGGCCCGTGCCGAGGTGGCGCTGATCACGTCGTACGCTGCGTGTTCACCGTGCTCGCCTTGGATCCGTCGACGCCGACCACCAGGGGAATCGTCACCGCCCTCCCTCCTCTCGTACCGGATTCCACGCCTCCGGCCCCTCCTCCGCGTGCGGCGGGAAGAGGATCGGGGGGATCCTCGAATGGGAGAAGCACGCCCGGCATGCAGGCGACGTCCGGACCATCCACTCGGTCGGACTTGTTCACCGTCGTTTCCAGCTTCCTTCTTATGAGACGGAGGCCGCCGCCATGCAACCAGTCGTCACCGTGGGCCTCGACGGTTCGCCCGAGAGCCTTGCCGCCGCCCGCTGGGCTGCTGACGAGGCCGAGAAACGCAAGCTCACCCTGCGCCTGCTGCACGCGTGGCCGCTGCTGGCGCCGGAACCGGCCCGTGTCCCCGCGGAAGTCGACCAGAACTACTGGGCGAAGCGTCTCGTCCACGCCGCGCAGGCGGAGCTGCAAGCGCTCCACCCAGGGCTGCCTACGGGCCTTCGTCCGCGCCAAGGTCGCGATGATCCAGGCCCGCCAGGGCGCGCCCGGCGCGGAAGCGGCGTCGCGGCGGCTTGCCTCCATGGCGCTGCGCCACCTGCGCACCTCCGCCGTCTGTCTCACCCTCGTCGGCGGACTCCCGGGGAGCGGGAAGTCGACACTCTCCGGAGCGCTGGCCGACCGGCTGGGCGTCACCCTGCTCAGCAGCGACCACATGCGCAAGGAGCTGGCGGGCATCCCTGCGGAGCAGTCGGCGGCATCCGGCTACGGCGAGGGGCTCTACACACCCGAGTGGCCGGCCAGGACCTATGCCGCCCTGCTCGACCGTGCAGCCGTCCTGCTCTCCTCCGGCGAGTCCGTCGTGCTGGACGCCACCTGGTCCGATGCCGGGCAGCGGGAAGCGGCCGTCCAGGTGCCGTACGCACCAGCGCCGACCTGGTGGCCCTGCACTGCCATGCGCCGGGCGACGCGTCGGGGGCCCGCCTGAGCACGCGCGGCCCCGGTGCATCCGGCGCCGGCCCCGAGATCGCCGATGCCATGGCTGCCAGGGAACCGCCCTGGCTCGAAGCCGCACCGGTTGACACCAGCGGTGCGCTGGAGGCTGCGGTCGCCCAGGCACTGATCGCCGTACGCCCGTGGGGAATGGGCCAGGCTCCCGTCTTCCGCTGGCCCTGCAGGGAGCCGGGCCCATAGCGCACGAGTAGCCGTGTTGCCCTGGAGCACTGCGGGGGTAACGGTGGAGGTGGGGGGCGAGGGAGTGAATCCGTTGCGAGCGCTCGTCTACCACGGGTCGACCGGGCTCACGCCCGGCTGGAGGCTGCCGCCCGTGTCGGGGCCGATGCCGCCGAATCGCCCGGGAAGATGATCACCGACCTGTCCGAGAGACCGGGAGCCGACGTGGAGATCGAGGCCTCAGGGGATCCGGACGGCTTCGTACTCTGCACGCGCGCCGTCCGCGGCGGAGGGCACATCGCCAACGTCGGCACGCACGGCAGACCGGCGATGCTGCATCTCGAATCCCTGTGGCGCAAAAACCTAACGATCAGCACCGGCCAGGTGGACACGTCCTCCGCCCCCTGGCTGCTGGAGCTGATGAGCAACGGGTGCCTGCCCGTCTCGCCGTTGGTCACCGACACTTTCGGCCTCGACCGGATGGAACACGCCTACGAGGTGTTCGCACGCGGCACCACCACGGGAGCCCTCAAAGTCGTGCTTCACCGCGAGTGAACTCGCGAGAGGCGTGTCATGAGCAACCCGGTCGTCGTGGGCGTGGACGGATCGTCGTCGAGCCTGGCCGCGGTCGAGGTCGCGGCACACGAGGCTGGGCTGCGCGGCCTGGGGCTGCGGCTCATGCACGCTTTCGGGTGGCCGTCGATGCATCTGCCAACTGGCGGGCCCCGTGGAATCCGTCCCTGGCGGGGGTGCGCGAGCTGGTCGACGGCACCCTGATCCAGGACGAGGAGCGGGCACGCGAAGTCGCCGCACGTGGATGCCACGCGAGAGGTGACCGTCGGTGAGCCGCTGGCAGTGCCGGAGATCGAGTCGCGCACCGCCTCGCTCGTCGTGGCCGGCAGCCGCGGACCGGGGGCGTTCGGAAGCCTCCTGCTCGGCTCACCGCCGTGCATCTTGCCGCATACGGCCGTTGCCCGGTGTTGGTGGTACGTGGCCGGGAGAACCCGAGCGGTCCCGTACTGCTGTCGGGCGGACGGCTCACCGGCCGTCGAGCCAGCCGTCGACCTCGCTTTCGCCGAGGCGTCGTTGCGCGGCGCTGACCTGGTGGCACTGCATGTCTGGAACACCTGGAGTGGGCAGCCCCATGAAGGCCCGGACGATCCGCTGAACGTGGTGGTGGACGTCGAGCGCCTCCGCGCGGAGGCGCAGCGATTGCTGGACGAGACGTCGTCCCCCTGGCAGCAGCGCTGTCCCCGGGGCGCCGTGGAGCGGCGCCCGGTGCGCTCCCGGGTCCGTTCGGCGCTGCCGAGGCCAGCCGCGACGCGCAGCTGATGGTCGCCGGTGCCCGTGGTCGTGGTGGCTTCTCGTGGCTGCTGCTCGGCTCGGTCAGCCAGGCCCTGCTGCACCACGCGCACTGCCCCGTCGCCGTCGTCCGGGGCAAGGAGCATCGTCCTGGCGGTGAACGAAAGCGAAGACTCGCGCAATACTTGACCGGCGGCGGGGTGCACGCTGTATGGCGAGCATCCATTCCTTCAGCCTAGGAGAGTCCCGGCCCTGGCGGCGGCCAGCGACGTGAGGTTCACCTACCCAGGCGCAGACAAGAGGCAACCGTGTCCTGCTGGACGGCTTACCCGGGTGCGCTTCGAAGCGCCCATCCAGCCCCGAGCTGCCAGCCGTATGCCTCGTCGACCGAGCCTTCAACGACGGCGACACGCTGCTCGCACCCACGGCGCCGCCCCGATTACACCTGCGCCGCGAAGGCCGGACTGCCGTAGGAGAACATGGGCCCTCGCTGACGGCGGGCCACTGACCGCCGTGCTGCTGACGATCATCGAGGCGGGGTGTGAACTTCTGGCTCCGGACTTCCAGGGGGCGATGACGCGTTGACGGGGTGGTCATCGCCTCTTCCGTCCGCCTGGCCGTGTTCTTGGCGCAGGACGTCGAGGACGACGGAGCCGTCGACGGTCTCGTGGGTGACCAGCTGTTCGGCCAGGCGTTCCAGGGCGGGCCGGTGGCTGCGCAGCAGCGTGATCGCTCGCTGTTCGGCCTGGCGCAGCAGGCGGGCGACCTCCTCGTCGACGATGCGCTGGGTCTGCTCCGAGTACGCCGGGCGACCGGGCTCCTCGGTGGTCTCACCGAGGAAGTGCGGCTGGGATGAGGCGTACCCGATCGGGCCGAGTTCGGGGGAGAGGCCGAACTCGCGGACCATACGGGTCGCGATCTGGGTGGCTCCGGCCAGGTCGTTGGCCGCTCCTGTCGATCCTTCGCCGAAGACCACGAGCTCTGCCGCGCGCCCGCCCAGACGCACCGCCAGCAGGTCGGTCAGATAACTCTCGCTGTACAAGTGACGTTCCGCCTCCGGGAGTTGCTCGGTGACGCCCAGGGTGACACCGGCCGGCAGGATGGTGACCTTTGCCACCGGGTCGGCGTGCTCGCACAACGCCGCGACCAGGGCGTGCCCCGATTCGTGGACAGCCACCGATCGGCGCTCCTCGGGCAGCAGCGCGTTGGAGGACTCCCGGCGCCCCAGCAGCACACGATCGCGGGCGGCGTCCAGGTCGTGCGGCTCGATCCGGGTGCGGTTGTTCCGTACGGCGTTGATGGCGCCCTCGTTGACCAGGTTGGCGAGATCCGCGCCGGAGAACCCGGGCGTGGCGCGCGCTACGGTATCCAGGTCGACGTCCGGAGCCAGTTTCTTGTCACGGGCGTGGACGGCGAGGATCGCGGCCCGCTCGGCCTGGTTGGGCAGGGGCACGGTGACCTGCCGGTCGAAGCGTCCCGGGCGCAGCAGAGCCGGGTCGAGGGAGTCGGGCCGGTTGGTGGCGCCGAGGACGACAATGCCGCTGGACTGGTCGAAGCCGTCCATCTCGGCCAGCAGTTGGTTGAGGGTCTGCTCGCGCTCGTCGTTACCGCCCAGCCGGGCCCCGCCGGCGCGACGTGATCCGAGCGCGTCGATCTCGTCGATGAATATGATCGAGGGGGCGCGTTTGCGAGCCTCGCCGAACAGGTCGCGCACCCGGGAGGCGCCGACCCCGACGAACATCTCCACGAACGCGGAGCCGGTCACCGACAGGAACGGCACGTCCGCCTCGCCGGCGACCGCCCGCGCGAAGAGCGTCTTGCCGGTACCGGGCGGCCCGACCATGATCACGCCACGCGGTCCCTTGGCACCCGCGGCCGTGTACCGGCCGGGGTTGCGCAGGAAGTCGACGACCTCGCTGATCTCCTGCTTGACCCCGTCATAGCCGGCGATGTCGCCGAACCTGGTGGTGGGCCGCTCCGCCTCGATGATCTTCGCCCGCGAGCGTCCGATGGCGCTCAGCCCGCCGGTCACCGACCCCGCGGCCCGGCGCCCCATCCACACGAACAAGCCGATCAGCAACAGGAACGGCAGGAACGAGAAGAGCACGGACAGCCATGCCGAACCGCCGCCGCTCTTGCTGGCTTTGATCTGCACGTGGTGCGAGGTCAGCTGCTGCTGCAGCTGGGCCCCGGTATCCAGAGCGGTGGGGATCTGGGTGGTGAACTTCGTGCCGTCCTTCAGGGTGCCGCTGACGGCACCCTTGTCGTTGATATCGACCGTCTGCACCTGGCTGGCACCGACCTTGCCGACGAAGTCGCTGTAGGAGAGTGAACTCGTGTGCGGCCCGGACCGCGCGCGCGAGAGCAGCAGGATCATGAGGACCGTCATCAGGATCCACCACAACATCCAGCGTCCGCCGAACGGCTGTGGTTGCCGGGAGGGAGGCGTCGGCGATTCGCGCGGCGGCCCAGGCTTGACGGGCGGCGTCAGGTGCCGGTGCGGCATCCGCACTCGTGTAATCACCGATCCCACGCCCTTCGATCGGCATCGCGTCCCGTTTACCATCCTCAACCCGGCCGTTCCCGGGTGGCAGGGGTCGTATGGCCCTGATGGGGGCCGTCCGGTCAGAGCCCGACCAGGACCGAGGCCACCGTCAGGCAGTGACCAGGAGCCGACTGACAGGTTTTGTACGTATCGCGTTGGGCGTTAGGCGCTGAAGCGATATACGTTCAGCCGTCCAGCAGCGGCGCCTTCCTCGTGCCGTGAAAGGTCTCCGGGATTCTCCGGGCGGCATCGACCACGGCCGCCAGGTCTGCCAGTTCCTGGGTCAGCCGCCAGAACAGGTCGTCGAAGGAGACCATGCCGATGAGACGTCCCTCCGCCACCACAGGGAGGTGACGTACCTGAGCCGCGCGCATTTTCATGACGGTGACCGCAACCGCAGTGTCGACCTCCACGGTTGCGGGGGCCGGGGACATGATCGTTTCCACCCGGGTGCGCGGTGGCAGCCTGCGGGCCATCGCCCGCACCACGAGGTCTCGATCGGTCACGATTCCGATCACTGCGTCGCCGTTTACCACAGGCAAGGCACCAACGCCGGCATCGGCCATGTGCCGTGCCGCCTCCTCAAGGGACTCCGTTGGAAGCACAGTGGTCGGAGGCGCGTTCATGACGTGTTGGATCAGCAACCTTGATCCCTGCCCTCAACAGCGTTGCGTCGGCGCACTCGGCCAGTGAAATCCACGTCAGTCGGCGACAGGTCAATGCGTCACTTCCTGTGGGTGGCACTATCCGGCCCGGTCGCCGCAGTGGCCCTCCAGAACGGGGGCGGGGCGCCGTGATGACGGCGGTCAGGAGATTGTGCACGGCGCTCGAAATTCAGGTGGCCGCGCAGACGGCCTCGACGAAGTGGCCCACCTGTTCTTCCGGCAGGCGGCGTGCGAGGTCCGCCTCGCTGATCATGCCTACTAGGCGGTGGTTCTCGATGACCGGCAGTCGCCGGATCCTGTGCTCCTGCATGACCTGGAGGACACGGCCGCTGTCGGTGTCCGCGTCGATCGTGACCGGCTTGCCCTGTTCGAGCTGGCCTGCGGTCATGGTCCGGGGGTCCTTCCCCTTGGCGAGACACTTCACGACGATGTCACGGTCGGTAATGATCCCGTGGAGACGGTCGTCCTCCCCGCAGATCGGCAGGGCCCCCACGTCCAGCTCTTTCATCCTGCGCGCTGCGTCCTCCAGAGTCTCGTTCTCCCGGATGCAGGTGGCGCCGGTGTGCATGATGTCCCGCGCAGTGGTCATGACTGCTTCCTTCTGATTGGGGCCTATGGCCGGTGTGGGTTGTCAACCTTCCCGTTCCCTGTAGCGTCGGCGGCGAGGCGGCTTGTGACGTCGACGCCCTCGCACAGCCTTACAGCGATGGGAAAGAGGCTGCGGTGCGGCACAAAGCCGGTGAGCGTCCCCCGGCCGTCGGTGACCTGGACTGTGATCGAGGCGGGGTCAAGGCCGAGGGGCCGGGTCACGACCTCGGTCGTGATCTCTTCGCAGATTGTGGTGTCTTGTCGCAGGAAGACGTGGATGAGGTCGGCGCGGCTGATGATGCCCACCAGCCTGTCGGCGCCGTCCACGACGGGTGTCGTTTGACGTCGTGGCGGGGCCATGGCGCGAGCCGCCTCCACCACCGACCACTGGGGGCGTGCCGTGATGACCGGGCTGGTCATCGGTCCCTCTGCGGTCAACGCGTGTGCCTCGGCGTTTTCCGTCGGCGGCGGGTGCTCGTCGGCCAGATGTCCACTCGGATCGGACTGGCTCTGCTGGGTCCGCAGCAGGTCTGCCTCCGACACGATGCCGATGGGGTGGTTCTGGTCGTCGACGACCGGGACCGCTGTGATGTCGTGCTCCGCGGGCTGCACGGCGATGTCCTTGAATCCCGTGGCAGGCCGAACGCGTACCACGGCCGTGGTCATCAGATCTGAGACCCTCCGGTGCAGCATGTCCCTGCTCTCTCGTGCTAAGCCGCTACAGCGTCTCGTCCTGGACACGTCAGTCCGGACAGATGCTCCGCTGCACACTTGCGGCGCAGGTGATGGCCGCTGTCTCGTGCCGCAGGTCAGGCGGCCGGCTGAAGGAGCAAAGCGCGGATGTCGTGGGGGAGTTGTTCCAGCGCTGCTTCCAGGTGCCCGGGCGAGACGTGCTCGCGTACGACGGTGGTGACCGCGGCGGCGATCCGGGGGACATCCTCGGCGGTGACCTTGGCTTCCTGGACGAAGCGGTCTATGTACCCCTGGCGGTCGTACTTGACCGGTACGACACTGGGGTCCCAGCCGTCGTAGTAGGCGCCACGCACCAGTTCGGGCAGTTGCGCGGCGAAGTTGGCGGTCACGTCGACGGTGAGTCTGTCACGGAACGTGTGCAGCCAGGTGCGCAGGATCCGGTGGGCGAGGTGGCGGTCCTCCGTGTCCAGGGCTTCCGACACCGCCTTGAGCCAGATGTTCGCGCTGTGGATCGAGTGCTCGAAGTCAGGTGGGTGCGTGGGGGGCATGGATCTTCCCTTCCGGTCTGTCCGCGGGAAGGACGTGCTTCGCCAGGTGCCGAGAGGCCTCATCCACACCTACGAGGCTGGCTTTGTTCAGAAGCGGCAGGGTTTGCAGCACAGGCTCGGGGGCGTCCGCCGGGCACAAACGGCGCCGCTGTGGCTTCTCTCTTTTCCTGCCCAGGGCTCCATGCTAGGGCGGGTGGAGCCGGTTGGCAGCCGCACCGAGACTCGGCACCGTGAGGCCATGCGCTTAGGGTCCGCAGGGGTCTTCCAGTTGGGGAGGTGCGCCCATGTGACGGCTGCCCGACCCCTGGTCTTATGTCTGTCCGTATCGGCTGGGTGATTCCGTAAAGGTGATGCAAACCGCCGTTTTCGTGCTGGCCGAGGAGCAGAACCTGGTCATGCACGTCTTCGGCGTGACGGCAGCGGGCGCCATGCCGGCGATCTGCGAGGGGCGTGACATCGGCACCCGGATCACCGCTGCCTGACGTCCGGCGCAGCCCGGTCGGCTCCACTCGGAGCGAGCTTCCCGGCTCGTTGCTGTACGGACGCTTCGGGATGTCCTGCTCACAGCAAGGAAGTTGATCAGCCAGGGACGGGCACACTGGCCGTGCGTGCAGGCCCGATGAGCGCAGGTGTGGACAGTGGTACATACGGCGCAAGGACGCTGCCATGAAGCGATCGGCACCACAGCAGGCTCCCGAGATCCAGGTGGAGACACAGGGGGAGATGCCGCCAGGAGTCATCGAGTACGCACAGGAGAAGGTAAGGGCGCTCACCAGCCGGACGCGGGAGCCGGTTCCGTTCGCCCGCGTCAAACTGACCCACATGGCCAACCCCGCCATCGAGCGGCCGGCGATCGCCCAGGCCAATCTGGACGTCAATGGGCGTCCGGCTCGTGCGCACGTGGCCGCCGCGACTGTGACCGAGGCCGTCGACCTGCTGCAGGACCGGCTCGTCGCACGGCTGGAACGCCTCGAACAGCACTGGGAGGCCCGGCGCGGCAAGACGCCCGTGCCGGGCCTGCATGAGTGGCGTCACGGCAGCGAGCCCACCCACCGCCTCGACTACTTCCCGCGCCCGGCCGAGGAGCGGCAGGTCGTGCGGCACAAGTCCTACTCGCTGGCCTGGGAGTCGCCCGACGAGGCGGCCTTCGAGCTGGAGACGATGGACTACGACTTCCACCTCTTCACCGACATCGGCACCGGAGAGGACAGCGTGCTGTACCGGTCGGGCCCGACGGGCTACCGCCTCGCCCAGGTGCGCCCACACCCCGAGCTGGTCGGCCCTGCGGCCGTGCCGCTGACCTTGAGCGAGCTTCCTGCTCCCCGGATGAAGGTGGCCGAGGCGAAGGAGCAGGATGCCCCCGGGAGGTGGCACGCGCAGAAGGGCCGTTCGGGTACCTCCGGCGGGCTGTCGGGCTCGTCGGTGCCAGCCGCCCGCGGCTCCTGCGGTGGGCAAGCGCGGCTCGTCGGGCGGGCGCATCCTGGAGTTGGAAGAGCCGCGGCGCGCCAACCGGAACGTGTCTTGGTACGGCGGCATCCCGGGCGTGGTGGCGCGTGGCGCCGGCAGCCCACTCGGGAGTGATCATGAGACTTTCCTTCCTGGAGCCTCTCTACAAGCAGCCCGGTCCATTCGCGTCCGTCTATCTGGACACGTCCCGTGACGTCGCCATCGAGGATCCCGAGGCCGCCGTACAACTGCGCTGGCGGCATCTTCGGGACGCACTGATGTCCGAGGGAGCGGACCGGGACTCCATCACCGCGGTGGCGGGCACCGTGGGCAGCGACACGGACGTTCCCGGCACGCACGGTCAGGCCGTCTTCACCGCCCACGGACACCTGGCCCTGTTGGACGAGTTGCCCGTACCGCCCGCACGGGACACCGCGCACTTCGGAACGCTGCCGGACACGATGCCGCTGATCGTGCAGCACGCGCCCGGTATCCCGTACCTGGCGGTGCAGGTGCATTATGGCGGCCGTCACTCGACGGACGCCACCGGCACCGTACGGATCGAGGCCGAGGCGGGCACATGGCCGCTGACCAAGGTCACATCGGGCCACCGGATGGACGAGGAGATCCCGGTCGCCGACTGGACCCGCGCCGCCGGAGAGGTCGGCCGGGAGCTGGAAGGTCACGCACGGCGTATCGACGTCGAGACGGTGGTCGTCGCGGGAGACGTCTGGGCCCGCGGCATCCTCATCCGCCGACTACCGGCCTCCCTGCGCGGGCGGGTCACCACTGTGGCGGGCGCCGGCGAGTCCGAGCCCGGGCGGGCACTGCTGGAGCAGCGGCTCGAAAGCCTCTTCACGGGGCGCATGGCCGCGCACGACCGGATGCTGCTGGACGCCTTCCTCGCCGAGCGCGCCCGCGACGGAGCGTTCGCGGAAGGCCTTGCCCCCGCCGTATCGGCGCTGCAACGCGGCAGGGTCAAAGCCCTCTTCCTCAACGACCACCCTGGGTCGCCGTTCCGCCTGTGGGTCGGCCCGGAGCCCGGCCAACTCGCCCTCACCGAACGGGAACTGCAGTCCTACGGCATACGGGAGGTCAGCGAGGAACGGGCCGACACGGCCCTGGCCCGTGCCCTCGTCGGCACGAGGGCCGAACTGGTCGTGGTGCCCGAGCAGGAGCTGAGGCTGAGCGAGGACGTGGGCGTGCTGCTGCGCTACGCCGACCCCGGATCCGGCGGTTGAGCAGGCTTCCGGTAAGCGGCTCGACGCCGTACTCCGGTCCGGTGCTCAAGGTCGTGCCCACAGCTGGTCGTGCCGAGGAACGGGGGTGCCGCCGCCGGCCCGCACGGCTTCCACTACAGCTTGGTGCAGGTCTCGGCTGCCCTGCTGAGAAGGACAGGACACCGGGCTTCCGGTCAGCGTGAACCACTGGGAGGTGCCGCTGTACTGGACCTTGACAACGGCCTGCTTGCCGTCCCAAGTGGTGTGCACGGTCAGGTCCCCGGTGATGATCCCGGCCTCGTCGGTACGGACGCCTCCCTGCCCCGTGAACACGCCCGTCGTCGTCCATGATGTCTGGTTCATGGCGCCTTCAGCCTTCCTTCGTGAATGCAGGGACCCCTTTTTCCGACAGCTCCCGCTTCTGGGTGCTCCAGCGCCGCCACCCGGGCTCAGACCGGGACGGAGCTGCTGCTTCCCACCGGTTCCCTGCGTGTTCGAAGTTCCGGCGCAGACGCCGCGCCCCTTCCGGCTTCGCCTTCGACAAACCGGGTCAGTGCGCGGACGCTTTCGAGGAACTGGGCCGGGAAGACGATGGTCGAGTTCTTCTCCGCGGCGATTTCGGCGAGGATCTGCAGGTTGCGCAGTTGCAGGGCGATCGGGTGGTCGCTAATGACGTCGGCGGCCTCGGCGAGGCGGTTGGCGCTCAGGGCCTCCCCCTCGGCAGCGATGATCTTGGCACGCTTCTCGCGCTCGGCCTCGGCCTGGCGGGCCATGGCCCGCTGCATGCCGGCCGGCAGCTCGATGTCCTTGAGCTCCACCAGCAGCACATACACCCCCCACTGCTGGGTCAGCCCGTCCAGGATGTCCTTGATCTGGATATTGAGGGTCTCGGTATCGGTGAGGACCTGGTCCAGCAGGGAGCGGCCCACGACGTTACGGACGGTGGTCTGGGCGATCTGGCTGACCGCGGACGACACGTCCTCGATCTCCACGATCGACTTCACCGGGTCGACACGGCGGAAGTAGGCGACCGCGGCCACACCGATGGAGACGTTGTCGCGGGTGATGACCTGCTGGGACGGGATCGGCATGGTGACCGTCCGCAGGGTGACCTTCCACATCCGGTCCGCCAACGGGATCATGAACCTGATGCCCGGGTCCCGGACATTGCGCAGTTTTCCGAAGCGGAACACGACACCGCGCTGGTACTGCCGGACGATCGCGACTCCGAGGTTCGCCACGGAACCCACCTCCTTGAGGCTCTGGTCTTCATAGTGACCTGGGCGCCTGCGGAAGGGCCCGTGCCATCCGACCCGCCGGCGGGGGCCGATCGGCCCCGGCGTACCTGATGGCGAACGGGCGACAGCTCAGGTGGGTAGGGCCGAGCTTCAGCGCCCGGTGCGGAGCACCGGTGCGCCGAGCTGCCGGGCAGCGGCGTGCCAGGCCTGGGTCAGCGCGCTGTGCGTCATGGCGAGAGCCTGGGCCTGGGTCTGTTCGCTGTCCAAGCGCAGTGGTGCGCCGACGTACACGTGGAGTCGAGGACGGCGCAGCGGAGCGGTGAGCAACCGGGCCACCTGTTCGAAGGGGCTGCCGGACGCCAGTGCGCGGGCTCCGGCCTGGCCTACGGGCACGATCTGGGCGCCCGTGGCGTGCGCGAGGTGGAAGAGGCCGGAGTGGAAGGGCCGGGGCGGAGCCTCGCGGACACCCTTGCGATGAGGCAGCCCGCCTTCCGGGTAGAGCAGGACGGACCGGCCCGCGGCCAGTGCGGCTTGCGCTTCTTGCAGTGCTCGGGCGGCTCGCGGGTCGCCCCGGTGAACCGGGATGTGCCCCTCTCTCGTGAGGACACGGCCGAGCAAGGGGACGCGCCACAGCCCTGCGGCTGCCAGCACGACGGGCTCGGTGCCGAGGCGGCGCAGCGCGGTGAGGACGATCGCAGGGTCACTGAGCGACGTGTGGTTGGCGATGATGATGCTGCCCGCAATCGGTCCGGAACCGGCATCCGTGGTGACGTCCAGGCGGCCGAAGACCGGCACTACGGCGTCTGCGAGGCGACTGAGCACAACGGCACCCCCAGGGTGGCGACAACCGATGGCTGCCCTTGTCGTTGCCGCGGGGGCGAGCACTCCGTGATCACCTTATGCCGCGCGTGTCGCTCCGGTCGGCTGTCCCGGCCGGCTGCCGCCCAACGCGGGGACTCCATTCGGTGCCGGCCGTCCGCGCGGCCGTACTCGCTGTGCTCCTCTGGCCCCGCGTGGGCCGCCGAGGGAGGAACGAGAGGGGCGAAACGGGTGAGTGGGGAGGGCCACAGCGGCCTTCACCGGTGTGCGGCGGGAAAGCTGGGGCAGTGGCGGAAGGAACCAGGAGGCGGGCGGTGAGCGACGAGGCGGCATCCGCCGGACGGATCGTGGTCGGGGCCGACGGGTCGGAACAATCGAAGGCAGCCCTGCGGTGGGCGGTCGCTCAGACCGAGCTCACCAAAGGCGCGGTCGAGGCGGTCTTCGCCTGGCAGAACCCGTACGACTGGTACGGATGGAGCCCTCCCGAGGAGGAGCCCTTCGACTTCGAGGAGCAGGCCCGCACCAGCCTCGCCAGGGCGATCGTCGATGCCATCGGCCTCGGCCGGCCGGAGCGTGTCACGCCGCGCGTCATCGAAGGAAACCCCGCGCGTCTTCTGCCGGACGCCGCCCAAGGGGCGGATCTGCTGGTCGTGGGCAACCAGGGGCACGGCGGGTTCACCGAAGCCCTGCTGGGATCGGTCGGCCGGCACTGTGTCCAGCACGCACCGTGTCCCGTCGTTGTCATCCGCGGCGCCAAGATCCGGTGAACCGGTCTGCGGCCCGGACCTCTACGTCGAGCAACAGCAGCTCGCCGTGCACCCGGTCACCCCGACCGCATATTGCCCGGCGGGTTCCCCAGCTCGGCGAGACGGGGGCCCGCCCGGCCCACCAGCAGCTCAGGGACACGCGCGGTGGGGTGGGATGAACGTCGAAGCCGGTGGGGCCGCAGTGGTGGAACTCGACCCGGAGGAGCGCCTGGACCTGCTGCTGCGGGATCTGCGCAGCACGCGGAAGGGGCTGTCCTCGCGCGAGGCGGCTCGGCGACTGGTCCGCTACGGGCCGAACGAGCTGCGGCGGCGCGGCGGCAGGCGCTGGCCGGGTGAGTTGGCCCGGCAGGTCGCCCACCCGCTGGCGCTCCTGTTGTGGGCGGCCGCGCTGCTGGCGTGGTGGGCAGGGATCGCGGCGGTGGCGGTCGCCATCGTGGTGGTGATCGTGGTGAACGCGGCGTTCGCCTTCGTGCAGGAGATGCAGGCCGAACGGGCCGTGGAGACGCTGGCCGCCTACCTGCCGGCGCATACGACCGTGGTTCGCGACGGGCACGTCCAGCAGGTCGAGGCGGTCACCCTGGTGCCCGGCGATGTGCTGGTGATCGAGGAGGGGGACCGTATCTCGGCCGACGCACGGCTGATCGAGGGCGGGATCGAGGTCGACCTGTCGCCGCTGACCGGTGAGGCGATGCCCGCCTACCGTGCGGCCGACCGCGTCGACGTCCATGTCCCGCTGTTGTCGGCCCGCGATCTGGTCTTCAGCGGCACCACGTGCACGGAGGGCGAGGCCAGAGCCGTGGTCTTCGCGACCGGCATGCACACCGAACTCGGGCGTATCGCAGCGCTCTCCGAGCGTGTCGAACGGGAGATCAGCCCGCTGGAGGCGCAGGTCCGGCGGGTGGCGTGGCTGATCGCGGTGATCGCGGTGGTCATGGGGGTGGCGTTCCTGCCCCTGGCCATGTTCGCGGCGAAGCTGCCGTTCCACGACGCGGTCGTCTTCGCCGTCGGCCTGCTGGTCGGCAACGTGCCCGAGGGACTGCTACCGGTGATCACGCTGGCTCTGGCGCTGGGCGTGCGGGAACTGGTGCGGCGCGGGGCGGTCGTCAAACGCCTCAGCGCGGTGGAGACGCTCGGTTCCACGGACGTGATCTGCACCGACAAGACCGGCACCCTCACTGAGAACCGTATGCAGGTCACCGCTGTGTGGACCGCCGCGGGTCAGCAGGGGCTCGCCGACACCGCCGCCACCGGGGGACCGCTTGACGACGAGGCGTTGCGTGCTCTCGCGACGGTGGTGGCGTGGTGCAACAACGCACAGCTGGATACCCCCGGCGGCCCGGTGGGTGATCCCACCGAACTGGCCCTGCTGACAGCGGCCGCGCATCTGGGATGCGGTGTCGGCACCGACGAGCGGGATGCCGGGCGCCGCCGCCAGTTCCACTTCGACCCCGTACGCAAACTGATGTCGACGATCGACCAGCGCGACGACGACGGACTCTGGATCGACGTCAAGGGAGCCCCCGAGGCGGTCCTGCCGCTGTGCGCCACCATCCGACAGGCCGACGGCACGGTCGGCCCGCTCACCGAGCAACGACGCCGTACGATCGCCGGACAGGTGGACGCATTCGCCCGCCAGGGGCTCCGTGTCCTGGCCGCGGCCGAGCGGCACCTGGCTGTCGGCGCCGGGCTGCCGGAACGCCGCGAGGAGGCCGAAGCCCGGCTGGTGTTCCTGGGGCTGGTGGCGATGGCTGATCCGCCCCGCCCCGAGGTGGCCGACGCGGTCGCCCGCTGCCACAGTGCCGGTATCCGGATCATCGTGGTCTCCGGCGATCACGCCCTGACCGCGACCGCGATCGCCGGCCAGGTCGGCATCGGCGGGCCGCAACCGAAAGTGGTCACCGGCGACGTACTCGACCACATGCCCGAACACGAACTCGACCAGCTGCTGCGCCACCACCGGGAGCTCATCTTCGCCCGCACCTCCCCAGAGGCAAAGCTGCGGATCGCCGACGCGCTGCGCGCAGAACACCACGTCGTGGCCATGACCGGCGATGGCGTCAACGACGCCCCCGCTCTGCGGCGGGCCGACATCGGGGTCGCCATGGGCCGTTCCGGTACCGACGTGGCCCGCGAGGCGGCCACCATGGTGCTCACCGACGACAACTTCGCCACCATCGTCGCCGCCGTGCACGCGGGCCGCCGCGTCTACGACAACATCCGCAAGTTCGTCTGCTACATCTTCGCCCACAGCACCCCGGAGGTCGCCCCGTTCCTGGTCTACGCCCTGACCGGCGGGGCCGTCCCGTTGCCGCTGACTGTGCTGCAACTTCTCGTCTTCGACGTCGGCACCGAGACCCTCCCCGCTCTCGCCCTGGGCCGGGAGAAGGCCGAACCGGGACTGATGGACCGCCCGCCCCGCCCCCGCTCCGAAGGCGTCATCCGCGGTTCCATGCTGGTGCGCGCCTGGCTGTTCCTCGGCGTCCTCTGCGCCGCCCTGCAACTGACCGGCTTCTTCGCCGTGCTCTGGCACGCCGGCTGGTACCCCGGCGCCTCCACCGGCCCCGGCAGCCCGCTGCACCACGCCTACCAACAGGCGACCACGATGACCTTCCTCGGCATGATCGCCGGTCAGATCGGCACTGCGTTCGCCGCCCGCACCGAGCGTGCCTCGCTGCGCTCCATCGGCGTGTTCACCAACCCCCTGCTGCTGTGGGGCATCGCCTTCGAACTCGCCCTCGCCGCCGTCTTCATCTACACCCCGCCCCTGCAGACCCTCCTGGGCACCGCCGCCCTCACCCCACGCATGCTCGCCCTCGTCGTCCCCTTCCCCTTCATCGTCTGGGGCGCCGACGAACTACGGCGCTGGCTGCTGCGGCGCCGACGGGCCGTCCCGGCGAGGTAGCGGTCGGCAGGCGGCCAACGAAAACGCCGTGGCCCGGCCTGTCTGCCGGTATTCCTCCACAGGGAAGGGCGCGACCCCGGTGTGCATACGGGCGGTGTACAGCAGGCCGTCGAGGTGGTCGATTTCGTGAGGGACCAAGCGGGCAAGGCCGCGTTCGGACACGGTGGTAGCGGTCTCACCGGCCAGGGAGGTGGCCTCCACCGTGATCTTCAGCGGGTGGGGGAAAAGGCTGCGGCCGTCCAAGAAGCTGAGGCAGCCTTCGCACTGCTCGTCCGTCTCCTCGGATCGGCCGGTGATGCGGGAGACGTCGGACGGTGGTGCGGACGGTCAGCCGCATGATCCAGGTGCCGGGGAGTGGCAGCCGCAGGGTGTCGGTGCCCCAGTAGCCGCCCCGGTCGGTCAGCTTGGCGTCGATGGGGGCCGATGTTCCGGGCGGGCAGGGTGAAGATGAGGCGGAGTTCTGGCACGATGCCGGCGGCGCCGTCGGCGCCGTAGACCACGGCGGTCACCGAGTTCACACCCGTCCTGCTGGGGGCATCTCCATCTCGACCTTTCCGCGGTCGCCCTGGGGCCCATGCCGAAGGGCACCGTCGCCGCGGCGCCGAGTTGGAGCGACGCTGGGGCTGCGGATTAGGCAGCGGCCCGGCTCGGCTGGGTGCTGGTGAGGACGATTGTGATCGCCATGACGGCGACGGCCACCTCGCCCAGGAGCGTGCGGCCCAGGCCCCGGCGGCAGGCCGCTTGATCGTGAACGGGATCGTCCACCGCACCCGATTCCGGTCCGCGGGACGACTTCGCCCGCGCCGGTCGCGTCTCGATGGAGTCGGCTTCGCCCGCATCGAGCCGGCGCGCGCCCACCGGCTGTAGCTCCCGCGCGTCGGTGGCCTCAGCGGGACGCTCGGCTGCCGGGGCCCACCGCGCCGTCCACCGACGGGACAGGTTCGCGACCGACAGCAGCACCACGGCGGCCAGCTTGACGACCATGACCCGGCCGTACGACGTGCTGGGGAGTTCCTGCCAGGAGCCGATCCCTCGCCACACCTGGTAGGCCCCTGTGACTGCCAGCACCGCCACGGACGTCAGAGCGAGCCGGGAGAAGCGGGCTGTCCGGGCCGCCGTGAGGTCCTGGGGTGCGCAGTGGAGAAGGATGAGCAGGACTGCGAGTCCGCCCAGCCGCACCGACATCGCCAGTAGGTGCAGCACGATGGAGACCGTCGCCACGGGAACTTGGATTCCGGCGGCGGTGTGTCCGGTAGCAGCCAAGGTCAGCGCCAGAGCCACGGCGAACACGACACCGCCCACCGTCCGCGCCCTACCTCGCAGCGGTGGGCGAATGCACAATGCGGCCGCCGCCAGCAGGACCAGCCGACTCTAGCGCCACGCCCGTATGGCCGTTGATCGCTTCCGGGAGCGAGGACACCTCCAGCCCGCTGCCGCGTTCGTAGGGGCCGCCCAGCAGCAAGGCCGGCGTGGAGACCGTCAGGGCCCACCACCCCGCAGCCAGTGGCCGTTTTAGTGCCCTTGTACGCTCGCCGAAGGCGGCCAGGCCGACGATCATTGCCAGCCCGACGTAGGCCAGGCCGCGCACGAGGTTGTAGAGGGTGGTGGTCAGCGGGTCTCCGGTGGGGGCGGAGACCGGGGCCGTCGTTGCGGAGGGCTTGCCGACGGAGAACATCATGACGCCGGAGACGGGATGGCTGTCCGCGGAGATCACCCGTGTTCCTTTCCTCCCGCTACATCAAGCCGGGCCCCGTCAACGAGCAGCCCTACAACCACTACTCGTGGCTGCGCAGCATGGAGGACCTGTTCGGCGTCCGCAGAGGCGGCACCGACGGTCACGGCCACCTGGGTTGTGCGGCTGCCGACGGCCTGTGCCCGTTCGGCGCGGACGTCTATAACAACCCCTCCGGCAAGGCCCTGCCTCCGGCGCCCTCGGGCAGCATCGTCTATCCGGCCGTGGCCTGCATCGACGACCCCGAGCACCCCGTCATCAAGACGCCCTGACCCGGACGTCTGACCAGAACGGGGAAGCCTGTCGCTGATGACCGCTGCGCGGACTGCGGCACCCCGCCGGGCCGGCATCCGCCGGCCCGGCGCGTGGCGCACCAACCCCCAGACCACCCTGGCCACACTCGCCTGCACCGCTCTCGCGCTGGCCGGCCTGGCCGGATGCGGTGGGCACTGCACGCTGAAGGCAACCGGCTCACCTGGCGCCACGACGGCAAGACCATCGCAGTCTGGGACTTCAACATCGAACTCGACTGACGCGTGAACCAGCGCACGCCGGTCCCAACCGGTGCGTCGCCGGGGAGGGGCCGCCCGACCTCCACCCGTGCGGGCTGGACCGCACCATCAAGGGCGCCTACAGCGTCGCTGGCGCGATGGGCTTAGCCCACCCTTGACGGCTCGCGCCAGGCCCATTCTGCGCCTGGCCGACTGCATTGCGCCGGCCTTCCCTCTCCCGGCTGTCTCGGTGGCCCCCGGTGCCGGAGTGCGGCGGTGGACGTCGGCCTGGCTTGGCACGGACTTCGGCGGGCGGGCCGTCCCGGGGCACAGCCCTGGCCTCTCCGCACATATCTGACGCCCGGTCGGGGGACAGAGCATCACCCGTGGGCGGGACCGATGCGGTCCGGTTCCGTGTGACGAGGCGACAGTGCAGGACGATGTCGAGGTCACCGCTGTCCGGCCTGAGGCGAGGTTCCTGAATGACGCAGGCGCGCACCTGGCTGTCCCGGCTCACGTACACCAGCGCACCAGGTGCGGCGCTGTGGATCCGCTTCTACGTGGGCGCGATCTTCCTTTCCGAGGGCATCTTGAAGTTCGTGCGCACCGCCTCGCTGGGCACCGGCCGGTTCGACAAGGTCGGCATTCCGGCGCCGGCCTTCTTCGCCACGCTCGACGGAGTCTTCGAGATCGGCTGCGGCCTCCTGATCCTGGCAGGGCTGCTCACCCGGTTGGCCGCAGTGCCCATGGTGATCGACATGATCTGTGCCCTGGCGATCACGAAACTGCCGCTCCTGTGGGGACACGTAGCCCTGTTCAAAGGAGAGACAGGCTGGTGGGATTTCGCCCACGAGTCCCGCGTAGAGGTCGCCCAACTGTGTGGCAGCGTTTTCCTGCTCATCGTGGGCGCCGGCCGTTACTCCCTCGACGCCAGCCTGCAGCACCGCCTGACGGCCGAGGCCACGCCTCACTGACCGACCCTACCGTCGAGGAGTGCGACGCCGTGCGTTTCCCCGACGGCGAGCTGCGGCCCGTTGTCGGCCATGCGAGAGGCGGCCCCCTGCTAGCCCTTGAGGACACCCAGCGGCACCAAGCGCGCTACAAGGCGGCCCAGGTCGTTGTGTTCGCTTGCGCGGACGACGGCGTCGACGTCCTTGTACGCCTCGGGCGCTGCCTCGATCACGCTGCGCCAGGAGGCGGGGCGCACCGCGACCCCCGCACCGGCCAGCTCGTGGCGCAGCTGCCGGGCTGACGTCTCGCGGTGGGCGTGGTGCCGGCTCCAGACGCGGCCCGCGCCGTGGCAGCAGGAGTCGAACGCCCGGTTGCCGGTGCTGCGGGTCATGACATACGAGGCGGTGCCCATCGTGCCGGGGACGAACACCGGCTGACCGAAGCGGCGCAGGGCGTCCGGCAGGTCGGCGTGGCCCAGCGGCAGGACTCGGGTGGCGCCTTTGCGGTGGACGCACAGCAGCGCCCGGGCGCCGTCATGGGGGTGGGTTTCCAGCTTGGCCAGGTTGTGCGAGACGTCGTAGAGCAGATCCAGGCCCGAGCCGGTCAGCTGCAGGAATGCGCGGCGGGCGGCGTCGGCGAGCAGCTGGCGGTTGGCGCGGGCGTAGTTCGCGGCGGCGGCCATCGCGCCCAGGTAGGCGCGGCCTTCGGCCGAGTCGACAGGTGTGCAGGCCAGTTGCGGGTCGGGTACGTCGATGCCGTAGCGCCGCATCACGGCGTCCATGGCCCGCACGTGGTCGGAGCAGATCTGGTGGCCAGGCCGCGTGAGCCGCAGTGGATCATGACGCACACCAGGCCGGGGCGCAGGCCGAACGCCCGCGCGCATGTCTCGTCGTAGACGGTGTCGACCGCCTGGATCTCCAGGAAGTGGTTGGCCGAGCCCAGGCTGCCGACCTGCCCGGCGCCGCGGTCCAGCGCGCGTTCGCCGACCTGGGTGTGATCGGCGTCTCCGACGGCTCCGCAGTCCTCGCACCGCTCCAGGTCGCGCGGCACCCCGTGGCCCTGCTCGACCGCGTACCGGGCTCCGCCGCGCAGGATCTCGTGCAACTGTGCCCGGCCCGTCAGGTGCCACAGTCCGCCGCGCCGGAGCCCGCGTGGGATCAGTCCGTCCAGCCGGTCCATCAGCGCGGGCAGCCTGTGCAGCAGGGCGGTGCGGTCGACGTGCGCGGTGAGCAGGCGTACCCCGCAGGAGATGTCGAAGCCCACCCCGCCCGGCGAGATGACGCCGCCGCCCGCGACTTTGGTGGCGGCCACGCCGCCGATGGGGAAGCCGTAGCCCCAGTGGATGTCGGGCACGGCGTACGAGGCGCGGACGATGCCGGGAGCGTGGCCACATGGACCACCTGCTGAAGGGCCTGGTCGCCGGGCTCGTCCGGCAGCAGCTCCCGTGAGGCGAGGACGACTCCGGTACGCGCATGGCGCCGGTCTGTTCGACGCGGAACCGCCAGGGTCCGTCTGTCACGAGCCGGATGTCCATGTCGGTTCGGCCTCCTCGGCGAGGTGTTCGGGCGCGGGACGCCGGGGCGGGCGACACACATCGAGCGTCACTCGGCATGCCCACCCGTGCGCGTCCTGGGCCAGTCGCAGGCCGTGCAGAGCGACGGCCTTGGGTACGGCCCGGTCTGCGTGGCCGTCGAGCTGTCGGTCACCGTGAATTGCACGCGTATGCCACCCGGCTCCGGCGTCACCGTGACGTCCACAGGGAGTTCGTCCGCCGCGTCCATGCGGTAGATGGCTTCCTCAAGCACGGCGACCATGAGCCGGCCGTCGTCCTCGGCCGCCACCACACACTCCCGCGCCGCGCAGGATGCATCTGCGGGCAGTTCCGCGAAGCTGCCGACCATGCCCCGTACCGCCTCGGCGATGCACTCCTCGCGTGTCGGTGCCCAAGCCTCGACACGCAGATCACCGGTGTGCGGAACACTCCGATGACCGCGCAGCGAATGCCCCGGCCCGGTGGTCATGGTCATCCGGAGATCCGGCCGGTCGGGCGGACACAAGTCCCGGCACGGCGGATCATGGTTGGCGTGTTCCTGTCGCATGGTGCAGGGAGTGTGCGGCAGCCTATTCGGCTGGTCACCCCACGCGGTCGTGCGGGTGTGGATCGAGGGTCAGCAGTCCGCACCCGTCGATCGTGCCCCTGTGGGAGCGGTGGTTCAGCCCTCGATCTCGATGTGATGGGGCTCGGCCGTCTGAGCCTGGGCACGGCGACGGTGAGGATGCCGTCGGCAAGGGTGGCGTGCACATCCTCGGCCTTCACCTCGGTGGGCAGCAGCGCCCGGTACTCGAATCTCCCGGTGCGGCGCAGGACGCCTTCGCGTTCCTTCGGCTCCCCGGTGATGTGCAGTTCCCGTCCGCTGACCTCGACGTTGATGTCCTCGCGCATGATGCCGGGCAGTTCACACTCGATCTGGTAGGCCTCGTCTGTCTCGCTAAGGTCGGCCAACGGTGCCCAGGCTATGGGCTCCGTCCAGGACGGAGCGGCGGACTCCAGGAACCGGTTCATCCGCTCGAAGAATTCGGCGAACTCGGCCGTCTATCGGCGGGTAGGCTCGCTCCGGCATGCTGCCGTGCCGGTGTCGTGCGGGCAGAGTCATGAGGCTCACCTCCGCGGATGTGAACTCGAAAAGCCATGTGCCTCTCTGGCTCTCCATCATGAGCGGCGGCTGCCCGGTCTGCGACTCGCGCCGGCACGGGACGGATGCTGTGGGAGGGCGTGCTTCGACGGTCGAGGATCAGTGCGGCGACGCCGGGGGCGATCAGGGTCGGCAGAGCGGTGCCACTGCCAGGACCCTCGTGCTCAGGGGCACGGTCTCGTCGCTGTCCGACGTGCTCCTGGAGTTTCAGCAGCCACTCGCCCAGAAACACCATCAGGACAATGGACGGGAGGAGCAACGGGAGCGACACCCAGGCGCGGCCTGGGCCGGAGTTCGGATGTGGCCCCGCACTGCGGGACAAGGCTGATGAACGTCAGTTAGTCTACGAGTCAAGGCGATGTCTCCGCCACGACGCGAGAGTTTGC
>NZ_CM002285.1:22898-36431 GCF_000497445.1 Streptomyces roseochromogenus subsp. oscitans DS 12.976 | reverse complement strand
CCACACCGGCCCTCCAGGCCGTGTGACCGAACCTGTCACCCAAACCTGCAGCAGACCCGGCGTCCTCAAGCCGGCCCAGCTACTCGACAGAGTTCGCAGTCGGCATCCGCCAGCGGAACCAGGATCTGCTCGCACATCGCGGTCTGTTGGTATGCCACGATGTCGTCGCACAGGGCGCGACCGCTGCGGCACGCGGCGACCTGACCGGAGCGGGGCCGTACTCCACCATGCGAGGAGGCGCGCGAGAGCCTGCAGATTGTTCGATACGGCCAGCAACTGCTCAAGATGCTCACGGCGGCTCGTGCCCACCCGTCAGGCCCCGGATCAGGCAGCACACTCACCAACCGCCGCCCAGGAGACCAGCTACAGAGCAACACACTGACCAGGTAAAACACTCCTGAGCAGGCAAAACGCCAGCCGAGCCTTTACACGCAGAAGCTACCCACAACGCCCCGGCCATTCCCACTAAAACCCACACAACCCCAGGTCACCACAGCCCTAGCCACCAAACCCAGTTATCAACCAACCAACAGCACCCCAGCTCACACACCACCCCACACACCAACTACCCACCACCTCAGCGACAACCGCCTCGGTCCTCGCCCGCGCCCGCCGCATCCGCCGCCAGTGCCGCGACCGGCACGCGGTCGAACAGAAGAGGGCCGTCGCCTTCGCCGACGGCATCAGCGGACCTCCGCACCCCCGGCACAACCGCGGCCCGGTGTCATCGTCTGTGCCGGCGACCAGCCGCAGCCGGGGCATCCCGTCCCTGCCCATACGGTCACCGTACGAGCTTGTGCGCTGGTCCTGCTCACCGAAGCGACATTCAAGAGCCCGAGGTTTCAGTACGACTCGGGGCGCGAGTACCGGGCCGGCTCAGCAAGCCGCACCACAGGTCACACTGGCTACGCCAAATACGGCTGAGTTGAGAAGACCGTTCAGAGCGTGGAGTTGGCGGGCCTGGACAGCCGTTCCATTCCCCCCGGGACCGATCTGTCGCCGGAGGGCAGCTGGCGCTGCGCCAACAGACTTCGCTGAATGCCCGTATCGGGTCGCTGCCCCAGATGGATGAACCCGAAATGCGAGGGCCCACCTCGGCTGAGACTCTGGTGGCACACAGTGCCCTTTGCTACGGGGCATGCAGGAACACCCTCAGGTGGTTGAAGCCGCACGTAGTTCCTGGGACGCCCTAGGTGTGGACGCTGCGTGGCGCTCGGCGTGTGGTGCTGATGGCTTGAGTTCCGGTTCCTGCTCACGCTGGAAGGGGCACGTCACTACCCCGAGACCGCTGCCGGACAGGAGCCCGGTTGCGCCCGAGACATGGAGACAGCCATGACCATGAACCGGTACAACCCGTTCACGTATCTCGCGGTCGGCAAGAAGAACACCAAGCTCTACACGTTCGATGTGTTTTCCGGTGTGGTCACCGATGTCGGTGTCCCCGCCTACGCGGACGGCTACGACGCACTCGCCTTCCGATGGAAGACCGGTCTGCTCTACGCGATGAGCCAGAAGGACAACAGCCTGGCATTGATCATCGACCCCAAGAACAAGACGATCACTCCCAAAAGTGTCACCGGCCTGCCTTCGCAGAGCGGTACCTGGGTGCTGGGTGCGATGACCACCGACGGTGACGGCTACATCATCACCGGCTCGTCCGTCGGGGACAAGGGCGCGGAACTCCAGGTGGCCTCGGAGCCGATCAAGGCGATCGCGCAGAACCCGCCTGGCGGCGGCTCCTGGTACGACTGGTCTTACCACCCGAAGGACGGACGGCTGTACGCCGTCGACGGCAAGGACGGCGCCCTGCTGTATGCCAACCCGGCAGCGAACCCGCAGAAGACGGTCCTGAAGGAGAACGTCTTCCCCAAGGCTGAGGCCGGCGCGACCGGGGACGCCACCTACTCCGCCCTGTTCTTCGACAACGTCGGCTGGCTGTACGCAATCGACAACGCCGGCAACGTCTTCAAGACCGACCTTCGTGCCTCCACGGCGAGCAAGCCCATCGGCAAGGACGACGTCCGCACTGCGGAAAGGGTCGGCAAGGGCAAGGTGCCCGTCAAGACCCTCGACATCCGCGACGCGGCCGGAGACGTCCAGGAGCAGAAGAAGCCCCCGGAGTACGAAGTCATTCCCGCCAAGGACAAGCTGCGCCAGCCCCCGTGGACCGAGTGGGACGAGCAACTCAAGGCCAACCGCGTGGTGTTCAGCTTCCGCGTCACCCTCGGACCTGCCGAATGGGATGTGCACCGCTGGCGGATTCTCTTCCGCCAGATCAAGGACGCCAAGGTGGTCTGCACGGCGGCCGACACGAAGGTCGAGGAAGTACCCGGCTGGCACGTCCTGGACTCTCAAAAGGACCGCCTCCTGCCCAAGGGACAGACACTCGACGTCGACCTCCAGGTGAAGATCCCGGAGAAGAACAATCCCGACCTGAAGAAACTGCCCGGCCTCCAGGCACGCCGACTCGGCTGAAGAATCACCCGGCCCGCGGGTACCTCCGCCCGCCTCTACCCGGGGCGCGGGCAGCCGATCACCGAACCGAGCCGGGCACAGAATGTGCGGTACGACCCTGAGCGCACCGGCAGTTGGTGAACTCAGGGTCTCCAGCCCCATGGCGCAAATGCTCACCACGTCTACATCAGCGGCTGCCCCTCGGGGTCTTGGTCCGGTACTCGCGAAGCTGCCGTCAGATGCCAGTTGGCACCTGACGGCAGCTTCGCGAGTACCGGGCATATGTGTCATGCAAGGCTCAAAAACAGCTTCTCACCTTGTCTTTTAACCTCTGAGGCTGTCGCGCTCGATGATGCTCTCGGGGCGCCTGGTCGTTTTCCCGACGTCATAGTGGGTCGTGGGACGGCGGTTCTTCGAACCAATTGGCCTTCCTCGCCCAGGTGTTGAGGGTTTCGGTGCACGGGCCAGACAGAGCAGGTGCGGGCGGAGGTTCCGAAACCCTCGACGGACTCGGGCCGGGGTGAGCCGTGCGGGCCCGGTCGGCTTCTCCCAGGGGCGGCGGAGATCCGCTGCGGCTTCGCGGGTGAGCCGGAGCTGGGTGTGGGCGGCGGGCGATGATCAGCCACGTCCAGCGGTCTCCGGCCTCGGGGGTGCGGAGTTTCGGGCGGGTCCAGCCGAGGGTCTGCTTCATCAGCCGGAAGGTGTGCTCGATGTCGAACCTGCGCAGGAACGCCTGCCAGCGGACGTCGACGTCCTCGCAGCTCAGACTGGTGGCCGACGACCACAGCCAGAGCGGGAGCGGGTCTCCGCCACCAGGCAGGCGGTCGACCTGGAGGCGGATCAGCGTGCCCTCGATGATGGGGAGTTCGCCGGTGTGGTCGATCCAGGCGGAGCGGGTGGACAGGCGGGGGCGGATGCGGTCCCAGGCCATCGCGCGGGCGGTGCCGTACCGGTCGATGACCTGCACGGTTGCCGCGTCCGGCTCGCCCCAGGTCTCCGGCTTGGCGAAGCGGAACTCCTTGCCGTGCTTCGGCGGTCGCCCGCCCTGGGGATAGGCCAGGGCGTACTCCTTGAGGGAGGGTGTCGGCCGTCGCATGACGCGGTCGGAGCGCATCCGTCCCAGCACCTCGACCGGGAGGCCGTCGAGGAGGTGGGCCATGCGTGGGGCGTCGTAGCCGGCGTCGAAGACGATGAGGATGTCTCGGTCGCCGACGTGCCAGCGGCCCATCTCGATCAGGTCGGTGACTACCCGGCGGAGCTGGGCGGCGGTGACCTCGGCGACGTCGTCGTCCGGCCCGAGACGCACGGCGTCCAGGAACTGGCACCAGGACGTCCGGCCCGATTCGAGGGCGGCGACGAACGAGTACGGCCAGCCGGGAATGAACTGGTCCGAGGACCGTCCGCTGCGGCCTTAGACGTGGCAGAACAGACGATCCGCGCTGGTCGGCGCGTCGGGGCGGAGCCAGTTGCTGATGTCAACCGCGAGGACCAGGCGCCCGTCGGCGGCCTGCGGCATGGGCAGGCCGGCCAACACCTGCCGCAGCCGGGGCACGTCCACGTTTCCGCTGTTCAGCGCGTCGTACATCGCGCCGTGCCCACGCCGGTGCTCGGCCACCAGCGTCAGGTCGACCGGTGCCGTCACCGGTCCGTCCGCACACAGCAACGCGTCGGTGAGGTCGAACAGTTCGTCCCCGCGCGCAGTCAGGCAGTCGAATAAGTCCTCCCGGAAGCGTGACGCTTTCGCGAACGCTTCCCCCGGAGCATGATCAGGCAGCAAACTCACCTTCACGGCCTTCGTCGTGGTCAAGTGTGTCCTTGGTCGGAGCACATGATCAGGCGAAATCAGGCGAAGGCCGCCTCAGCGTCCGGCGAACACTCAGGTGAGCGACCCAGTTCGAGTCATTTTCGACGCCGGACCCTAAAGGGCAAGGTCAGGCCCCCTCGGGAGTGATCAGGCAGAAGGGATGGCCGACGGGGTCCTCGTAGACGCGGTAACCGATCGGCTTGTCCGAACCATCTAGCAGCGTCGCACCGAGGGCGAGCACCTGAGCCTCAGCCGTATCGAGGTCCGCGACCATCACGTCCATGTGCATTTGCTGAGGACGTGCGGAATCCGTCCACTGCGGCGCGCGAAAGTCGTCTACCCGCTGGAAGGCGACCACCGGGGCACCCGCCTCGTTCTGGAGCACGACAAAGTCGCCGGTGTCCGCCTTCCGCGAGAGCGACAGCAGCTTCTCGTAGAAACCGGCGAGCTCATCCGGGTCGGGACAGTCGATGACAACGGTGTACAGGCGTCCGATCATCCGGCTCACTCTGCCACTGGCCCGCGAGCGGGCCAAACGGCAGAGACCCGGCCCAAGGTTAAAGGACAAGCTCACCGCGTTCGCCATACCCTGCGAACGGTAGCGGGGCGCAGCCGTGGTCGGGGAGCGGCGGCTGCGGGCCGGCAGCGGCGTGGTGATCAGCCACTGCTGCAGCCCGGACAGAGCCATGAAACTCGGACGCGACCACTCGATACGGCGCTGGGTGCAGTAGTTCAGATAGAGGGCGAGACGGCCCGCGTAGACCCGTTCCGTGTTCGGCGAGCGGCCCTTGCTACGCAACCCCGCCAGAAACGCACACGCCTCTACATGCAGGTCATAGGTGCGTGCATCGGCCACCACCCACCGCTCCACACCAGTCGACGGAGAGATCGAACGTTCAGCTACGTAGCTCTGCTCCACCCACCAAACACAACCAAGCGCCGTTGGCCACCGAGACACGGACCGTCAGACGGCCATACAACCAGGTGACATCCCTGCCAAACACGTCACACATGCCTGTGCGCTATGGATAATCCCTCTCCTGTAGTCGACGCCTGGCACTGGCCGCGCTCAAGCGCCGAGGAGTAACAGCGCCCGCCACGGGCGGGCGCCATGCTCTCGCCTGCAGGCCTAGGACAAAGCCATCCTCGGTTCACAGCGCCGCGATGACGAAGGTCAGCAGCGCCAGGGACAGGGTGGCACTGCCCGCGAAGGCCACGGCACCGCGCAGCAGGGCGGTGGCATAAGTGGCTCCGTCGATACGAGCGAGCAGACCGGCCGCTGCTCCTACGAGCGTGCAGAAGAGACCGACGACGGCCAGAAGCAGGGCCAGCAGGATCAGGTGGATGGATGAGGTGTTCATGCCTTCTTCCCAGAACAACCGACAGCGGGGACTTCGGCGAATTTCGCGGTTCTGGTGTTCACCGGGGTTCAAGGCGAACAAAGATGAACGAAGACGGTCGCCTGGGAGACGGAGAAGCAGGACATGGGGGACGTGTACGAGGATCCGCTGGCGGAACTCGCACTACGGCTACGCACCCTCAGGGCACAGCGGAGTCTGCAGATGGGTGGGTTGCAGCAGCGAACCGGGCTGGGGCGGACAACGATCAGCCAGGCGCTGAACGGCCAAGTGGTGCCCTCCGAGACCACGCTGGTGGCCCTGGCGAAGGCGCTGGGCACGGATGTGGAGCCATTGCTGGCCCTTCGCGAAGCCGCTGCCCGCGTACCGCAGGTGTACCAGGGCTCTCCAAGGAGAGTCACCCGCAGGCCGGCGCAGCCCAGAGTGCAGCCCTCGTTCGAGGAGCGGTACCTCAGCTACCTGACGGAACGGCATTCCCAGCTGACCGTCGTAGGGCTGGACCTGAGCCGGCCGGAACGTGCGCGCTGGCCGCTGGACGCGGCGTACTTGAGCTTGGAGCTGGCAGAGCGGCCGGAAGACTGGCCTGCAGGCAGTGACGAATCGAACCGGCCATCCGTCGTGGTGAAGCGTGCCGAGCACGCGTTGGCCGACTGCCGACGGGTACTTCTGCGAGGGCTCGCCGGCAGCGGAAAGACAACACTGCTGCAGTGGCTGGCTGTCGCCACGGCGCGCAATGAGCTGCCGGAGATACTGGCGGACTGGCGGGGGCAGATTCCATTCGTCTTGCCCCTGCGGACGCTTGTGAGGCGTGGACCCCTTCCAGAGCCACATGATTTCCTCTCTGCGGTCGGCGCTCCCCTGGCCGCCTCGCAGCCTGAGGGCTGGGCCGATGCCGTACTCGCCAGAGGCGAGGCACTCGTCCTGGTCGATGGCATCGACGAGGTTCCTCAAGAGCATCGGGGTGCCACGAGGGACTGGCTCGAGCGACTCTTGGCCGCTTATAAGGACGCACATTTCGTGGTCACCACGCGTCCGTCAGCTGTTCCCGAAGGCTGGCTGGCCTCATTGCGCTTCACCGAACTGTCAGTACGGTCCATGAGCGCCGCTGACATCGGAGTCTTCCTCGGCCGGTGGCATACCGCCGCCCGGCACAGTGCAGCGACCGACGCCGAACGGTCACAGCTGAATGATCTCGAAGCAGCGCTCCAGGTGACAGTTCGTGCTCAGCGTGACCTGGCGCAGTTGTCCAGCACGCCCCTGATGTGTGCGCTCATTTGCGCGCTGCACCGGGACCGCCGCGGCCATCTGCCTCGCGGCCGTATGGAGCTCTACGAGGCAGCGCTGTCGATGCTGCTCGTACGCCGTGATCTTGAGCGCAGCATCGACGGCCCTGAAGGCATTCAGCTCACCGAACATCAGAGCGTCCAGCTACTGCAGCGTCTGGCCTACTGGCTCATCCGCAACCGCCAGACAGAGATGGAACGGGCCACCGCGATGGCCCTGGTCGGCGACGCGTTGCCGGCCATGCAGGCCGTGGCCGAGCAGGGCACTGCCGACCAGGTCCTGAAGCATCTGGTCGGCCGCAGCGGGCTCCTGCGCCAGCCCACCATGGACACCATCGACTTCGTCCATCGGACTTTCCAGGACTACCTCGGTGCCAAAGCCGCCATCGAAGCCCACGACTTCCCTTTGCTGGTCAACAACGCACACGACGACCAGTGGGAAGACGTCCTGCGTATGGCCGTCGCCCACGCCCGCCCAGCTGAGAGCGCTGATCTGCTCCGCCGCCTCGTAGAACGCGGTGACGCTGAGGACGGACACAGGAGCAGACTCCATCTCCTGGCGGCCGCCAGCCTGCAGTACGCCACCGAAATCGAGCCCGACGCCCGCAGACTGGTCGAACAGCGTGCGCGTGCCCTGATGCCTTCCCGCTCCCGGGAAGAGGCGGAGGAACTTGCCGCACTCGGGCCGGGCATCCTGGATCTGCTACCGGGGCCGGAAGGCCTGGAAGCTGATGAAGTGGGCCCCGTGGTCAAGACTGCTGCTGCCATCGGCGGCGACCATGCATACGCCTTCCTCCGTCGCTTCGCGCAGTCGCTGCCTCCCGACTCAGCACCCTACGACCTAGTCGAGGGCTGGGAACACTTCAGCGCTGACGAATACGCCCGCGACATCCTGCTCTCCTTCCATGACCGGAACCGTCTCACTCTGACGGTACACACTCATGATCAACAAAAAGCACTTCGACTCCTGAAACCCATCGCCAGCATCACCTTTCGGGAATCCTTCACGCCGGACGAAATAATCGAACACCTCTCAGCCGAGCACACCCACGCACTGCGGATCTATGAGGGCCAACGGCTCACCGGATTAAAATTCATCCGCAAACTCTCCGCTCTGACAGAACTTGCCCTCTCAGACTGCACCGAGCTCACGCACATTGAAGACCTTGCAGGGCTCCCACTGTCAGACTTGAGCCTCATGCACTTGCCGGCCGACTTCTCCTTCAACGCACTGAATTCTCTGCCCGGCCTCACCGATCTTTCTCTCTACACCCGCCTACCCTGGAAGAGCCTGGTGGGTCTGCCAGCACCGGAGAGCCTCACCTCGCTGCACCTGGGTGGTTGGATCGGCACACGTCTGGCCGGCATCTCCAGGTGGCAGCAACTGCGAGACCTGGTGATCAACACCGCCCCTGACAACGGAGAGTGGCAAGAAATCGCGACACTCACCCATCTGGAAGAACTGTGCATATCGGAGTACGACCTTAATCACGCCGTTCCCATGCCTAGCGTTACCTACCTTCGGCTTCTTCCGGAGTCCGACCCACAACTAGACCTGGTGCCGGACCTCTTCCCCAGCCTCGAACGCTTCTTCATCAACTGCCGAGCAGCACAGTCCGGCACCATCGACATCGCCCCCCTGAGCCGGATCAAGAGACTCCAGATCTCCATCAGCTACGCAAGCAACGTCACCGGCCTCGAGCTATTCCCCCCCGGACACAGTCAAGCTGTACCCGCGGCCACGAACAACAGACACCTGATTCGCCTCTCGGGTCGTAATCACCAAACTGGTCAGGCGTTGGGAGTTCCCTGCCCGGTGCCCCTAAGGACGGCAGCACGAAGGTGGCCAGGATCATCGTGCCGGTGTTCCTGGAGCCCGGCGAGGACCCGACGGACATTGTCGCCTTCGCCAGCTTCCGCCCTCTTGTAGCGGTCCTCCAGGGCCTCCGCTCGCATGATGAGCGCCTGGTCGAGCAGCTCGCCTCCCGCGCGCTCACCAGCGGCAAGCGCAAGGTCCACCTCCAGCGCGACGAGGACGGGCGGATCGTCGGGGCCGGCGGCGAGGGCGACGGCGAGGACCAGGAACAGGACGACACCGACGCCGCTGCCGAGTCGGCCCTGCTGCACTTCTCCAGCCCGCGCGACGGGGCGACGATCGCGGCGTTTCTGCGCACCCGGGTCTACCGGCCGGAGTCGCTGGTGTGGCTGGAGGGCTACCAGGCCCTGCCGCGGTGGCGGAAGGAGAACGAGATCACCGGCGTCTACGCCGTGCCCTACGACGTCGAGGTCGAGGTCGGGGCGACGAAGGCGTTTCCGCTTGGGCGGTGGGTGCACCAGCAGCGCAAAGCGCTGCGGGCCGGGGAACTGGAAGAGCGGCGCAAGGTCCTCCTGGACGCGCCGCAGGCCGGGATGGCCTGGGAGCCCGGTGAGGAGGCGGGGGAGGCCAAGCTGGCCGCGCTCCGGTCCTACCGGCGGGCCACCCGGGCACCTCGCGCCGCGTCAGGACGCAGTGCGGGGCGAGGGCGAAGCGATGGTGCCCATCGGGCAGCACATGGCCAACCTCCGGCGCAAGGGCCCGAAGAACGGCCTGGGCAAAGACCCGGAGCGGGCCGCCGTGCGCGCGGCGCAGCTGACGGAGATCGACCCGGACTGGGACTGCCCGTGGCCGCTGGACTGGCAGCGCCACTACCGCGTCCTGGCGGACCTAGTCGACGCCGAGGGCTAGCTGCCCGACATCGCACCCGGCGTGCTGATGGACGGCGACGACATCGGCAAGTGGCTCCAGCAGCAGAAGCAGCCGGGCACCTGGGCGCGGCTCCTGCCCGAGCAGCAGGAGCGGCTGACCCTGCTGGGCATCAAGCCCGCTGAGGCGCCGTCTCCCGCCCCGGAGGCCGGGCGCGCGGCGAAGGGTCCGAACAAGGCGCAGCAGGCGTTCCAGCGGGGCCTGGCGGCCCTCGCGCAGTGGGTGGAGCGGGAAGGGGCGGACCGGGCGGTGCCGCGCGGTCACAGCGAGGAAATCGCGGTCGACGGCGAGGCGGAACCAGTGGCGGTGAAGCTGGGCGTATGGATCTCTAACACCAAAACCCGACGCGACAAACTCAGCGCGGAGCAGCTGGCCGCGCTACGAGAACTGGGTGTGGAGTGGGCGGGCGCAACACCGAAGCATGCTGCCCAGGCCGCCCCGGCTCCGACGGACAACGACCCGGTGCAGCCCATGCCACCGGAAGTGCCGGCGCAGGGGCAGCATGTCCCCCACGCCGACACGTTGACGGACAAAGAGCGCGAAGCCGAAGCGGCTCGTGGCCGGGCTCGCATGCAGCGCCTCACCGAACTGATGCGCAAGCACACCAAGGCCGAACTGCTGCGCATGGCCTACTCGTGCGGTCTGGTGAACCACGACTCCCCCGAGAAGTGGCGCAAGGACGAAATCGCCTCCGCTGTCGTCGACATCGAACTCCGGGCCACCGCCCGGTCCGCCCCGACCCGGCCAGCCGCAGGCACCGCGCGGCCCGTTCCGGCGAAGCGCCGGCCGCAGCAGCACCATGACGAGTGCGACAAGACGCAGTACGAGGGCGGCACCTGCACCTGCGACCTCATCGAGCAGTACGGGCCGCCTTCCGAACGGGAAGACTCCTACTGAGACGACTACTGACCGCTCCCTTCCCTCGCCCCATGAGATCCCGCGCCTTCAAGGCCCAGGGTCCCATGCTGTCGGCGCGGGACGGCGCAGTCGTACGGGCCGCGTGGGCCGCCAGCCGCTACGGATGGCGCGGCCGCCCGGAGCGTGTCGTTCAGACGGAGCAGCAAGTTGGCCGGGCATGGAAGACGTCACCACCGCGACCGGCACCGTGGCCAGCGACGCGATCGAGCAGCTGCTGTTCGCCCAGGACGCACCGGGGGTGCGGGCCATCGCGCGAGACACCATCAGCGAACGGGTCTCCAACGCGTACGAGTCCACCTACGTCCTGTCCGGCGGCAGGGACTGCACGGCGAACAGCATCGTCGCCTTCGCCCTCCACCACCTGGAGCCCTTGTTACCCGATCTCACCGCTGAGCAGTGGGCCCGGATCGACGCCGCCGTACTCGCCCTGGACCTCGAGGTGTCCGAAGATCTCACCGGAGCCAACGGCACCGAGCCCCGCGCCGTCCGAGTGCCGGGGCCCGGGCAACTCACGCTGGCGCCCAAGGCCGTGGGGCAGACCGCTCTGTGGGGCGACGGTGTGCGCGAACCCGACGTGCTTCGGTTCGCGCGAACCCAAACGCGCCACGCGCTCGCCATGCGCGCCGGGCGCGCCCCCCTGCACAACCCCTCGCCTGCTCTGGTCAATCGCGCACTACGGGCGCAGTGTGCTTATCGCCCGGCGGGCCCGCACGCGCGGGAGCGCTCCTCCCGGTGACTGCTGGAGCCCTCGGGATGGCAGGAGACCTGTGGCCTGCATGTTTCTTTCTTCGGCTCAGGTCGGCAGCCCTTGGCTGCCGTACTACGGAATTTGGAGGCACATGTGGCCAGGTTTCGGAACGATGTGCGAGTGCGGTTTGTTCTCGGGCTGGCCGCGCTGCTGGCGGTATGTGTGCCCAGCGGGGCAGCGCAGGCAGCGCCGGCCTCGTGCCAGGGTGCCGACGTTCCCGTCACCGGTGTCGTGTCGGCAACGATGCACGGCACCTTGTGCGTGCCCGCGGGTGGTACGGCCGACACGGTGATGGTGCTGGTGCCCGGCGCAACGTACAACCACACCTACTGGGACTTCCCGTACCAACCCGAGACGTACAACTTCCGCCAGGCCATGAATGGTGCCGGCTATGCCACCTTCGTCGTGGACCGGCTCGGAACCGGCGCGAGCTCACGCCCGCCCAGCGCCATGGTCACCGCGTCCGTCCAGGCCGGGGCCGTGCACCAGGTGATCCAGGCCCTGCGCGGCGGCCGGATCGGCGGCACGGTCTTCCGCAAGGCCATCCTCGGCGGCCATTCGCTCGGCTCGCTGATCAGCGTCATCGAAGCGGGCACCTATAACGATGCGGACGCGGTGCTAATCACCGGCATCACCCACCGGATCGTCGCCCCGGCGGTCGTTGACATCTTCACCTCGTCCTTCTACCCCGCAGCTCTGGACCCGGCATTCGCCGGGAAGTCCTACGACCCCGGTTACCTGACCACGAGGCCTGGCACCCGAGGCACCGACTTCTACGCCCCCGCGACCACCGACCCGGCGGTGGTCGCCACCGATGAGGCCACCAAGGACGTGTTCAGCGCCGCCGAGGCGGCGGACGGTCTCGGCGTGGCCGACCTCCTGCCGTACTCCCGCCAGATCCGGCGCCCGGTCCTGCTCACCGTCGGCGACCAGGACGGATTCTTCTGCGACTCGAGCGGCAACTGCGCCAGCTCGGCGGCGCTCAAGGCCCAGGAGGACCCGTACTTCGGATCTGCCGCCTGCCTGCACACGTACGTCCAGCCCGGGGCGGGCCACGACCTGAATCTGGCCACCAACACCGTCCCGTACCAGCGGGCGGTACGGGACTGGGCCGACGCGTTCGTCGGAGCGGGGCCCGAACCGATCACGCCGCCCGCGAAGGCCTGTGTCTAGGGCGTCATCATCCAGCCGCAGACAGGAGCACGGCAGCACCACTCCCCGGGCCTCCCTGTTGCTGCTGGCTCCACAGCCAGCCATCGCGCGCGACACCATCAGCGAACGGGTCTCCAACGCGTACGAGTCCACCTACGTCCTGTCGGGCGGCAGGGAATTCCACGAGGACACGAAACGCCAACACCGGCCACCCCGACATCCTCGCCGCCCAGCGGCGAGGAACACGCCCGCATCCACAGCGCGAAGGGCATCCGCTGGGCAGACGCCCACTCACGGCCGCCGCATGACCAACCTCAGCGAACCTTCTCAGCCAAAGCACCGTACGCACGTGGATCTGAAGCTGTCTTCCGTGAGTTCGCCCGCCGGCGAGTGGCCACGAAGGCGGAAGACCGTGTAAGTCTAATTGGAGCAGCCCTCCAGTTGGAGCAGCCCTCCAGAATCCGCGCTCCGCAGACCAGCAGTCGTGATCCCTACTCTTGTCCGGTCGGGTTGATCGCGTAATCCCCGTCCGGCGGATCACCTATGCTCCATACCGTGTAGGCAGGTTGACCGTCTGTGGTGTTGTACGCCGTGGTGGTATCAAACCGATAGGTATAACACCACCATGGCATAGCTACGGCGCAGGTCTCCAGATGGATGGTTCCTTTGAAGACCTTCTGCGTGTTGTCGGGGCTGCTCGACTCTAGGTGCGGTTGGTCGATGGTAAGCGTGTCGATCGACGCGGTCTTAAGACCGGAGACGTCGCCGTCAATGTGCGCGGTCGTCTGCCCATTGAGCTGACCGTTGTCGTCGATGCAGTGCGTGTAGGCCACTTTCAGGTGCCCAACAGTGGCATTCAGCGTCGTGTTGTCGATGTGCCAATAGCTCGTGTCAGTGCCGCAACCGTCGTCAGCGGCATGCGCGACTGAAGGAACGAAGAACAGTCCTCCCGCGGCAAGCGCGAGCACCGTGGAGATTGAACGGATCCGATGTAAACGAGACATGCATCCTCCCTTGTTGGTGCCGTGACAGGAGCACGCTAACTGGGCGAGAGAAGGGAAGGAACCATTCCG
>NZ_CM002285.1:15247-22295 GCF_000497445.1 Streptomyces roseochromogenus subsp. oscitans DS 12.976 | reverse complement strand
TGCGATCTCTCGGGTTGGTGTCGGTGGTGGTGAGAGTCGGTCGCGCTGGTCCAGGGGTGGGTGTTACGGGGCTGGTCAGCGGCTGTTTACGGGTGGGCAGGCCGCTGTCATGAGGTGAGAGATTGATGGGGGGATCGCTGTCGTGGGGCTTTATCGCATGGCAGCTGATGTTGTCTCAGGTTCGAGAGTTCTTATGCGCTGAGGTTGGCCCGGTCGGTGTGATCGTGGGGTGGATCAAGAGGTAAGGGCCGGTCGTGGGGCTGCACTGCCCAGGGGGTTGGTGGTGCGTCGTCTGCTGGAGCGCCAGCAGGCGGGGGAGCTGGCCACGAGGCATGTGCGTGCGGTCGCTGAGACGGTGGGTGTTTCCGAGCGTACGGTCTGGCGCTGGCTGGAGCAGGCGAAGGCGACGGGGCGGGCGGAGGCGCCGGTCCGGCAGGGATACGCAGTGTCGGACGAGGTGTGGGCGCTGCTGGGGGAGGCGGGGGGCAATGTCTCGGAGCTGAGGCGTCGGCTGGTGGCTACCGGTGGTGAGGTGCCAGTTCCGTCGATGTCGACGTTGAGTCGGGTGATCCGCAGGGACCGACGGGCGGGGCGCGCTTTGCTGACCGGGCGGGAGCCTGACGTGGCCGGGTCGCGCCGGCCGGATGCCCTCAGCGAGCTGGGCCTGAACGTGGTGGCGGAGAAAGGCGTCGGTGGGCAGGTGTTTCTGCGGGAGCAGAAGCACCTGGCGCAGGTCCCGGTCCTGGTCCCGGATGCCCAGGTGGTGCACACGCCTGCCGTTCGGTCGGTGCTGCGGACGGTCGCGCACGCGGCCGCGGTGGGGGCGGTGGTGTGTCTGTACGGCGACGCCGGCCAGGGCAAGACCGTCGCGTTGCAGTACGCCCTGTCCCAGCTGCCGCACCCGGCCCGGGTCCGTCGGGTCCATGTCGGTGTGCATCCGACGGTTCCCGAACTGCGCCGGGTGCTCGCGGACGCCTTGGAACTGGGCAGGCGTCTGCCGCGAGGGGCGGGGGAGGCCGACCTGATGCTGGTGAACGCGCTACGGCAGCCTCGTGTGCTGGTACTGGACGAGGCACAGCGTCTTCCGGGGCCGGCGCTGGAGTTTCTGCGCGGGCTGTGGGACCACCCGGATACGGACACGGCACTTGTGCTCGCTGGTGCGGGCAGCGAACGGGCGCTGCGCCGCGTGCCCGCGTTGGCCTCTCGGGTGCTGACCTGGGAGCTGGTGCCGCGCCTTGGCCCGCGCGAGGTGGCCACCGTGATGGCTGCCTTCCACCCCCTGTGGGAGGACGTGAGCGAGGACGATGTCGCGTGGGTGGACGAGCATGTAGGACACGGCAACTTCCGGACCTGGGCGAAGCTGACCTCGCACCTGACCGCCGAGACCTATGGCAGGAGCCGGGCGGTAGTGGACCGCCGGATGCTGGAGCGGGCCTGCGCACGGCTCATGGGGCCGCTGTGACCGGCGCCTCCGGGCCGACAGAGGGCGCTTCTCGCTCCGGCATCCACGGGGAGGACAGAGGTGTGCGGGGAGGCCTGCCTTCTTCCTCCCTGTCGGCGCTGCGCGGCCCTGCCGTGCGCAGGCTGCTCGCCCTGCGGCAGGACCAGAAACTGACGACCCGGCATGTACGGCTGATGGCCCAGTCGTTGGAAGTGACCGAGCGCACGGTGTGGCGGTGGCTTGCCGCTGCCGAGCGTGACGAGTCCGCGGCCGCGGAGCCCGGGGCGCGGGCCCAGAGCAAAGACCGCTTCTCCGTCACCCCGGAAGTGCGTCGCCTGCTGGCCTTGTGGAAGGGCAACGTCGCGGCAGTCCATCGTGAGCTGATCGCTCGCGCGGCCATGGGCGAGGGGGAGCCGCCTCCGTCGATTCCGACGTTGCACCGGGCGATCCAGCGGGATCTGACGCCGGGGGAGCGGGCGGGGCTCGCGGGCGGGGAGCGGGCGGCGCGCAAGCATGATGTGTTCCTGGCCCGGCCGCGGGGCTGGCGCAATCAGGTGTGGGAGACAGACCACATGCAGGCGCCGGTGCTGGTCGATGTCGATGGCAAGGCTCGCAGGCCGTGGATCACCTGGTTCACCGACTGCGCGACGAACGCGATCACTGGTGTCGCGGTCACGCCGGGAGATCCGTCGCGGGAATCGGTGCTGGCCGCGCTGCGCTCCGCGGTCCTGCGCGAGGACCCCTACGGCCCGTTCGGCGGCCTGCCCGAGAAGGTGCGGGTGGACCGTGGCAAGGACTTCCTGTCCAGGACGGTGACCGCCGCGTTCGATCTCCTGGACGTGACGGTGGAGGATCTGCCCGCCTACACCCCCCACCTCAAGGGCACCGTGGAGGGCCTGAACCGGGCGGTGGAGAGCATGTTCCTGGCCGCGCTGCCCGGCTATGCCCGCCAGCCGCGCCCTGGCAAACGGGCTTCTCGCCCGAAAGACGAAGTGCTGCTCAGCTTTGAGGACTTCACCGCCCGGCTGCTGGCCTGGACCGTCTGGTGGAACACCGAGCACCGTCCCGCGCCGTTGCGGGGCAGGACTCCGCTTGAGGCGTGGCAGGACGATCCCACTCCGTTGCGGGACGTGTCGGCCGCGGATCTGTGGACGTTCACCCTGGAGGACGCCGGGACCCGCACGCTGACCACCCGCGGCATCCGCTTCAGGAGGCGCGACTACGTGGGGCCGTGGATGACCGGGCAGGCCGGGATCCAGGTCCGCATCCGTTTCATGCCTCATCACGATCACCGGATCGAGGTTTACCACGCGGCCACCGGCCGCTACCTGGGTCCTGCGGACCTGGCCGATCAGGCCACCGACGAACAGGTCAGCGCCGTACGAAGGGCGCGGGCCGCTCGCGCACGCCGTCTGAAGAAGGACCTGGAGGCCTCGCAGCGCGAGCGCTACGCCGCCGTGAACCAGCCCGAGGCACTTCAGCGGCTCGGCGCGCTGACCACCGCGCAGGCCGAGGCCGAACTTGCCCAGACTGCCGACGCCGACCTCGCGCGGCTCGCGATGCCAGATCTCATCCCGCACGCTGCGCCCCCGGCCGACTGGCGCACCCCTGCTTCCCTGGCCGCGCTGACCGCGCCAGGCACGCCCGTCCGGTACCCGTCCGGCCGTGACGGCGCTTGCGCCCCGGACGGCCCGGGCGGGCGGGCCGCACTTCCCACCACCGATGAAGACGGAGACGCCTCGTGACCGCGGCCACCTACCAGTACGTCGACCTGCCCGACGCGTCCGTGGTCACCACCCGCGCCCTGCTCACTGCCCGGGAGAACATCACCGACACGGTCGCTGCCCGCGCGATGATGTGCATCCATGGCGGCGCTGGCTTCGGTAAGACCCTCGCCGTCAACACTTGCCTGCGCGCACTCGAACCCGGCGAGGACGTCCGAAAGATCACTTTCCGGGCCCGGCCCACGGCCCGCGCGGTGCGCTACGAACTGTTCACCGCGCTCGACCTGGCCGGCGAGCCACCGCGCCACCCCAGCGAGTTCGACCGTCTGCTGAAGACGGCCCTGGCCGAACGCCCCCGTACCTTCCTCGTCGACGAGGCCCAGTGGCTCAACGGGGAGGCGTGTGGGGCGCGGGGTTGTTCGTAAGGAGAGAGTTGCCTTTCTCCAGTCGTCTCGTTGGTGATTTCGGGGGCACGCCTGTTGTTCAGGCGCTGCCTTAATCGGGGATCGTCGACGGGATGGTGGTGGAGTGTGGGGGAGAGGCCTTTTCTTCGGCTGGTGGAGGGCGGTCTCACTGACCTGGCCCTTGACACCTCACCGGCACGGGACGTGTGGGCTTTCCAGGCCGGCTGCATTCAGGCATTCGCCGCAACGTGGGTGTGCCGGGGGTTCGCCCCGACGACGATCGGCGCCTACACCTCCCTGCTTCCGCGGGTGTTGGCCCACTTTGACCGCCCGGTGTGGCAGATCGAGTCCGCCCACGTGGACGCGATGCTGCACGATCTGCTGCTCGCGGGCCGGGCCGCGGGAACCAGACGCCGCTATCTGGACATGCTGCGCGCCTTCCACACGTTCGTGCGCCTGCGCTACGCCGCCGAGATCCGTGCCCTGTATGGCGCGACGGTGGGTGATCCGCTGGACCGCTTCAACCGGCTGCGCCACGTCTGGGACGAGCCTTCCCGCCGGCTGCCGCCCACCGCCGAACGCCTCGCGGCCTTCTTCGCCCACGCACGCGCCCGCTTGGCCGTCACATCCGACTACCCGGCCGCGGCACGGGACTACGCGCTGCTGCGCACCCTGTACCACTCCGCGCCGCGGCTGAGTGAAGCCCTCTGCCTCGAGCTGTGCGACGTCCACCCCGAGCTCGGCCCGTCCGGCAAGCTCCACGTACGGTTCGGCAAAGCGGCCAACGCCTCGGGACCACGCCCGAGATGGGCCCCGATGCTGGACGGACTGGACCGGATCCTTGCCTGGTACCAGAGCGACATCCGCCCCCTGTTCCCCGATACCGCCGCGCTGTTCTGCGACGCCCACGGCCAGCCATTGAGGCCGGAGACCGTCCGCGACCGCTTGGCCCGGCTCCTGGACACCGAAGGCCGGGTCGAAGGTGACCGGTTCACCCCGCACGACCTGCGCCGCGCCTGCACTACGAACAGGGCATGGACTTGCTCACCGTCCAGCAGTTGCTCGGACACCAGCACATCGCCTCCACCATGGCCTATGTCCGCCCCTGCCTCACCTTCGTCGAGGACGCCTGGCGCCGTGCCACGTCCGCAGCCCTGACCGACCTGGCCGGCTGACCCCCGGAGCCTCTGTGACAACACCTCCTCTGCGTGCCGTTCAGACCCCCGCCCCACCGCCCCAGGTGGAGTGGAAACTGCGCATGACCGCGGCACAGCGCGGCATCTGGACCGGCACTCAACTGCGCCGCCTCCTCGTCGAGCGTGCCGGCCTCGAACTGTCCGCAGCATCGGTGTCCGCCCTGTTCACCAAACAGCCCTCCCAGGTGAAGCTGTCCACCCTGTCCGCCCTGTGCGCCGCCCTCGACTGCGCTCCAGGCGACCTGTTGACCTTGAGCGACTCCACCGCGCCCTCAAACCTTCCACCGCGCACCGCCCCCGACCCGGCCTCGCACCCTCCGCAGCAGCAGCCTGTGTGCCACCACCGGTCCCTGCCGCCGCTGTGACCGCTCCCGGCCCCGCCACGAACCCGCACATAACCACCGTCGGCGCGCCCCGGACGGTCAAGGACGACTGCCCGGCCTGCCACCGACCGCGTTGGCTGCGCCCTGATACGGGCCGCTGCGCCTGGTGCTCGCGTACCTGCTCCGCCTGCGGGGCGCCACGGCGATCCACCCAGGACCTGTGCGCGATGTGCCGGCACCGCTCGGCAGGCCGACCGGCGCGGGGCCCGTGCCAGCACTGCGGGCGCCGACGCACCCTCGACGCGGAGACTCGGCGCTGCCGGGCCTGCGCCGATCCCGCCACCGCACCGCCCCCGGCATGCTGTGAACGCTGTGGCACTGACGGCCAGTGGGCCAAGGGCCTGTGCAAGCGCTGCTACGAGCACGCACCGCACACCGTCATCACCCGCGCGGCCGGCTGGGCCGGGCGCATGCCCGCCGTACCACCCTGGTGGAGCGACTTCGCCGCGCACCTCGCCGATCACCGCCACCCCATCTACGCAGCAGACGTCGTCGCCACCACTGCACGCCTGATCATTGCGACCACGACTGGCGACCCCCACACGCTGCTCGCACACGCCCGCAACAACGCCCCCGAACTCGTGGGAGCACTCACCGACTTCTTCCGCATCCATGGCCACCTCGACCCGCCACCGGGCCTCGCCGACAGGCGGGCCGCAGCGCGCCGCACCCGCCGCATCGAGGCCACCCCAGCCCCGCTGCGCCCCCAGGTCGACGGGTTCGCCGACTTCCTGCTGCTCCAGCGCGAGCGAGCCCAGCAACTCGGGCTACACCCCAACCAGCTGAAGACCATCGAGATCCGCCTGGACACGATCCGAGACCTGGCCCTCCACCTCCACCCCGAGGGACATACGAGCTGGGCGAGCGTCACCACCGCCGACCTGGAATCCTTCCTCGCGCTGGCCCCGGACCGCCGCGCCTCCCACCTCGCAGGAATGCGCCAGTTCTTCGCCCACGCCCACCACTCCAAGGCCATCCTCCACAACCCCACGGACCCGATAACTGCCGTGCAGCAGAGGGGATTTCACGGACCTACTCTCCCCCCAGCCCGGCAGCGCACCCTGTACGAACGGTGGGCCGCCAACCAGAACATCCATCCGCACGAAGCCTTCATCGGCCTCACCGCCCTCCTCCACGCAGCAACCATCACCGAGCTGCGCCAGCTCACCGACGCCGACACCGACTCCGACCGCCACAGCGTCCGGTTCCCCGGCAGATCAGTGCATCTCCCTCTGGACAGTGCGACCTGGACGGCGCTGCAACGCTGCCAGGAGCACCGGCGCCGACTCGGTACGGACAACCCCCACCTGCTCGTCACCCGGCTCACCCGCACCCACCACGGACCGGCCGGCGCCGCCCACATCCGCGACAGCCTTGCGCCCGTCGGCCTCCTGCCGCGCATCCTGCGCTCCACACGTCTGCTCGCTCTCGCAGACGAACTCGACGCCAAGATCCTCACTGTCTCCTTAGGAATGTCCTACGCAGGAGTTGCCCACTACCGGCCCTACCCGAAGCTCACCAGACCCGTGTGATGGACCCTCGCCAGCGCATGCCGAGCACATCCAGGTCGGCGCGTCGTTCGTCGGTGAGCTTGTCGGCCCGACGCCGGGTGTTCGCGGTCCACATGCCCGGGTCGATGAGGACGGTGTCCTCGGGGGTGATCTCGCGGCCGGAGGGGGGCGGGTCCGGCGAGGCCGACGGGCAGTTCTCCGATGTGCTTCCTGGGCACGTTCAGGTGCCCTTCCCGAGCGTGGAACTGGCGGGCGGCGGTGAGGTTGAGCATCCACTTGTCGTCCTGTGTCCGGCGAACGGGCCGCTCGTCCTCCCCAGCGGCTCCAGGCCGAGGACGTTCTCCAACAGCCACGCCTGCGCGCTCAACCTTCACTGCGAGAGGTCGCCA
>NZ_CM002285.1:0-15222 GCF_000497445.1 Streptomyces roseochromogenus subsp. oscitans DS 12.976 | reverse complement strand
TTGTTCTGTCGCAGTGAAGGTTAAGCGTTTCTCAGCGAAGGTTGAGTGATCGATCACGGCGGTCCCGTTCTTTGATGCGCAGGTAGGAACGTCTCTTGCGGCAGGCGGCTGAGCACGTCAGACGTAGTCGATTACCGCGGCCCGGTTCGAGGGGGCCGGCGCATTGGGCGCATGTTGTGGGCTGCTGCCTGGGGGTGCCGAATCGCCGGCGGCGGTAGGCGGTGTGGCAGCAGCGGTCCGAGCACCAGCGGCGTCGGCCAGGTCCGAGCGGAGCGTCGCAGACGCCGCAGGCTGGTTCCCGGGAGGTCCGGGCCTCGGCCTTTTCGCGCCGGCGCTGGCGGTATGCCTGTTGGCGACAGGCATCTGAGCACCAGCGGGGAATTGCCCCGCGGCCGGCGAAGGTCAGCTTCGTGCCGCAACTCCAGCAGGCCAGGCGGCGTTCCTCTCGCGGCTTCGGGTTTCGTCTTCTGTATGCCTTCTGCCGGCATGCCTGTGAGCAGGTCTGCCGTGCGGTGCCGCCTTGAGGCTGGAACGTGCGAGCCCCGCATTCAACACACCGAGCGCCCACGAGGATCTCCTTGAGGGAAGAGGCGTCCCGGCCGACCGCGGCGGCCAGACGCTCCCAGCTGGGCGAACCCCTTCCTGACCACGGCGGATCGACCAGGTAGTGGCGCAAGTAGGTGACCTTGAGGTGGTTGGCGGCGGCGAGGCGCTCGATGAAGGACCGGAAGCCTTCGCCGGCGATGGGCCGTATCTGTATGGGCAGACGGGCGGGTGGTGGGCTGGACGTGGTCATCTCAGGTGGGGTGGCCGATGTTGTCGTGGCTGGTGCTGGAGTGCGAGGCGGAGGAGGTGGCGTCTGAGCCGCGGATAGCGGTGGCGGAGGACGTTTCGGTGGACACCGAAGTGGAGTGCCTCACCGAGCGCCATGAGGAGATCGACCCGATCGAAGAGGCTTGGGAGTGCATGGTCGACCCGCTGCGGGAACGGTCCTGCGCGGTTCGGGTCGGTGTTGACACGTCCTGGTGCGTCGGGGAGAGCGCGTCGCAGGGCATCGACGGTGCTGTTGGTGAGCTGGGCGAGCAGGTGCAGCTCCGGAGGCCGGGCCCTGCCGCGGGGGCAGAGGACAGCGGTGAGCTCGTCCGGCGACAGGTGGTTGGCCTGTGCCAAGCGCTGTATGTAGGAGGCGATCCCTTCACCGAGGACGGGCCTGACCTGCATGGGCAGGGGAGCCAGCTTCGGGCCGGTGTTCGTGGTGGGCATCGTGCGGTGGCGGTCCTTTCCCGCTCGGCGGTTAGCGGGAGTCGGAACTGTGGTCGAGCGGGATCGCCTGCAGGCTCTGCTCGGTGATCTCTTCGCTGCCGGTGAGGATCGCGTCCAGGGCGGCGCCGCGGATCAGGTGCGAGAGCGAACCGATCATGCCACCGGTGCGGTCGTGGAGGTAGCGGTCCAGGCCGGTGAGGCTGCCGGGCTTGTGCGCGTGGAGCCGCAGAGAGTTCTCCAGGGTGGCGACCAGTCCCTGCCATTCGCTGTTGTAGGGCAGCGGGGCGGTGGGGATCAGGGTGAAGCGTCCGGCGATCTGCTGTCCGCGGGTGCCGTCGAACAGGTTGCGTTCGACGTTGATCCCGGCATAGACGAACGTCGCGGGGATGCGCTCGGAGAAGTACTTCAGCGTGTCGGCGACCTCGGCTCCGGATCTGGTCGCCAGTGAGATGTTGTGCAGTTCGTCGACGAGGACCAGGCCGACCCGGGCGTCGGTCAACACGCCGCAGACCGACTCCAGGATGTCGGTGATGTTCGAACGCGAGCGGGTGGGCAGGCCGAGGAAGCGGGCGAACTCCACCGTCACCATGCGCGGTGTGGCGGCCGGCGGGACAGTTATGTAGACGACCGGGATGCGGTCGCTCACGCCGGGATGACGGGCCCGGTCCAGGAGTTCGTGTGCGCGGCCGAGCTGGGTGATCGCGGTGGTCTTGCCGGTGCCGGCCGGGCCGGAGACGATCAGGCCGCGGCGGGCGCTGACCGCGTGCCGGTTCAGCAGCACCAGGCGGCGCCCGCAGGTGACCGTGTGCTGGACGGTCGAGGTCGCCACCACCAGCAGCCGGGTGTGGTGGTCGATCCGGTCCTCGTCGTAGCGGGTCCGTTCGGCCGGTGTGAGCTTCGCGTGGTCGGTGTCGCTCAGCAGCTCGGGTATGACGGGCTGGTCAGCGACGAAGGCCCGCCAGCCGGCGAGGGTCGTCAGGTGCTGGTCCGGCTCCTGCGGCTCGTCGGCCGACGGGTCGAGCAGGTTTTGCGGGTGTGTCATCGAGTCTTCCAGGGGTCGGCGAGCGGGTCGAACAGGCCCAGCGGGATCACCTTGGCGAGCGGTTCTTCCTCTTCCGCCCGCTGTGGCTCAGGTTCCGGTGCGGGATGTGGGGCCGGTGGCGGGGTCGGGACCGGCGGGGTCGCCTTGGTGCGGGCGGCCACCCGCTTGTCCCGGCGAGTGCGCTTCTTCGGCTTCGCCGCGGTGTCCTGGGGGCCGGCGTGGGCGCGGGTCAGCAGGGCGGCGGCCGCCTGAGCGATCTCCGCCTCGGTGCCCTCGGGCAGGCCCCGGGCGGCGTGGTCCCAGGCCAGTTCCCCGAACGGGACCGGCGTGTGACGCAGGTGCTTCCAGGTCGCTTCGATCCACTCGCCTTGGCCGTGGTGGTTGCGTACCCAGATCCGGGAGATGTCGTAGGGGTCGTAGTGGACCTCCCACAAGCCCTTCTTCTCCGTGACGCCGGAGTGCTGGCGGCGGATCAGGTCCGGGCCGTCGTAGGTGCGGCGCTTGATCCTGATGCCGTAGTCGTTCACCGCCCGCCAGGTCGACGGCAGCAGCTCGATGTAGTCCTCTGCGCTGAGCGCGACCGGGACGGAACCGCAGGCTTCCACCAGGGCGGCGTACTTCTCGTTCGGCGTGAACGACCGCCCCGGGTGCAACGGGTCGCGCAGACCGTCGTGTTCGCGGTTCTGCCACTTCGCGACCAGCCATTCGTCGAGAAGCTCCTGCAGCTCGGGCAGGGACCACAGGGGCTGCTTTTCCAGATGGCGGCCGCGGTGGTCGGTGCTGCGGCCGGTGTAACCGGCGACGAACTGGGCGAACAGCGTGCCGACGGAGTCCAGCATCTTCTCCACGTGCCCCTTCTGGAACGGGGCCGCCTTGTGGGTGGGCTGGAAGTCGATCTCCAGGAAGCGGCAGGAAGCCCGGAAGTTGCGGGAGATGAACGCCTTGCCGTGATCACAGACGATCATCTCCGGCACGATCACCGGCTTCGCCGCCGCGTGCTCCAGGCGCTCGTCGATGTCCAGCAGCCGGCGGTAGGGCAGCACCGACCTCGACATCCGCAAGGCGTCCACCCAGCCCCGGCGCATCAGCTCAGGGGTGACGGTGCGGGCCAGCAGCACGCTGGCGTCGACGGACTTGGTGGTGGGCCGCAGCACCGCCGCGGTCACCGTCCTGGTCGCGACGTCGACCATGCCGGTGAGCTCGACCTTGCCCACCACCCCGTCGTCCAGGCGGACGAGAACGTCCAGCGGGGTGGAGTCGATCTGCACCACCTCGCCCGGCGCGAACACCGTCCACTGCCCGAACGGCGCCGTCGCCCCGTGTGCTCTCGAGCGGCGGTTGCGGGCCGTTGCCGAGACGGGGTTGCCCTGCGACAGCTTGGCCAGGAGCCGATAGAGGGTCGCCTGCGACGGCAACTCGACCGGCTCGCCCGCTTCCTTCAGGATCTCGCCGGTCCGCCAGATGATGTAGGTGCCGGTGCGGGTGGAGTCGTCCTCGCCCTCCTTGATCGCCTGCCGCATGGCCTCGACCACCGCGTCATCGACCGTGCCGAACCGCGGCCTCTTGCGAACCGGCCGGCGGTCAGCCAGCCCCAGCAGGCCCTCGGCCTGGTAGCGGCGGCGGAAGTTGCCGACAGTGCTGACGCTGACCCGGTAGCCCGCCGCCGTCAACTCGGCCGCCTTGGCCCGCTCCCGCGCGGTCAGCGAGTGGCGAGCCGGGTCGTACTCGGGCCGGGGCCGGGCGTCCTCACCCGCGGTGGGGTCGATGCCGTGGAGGACTTCCAGGATGTGGCCCTCCCACCACAGAGCCTTCTCCCGCGCTCGCTGCGGAAGCGCTTCCAGCAGCGACACCGGCGGCAGCGGCATCCTCTCCGGGCTGCTGATCACCTTGAAGCTGTCATCGGCCAGCAGCATCGCAAGCGGGACCTCACGCGGCGAGCCACCCTCGTCGGACAGGATCACCGCCTGGGCGGACACCGCGAGCACTGCCCGACTCTGCCCGGTGAACCGCACCCGGTCGCCCACCCCGATCGAGGCCGGCCTCGACAGCCTGCGCATCTGGCTCTCCTCCCTGCGTGTGCCCGGCCGTGGCCGCAGCAGCGGGCCGTGCCCCCGGCCCCCATGCCCCAGCCCGCCGGCCATCCCGTTCGGCGCACGCACCACAGTGCCACTGCTGAGCAAGGCCCCGCCGAGGTCAGCACGAAGCACTCCGGTCCAAAGCAGGTGGAACAGCACGGGCAGGACCCGCAGGACGTCGCCGGCCTCCTCAGCTCCCACCCGCAGCCGGCGCGGCTGCCGGAAGATACCCATCAAGTCTTCGGCGACGTCCGCCTCACGGCCGCACCGCCGGTGCCGGTAGCGGGCCAGCCACCGCAGATTCGCCATGAGTACCGGATCCGGAACCCCGGCGTGCACGAACTCCCAGCCCACCGCCGAACAGGCCCGCTCGGTCGCGGCGAAGGCCTCTGCCGTCCGTTCGTCGACCTGGTCCTCGGCGCGGACGTCGACGACTTGGGCGCGACCGTCGGCCAACCGTACGAAGTAGTCAGGCGCGTGCCGACGCTTCGCACCGCCGTCGCGCCATTGCAACCAGAACGGCTGGGAGGCGATCCCCACCACGTCCGGGTCGAAGTCCAAAAGGATCAGCCGGTCCCGTTCCAGCCACGACTCGTAGCCCACATGATCGCCGGTGGTCACCGCGTAGTACCAGCCGGGGAAACTGCGGTCGCCCTTGTTCCACCGGAACCCGCGTACCGGCGGCACCGCCTCGAACCTGACGTTCCATCCGGCACCCAACGCGGTGCGGCGGCGCTGTCCGCCGTCCAAGAAGTCCAGGTCAAAGGCGCTGAGCACGGGGTCGCCGTACGCGCGTACCGGTTCCCCCACCGTCTCCCCAGACAGTCAGCCCTAAACGATCACTCAACCTTCGGTGAGAAAACCTATCGGTCACCAACCTTCGATGACAACGCTCAACCTTCGCTGCGAGAGATCACCCCCACTCCGGACGCACGCATGTCAGACCTCAAGCCGTACGGGTTTTGTACGGCAACCGTACGCGTCACGTACGGTTCTGGGGTAGAATGTGGGTCAGGAGGTGTTTCATGTCCGAGTTGTTCGACGCGGTCGACGCGCTGGTCGCGTCCCGTGCTCCGCTGCCGCCGGCGGCGGAGCGCAAGCGGCTGCGCCAGGCGCACGGCCTGACGCTGGACCAGGTGGCCGCCGCGCTGAAGGTGCGCCGGGCGACGGTGTCCGGCTGGGAGTCCGCCAGGAAACCGACCGAGCCTCGCGGCCCGGAACGTGAGGCGTACGCGCGGCTGTTGAACAAGCTCGCAGAGATCTACCCCGCCCCGGCCGCCGACACCGCTGCCCTTGATGAGGGCACGACGGTGCCGGTGCCCGAGACGTTCACCGGCCAGTCGGCCGCCGTCGCGCCCTCGCCGACGGCGTCGGAGACGTCTACCAGCCCGATCGCGCCCGAGGCGGCGACGGCCACGCCAGTGGAGGCTCCCTTCACCCCGGCCGTGCCGGAGCGCCCTGCCGCCCGCCGCCCGGTGACGTCGTCACGGCGCCCGGCAGCAAAGAAGGCCGTGAAGCCCGCCGCCGACCCGCGGTTCCCGCACGGTCCGCTCGCCGTGCTGGACGGCGACGGCTCCGCGTACGGCGTCGACGGCATCGTGCTCGACTGCCCGGCCACCACGGTGCCGGAGCTGGTGGAGTGGACGCTGCGCGAGTCGGGCCTCGGTGCGCCGAAGCTCAACCGCTACGGCAAGGAAAGCGACCCGCTGATCGTGCTCACCGCCGCGGCCGCCGTGAAGCTCGGGCTGCCGGAGCGCCTGGAGGGTCACGAGCAGCGCCGCTCCCTGCGCCTCCCGGAGGACCACCCGGTCGTCAAGCAGGTAGTGAAGGCGAAGTGGCAGCTCACGCAGCGCGGGTTCGGACCGTGGGCGCGGATCTACCGCAAGGCCCAGGGCCGCGACCGGCAGTGCGTGCAGCTCGCGATCCTGTCCTGGGACGCCCTCGATGAGCGGTCCTGGCCCGGCGTCGCGGAGATGGAACCGGCCGACATCGCCCGCGTCCTCGGTGTCTACGCCCAGCGGGTCATCACCCCACGAGGCTCCACCGCCGTCTCCGGCCTGGAGCTGATGACGGCGCTGCGCCCGCCCACCCGGCCGGTGCAGGATCCGGAGACCGGGAACTGGGTGTCCGGCCCCAACCCCGGCTCGCTGGGGACGGAGCCGATGGACCCGGCGCCGCCGGAGGCCACCCCCGAGCACCCCGTCGTCGTGAACTCGGGCTGGACCGGCGGCTTCCTCAATGAGGAGGCGTACCAGTGGGTGCGGCCGGTCGACTTGCTCAGCGATGAGGAGTGCCTACTGCCCTTCGCGGTCGGCCTGGACCTGAACACGGCGTTCCTCGCTGCCGCGGCTCGCCTGGTCGTCGGCCTCAGCGCCCCCGACCACTTCCACGCCCCGAAGTTCAACCCGAAGATCCCCGGGAGCTGGCTGGTCGACCTCTCCCACATCGAGCTGGACCCGCGCCTGCCCAGCCCGTTCACCCCGGACGGCAGCCGTCCGACGAGCCCGGCCTGGTACCAGACGCATACCGTCGCCTACGCCCAGGAACTCGGCTACGACGTCCAGCCGATCGAGGCGTACCTGCGCCGGGAGACCGGCGCGTACCTGGACCCGTGGCACGACCGGCTCAAGAACGCCTACGTCGACACCCTCGCCGACCTCGGCGTCACCCGGGACCTGTCCGATGCGGAGTTCCTCGCCGCGATGGAGCGCCACAAGCAGGTCGACCCGGCCCTGGCCGCCGTACTCTCCGCGATCAAGGCGACCGTGAAGGGCGGCGTGGGGAAGCTCCGCGAGCGCCCGCAGGGCCGCCACTACAAGGAAGGGGAGCGGTGGCCGGCCCTGGAGCGCCCGACCTGGCGCCCCGACATCCGGGCCGCCGTCATCAGCAAGGCCCGGGTCAACATGCACCGCAAGCTCAATAACATGGCGAAGATGACGGGCCTGTACCCGCTGGCCGTGCTCTCCGACTGCGTCGTCTACCCCTCGCCCGGCCCAAGCCCGCTCGACTTCCTGCCGTACGCTGCCTCTGGCAAGCCCCAGCCGGGAGGCTTCCGCCTCGGGCCGACGCCGGGCCTGGCGAAGGTGGAGGGAGTGCAGGAACTTTCGTGGGCAGTCGACTTGATGGAGCAGGGCTACAACCCCGCCCGGCACATCAAGGGCGACGGCCACGATGCCGTGTTCGATGAGGGCGAGTAGCCCGGTGGCCACCGACACCGGCACGCCGTCGCTGGAGGCCGGCGCGGAGCTGGAGCGGACGCTGGACCGCCTGGAAGCGCGCATGAGGTCCCTGCAGTTCTCCCTGCGCGCCCACCGCGGATCGCCTCGGTTCGAACTCGGGCGGCACGACCTCCACGAGACCCGCGAGACCTGGTTCCGCCTGGTCGAGCCGGACCCCACCCCCGAAGGGAGCTGAGCAGCACCGTGGAGATCCATGCCGCGCTGGAACGCGCCGACCGGGAGGCGTTCACCAAGGATCCGCCCAAGACACTCAAGGGCCAGATCGGCTACCTCATCCGGCAGTTGGGCAGCGCGAAGGCCGTCGCCCAGGAGATCGGCGTCACCGCCGACTCCGTCAACCGCTACCGACGCGGCGCCCGCAAGCACCCCCGCGCCGACGTCGCCGCGAAGATCGACGACGCAGTGCGGACCCGCTGGCAGCCGCAGATCCGCAAGCGCCGGCAGCGCCAGGCCGCCACCACGGGCGGGATCACGGTCGAGACCCGCGCCCAGTTCGGCTACACCGCGCCCATCGGCACGACCGACGACGGAAGGTTCCGGCGCCTGACCGTGCACCTCCCCCCGGTGTACGCGCAGCGCCTGTTCGACGCCCGCGACGCCGGGGCCAGCGACCAGCAGATGCGCGAAATCGTGGCCGAGGGATTGCAGGAAATCTATTTCAAGGACGGCGGAGTGCGTGCCCAGGGCCTCGAAGTGAGCCTCAACAACATCGACTATTTCGACGTTTCCTTCTAGGAACTCACGAAGAACACAGGAGGGGAAAATACCGTGCGGCGCCGCGCCCCTCACCCAACGCCGCCGACCGCATCCGCTCCTGGTGGCTCTGACCACTTGGCCCCGCGCGGTCTGCCCCGGACGGCCTTCCTCGTGGTGTCCGTGCATGCGGCAGGAAGTTTGCGTGAAGGGGTTGTGTGTTTCAGTCATCGTGGCGCATTGTGATCACCCCATCACTCCTGCCACCTCGCAGGAGGATGCGCTCTGTCGCACCGGCTGCCGCTCGGATCCCCGCCGTCGGCCGGCGCGACACGAACGGCGAGTTGAGGAGGCACGGCCGATGACGACCGAAGACATACGACTACTCATTCTCCCCGGCGCGTTCCTGCTGATCCTCGGCATGCTGCTCGGCTCCACGCTCGCGTTCCGCTTCACACGCCGGGAGATGTGGGAACTGAGAGAGCAGCTCACAGCGCAGCGCCGCCGCCACTGAATGCCGGTACGCCATACGGCACTGGCCTCGCCGCGATGCCCGGGTCGGCGGCAGCTCTCTACCCTCCAGCCGGGTGAGTCGCTGCACCCTTGGCTCAGGGCCGTGGGCTGCTGGGGCACGTCGGTCATCTGCGCGCCTCTTTCGTATGGGACGTAGCCGTGCGGAACCTCAGGGCGATGGTTGCCGCTGCGCCAGTGCCCGGGTATCAACCGGGTTCGGCGGTCATGGAGTTGAAGGTCTCCCGCATGAGCAGGTCGGTGGCGCTGGGCTGTTCGACCAGGCTGTCGAAGAGGTCGGCAAGCAGCCAGAGCACGAAGTTGTGTGCCAGGGCTTCCTTCGGTGGGATCGTTCCGAACTGGTCGCGCCAGGCCACGGTGTTCATGCCCATGGCCGCGGCCATGAGGACGCCGGTGACCATGGGCACCTGGGCGGGGTCGGCCAGTTCGAAGCTGGGCAGCTTGCGGATCACGGCCGGGATCAGATCACTGAGCGGATCGAGGCGGTCCGCCCCTCCGCCATCCTGCTGGCCGATGATGTGCGCGGTCAGTACGCCCACCAGGAAGACCGTGCCCCGGGACACTTCGTCCCGGCCGTAGGTGACCATCGCGGCCTGGACACGCTGCTGTGCCTGCCGACGTTCCTCCTCTGACGTGCGCTTTTCTAAGATCCGGTACGAGTCCCATGCCGCGCGGACTGCCTCGTCCACGACTACGCCGTTACTGGTCATGCGCTGACCGTAGTGAGTCGGCGGAGTGCGGCGGCGGTCCTCGCACGGACCGCCCGCTCGAATCCGGCGCGGCCCGCTGTGTTTCGGCCAGACCGCTGGTCGGGGGGCTCTCGGGTCTCGCGCGTCAATTTCGGGTAGTACCGTGCTGGTCACTGTATGTGCTGCCAGGGTGGGGGGAGTGGCGTGCGGTTTCCACCGTTCGATGACTGCGGGACGCTGAAGACGATCGAGTTGGAGGCGCTGCGGTCGTTGCACGGAGCGTTTCTTACGGCGCGGTACGAGTGGCAGTCGGCGGTCGCGATCTGGGACCGCCTCGCCACCGCTCGCGACGTGGCCGATCTGCGTGCAACGGAGCGGTCGCCGTTCCGGTACTACGAGGAAGCCGTCCACGAGATCGCAAGCGGCGCCTCCGACTACGAGCGGCACACGGCGCTGGCCGCCTGGCGGTACGCGGCCTCGGCTGCCGTCCTGGGCGTCACCGTGCTGGAGCGCGTGGCCCAAGCGAAACCGCCGCTGACGGCCTCCACTGTGGAAGAGCTGTGCCAGGAGCCGACCCTTGGCCGGTTGCGTGAGGCGTTGTCGGTGCCGGCAGCCGACTTCCTGCCCGACCGCGAGCGCAGTTTCCGTGACGAGCGGAAGGAAATGACGGAGCGGTGGGCCCATCTGCGCGACGGCGTGGACACCGCGATCGAGCTCGTTGTCGAGATCGCCGAAGATGAGGGAGCGGCCCACCCCAAGACGAAGGAAGAGGCGGCGGGCTGCTTGATGACCGAGCACAGCCCGCCCCACACGGATCCGGTGTACCTGGGAATCCTGGAACCGCTGTTCGTGGTGGCGGAGGAGGTTCCGTACGGGATCAGCCGGGTCATCAAGGGCTGTTGACGCCGATGGCTGATCATCCTCTCGCGCTGGCCGCGAGCCGACCGCCGGTGCCGGCGAACGCATGGTCCGCCGCGGTGACGTCGCGGCCGGTGAGATGGGCGGCCGCGTCCAGCGAGGCGGACAAGGGCCGACGGGTGGCAGTGCTGAACTGGTAGGGCGTGTCCGTGGTGATGTACTTGTCAGCCGAGGCGGCAGCGCGCCCGGGGTTCTTTCGGTAGGGGCTGGTTGCTGGCGTCTCCCGACGCCACTGCTCTACCGCATGACCCCACCGTGCTTCAGCATCGGGCGCGTTCATGCGGAGGGCCTCTGCGATCGTCTCCCAGCTGGCCCCACGGACCCGCTCGGCGATCACGGCTTGCCTCAACACCGAATCGAGCGGGTGGAGGGTTTTCGCCCGACGTGCATAGTCGCCGGCCTGCGCCAGGTCCTCGCCTACCGTCTGCGCGTACTGGCCGAGGGCGGTCGCGGCGGATTCGATCGCAGACACCAGCTCGATCCTGGCGATGTCGGATTCGGTGAAGCTGTCGGCCGGCAACTCACGCGGGTCCACTTGGACGGTAACCATCTCGCTACTCATGGTGAGGATCGTATGGGCGTGCTTGAGCACTCGCAGCCGCCTGTCACCCGTGAGGCTCACAGGCCATATCGCCTTGGACCTCTAGTCCGCCGACCCGTCTGCCTGGAGGGCTACCGCGTCGGCGGACTGCCTCTCGCGACGCTTGGCGCGGGTGCCGTTTCCGGTCCTGTCCTGAGCCTCCCAGTCGGGTTCCGGCCCTGGATCCTTCGCCGGCACCTTCGTCACCTGCAGACCAGCCGCCTTTCCGCGGGTGTGCTGACTGGTGTCGCAGGTCAACAGCCGCACAGGGCGCCCTGCGAGGGACTGGATCGCCACCGCCCGGTCAATGATCTCGTCATCGGCGAGGGGCAGCCGCACGTGCCCGGGCGGGTCCAGGACGATCTCCAGGCTGATCTGGCCGCGGACTTCGTCCTGGGTGAGGCGAGGCCGGCGCAGAATCCCGGACAGGGACCCGTTCAGCGTGCCGTCCAGAAGTCCCAGTGTGTGGCCCGCTCGCCATCGCGGCCGGTGCTTGCCCGCCTCCTTCAGGCCGTCCAGCTCGTCGACCACGGCGATCGGGAACAGCAACCGGATGTGCTCGCCGGACGGCAGACCCAGCACCTGGTGCAGGTCGACGTCTTCCAGCTTGTCGGGGTTCTGGATGTAGAAGCTGGAGTCGGCGACCACGAACCACTCCGGTCCGTCCCAGCGGGTCATCAGCGACCGCAGCAGGTCTATCGCCGCTTCGAGGGTCTCGACGCGCTCCGCCAGTTCCTGGTCCACCAGCAGGTTCACAAGACGCTGCTGCTCCGTGCCCGCGAGGTGCCCGACGCCGTCCAGGAGCGTGTCGTGACGCTTCGTCAGGACCAGGGCGGTGAGGTCTTCGGCGCTGACCTGGTTCCGCAGCTGCTGGGCTGAGCGCAGGGCCCACTCCAGATAGCTGAGCAGCCGGTGGTAGGCGCTGGAATGACCGGCGCCGCGTTCGTTGGATGCTGCTGTGTGTACGGTCCGCAGCGCATCGAGGAGGTTCTGCCGGTCCGTTCCCGGGCGGGGCGTGATGAGCATGCGTGGATCCTGCCAGGGGCGGGCCACACAGGACCGCTGGTTTGCAGCAGCGGGTGGCTGGCGCCCGCTCCGCCCGCCCCTCGTTGCGGTGTCACGGGCCTGTCACGCTGTGAGGCGGAGCTCGCGCGCTGTCCTTCCGTACGCCTGGTCCGGCCCACCGGCGCGGAGGAGGATGGAGGCATGGGCGATCACGACCAGGACGACGTCGCCGAACCGGCGCAGCCGCCGCTGACGACCACGCAGGCCCGGGAGGTGACGACCAGGCTGCGCGAGGCGATGGACGACGTCCGGCGCTCCATGGCGGTGCTCGCCGCCCGGGTCCGCGACGCGCACGCCGCCCGTGTCTGGCTTCCGCTCGGCTACGGCACGTGGGAGGCGTACTGCGACGCGGAGTTCGGCATCAGCCGCGCGCAGGCGTACCGGCTTCTGGACGTCGCCCGCACCCTGGCCGCGATCCACCGCGCCGTCGACGCCGGCACCGAGACGTCTCGCACGCGAGACACCGGCCCAGCCTCCGCAGCCGTGCTCGACTACGGCCTGTCCCAGCGCGCCCTGATCGCCGTCTCCAGCCGTACGGACGACGTCACGGAGCTGATCACCCGCCGCCTCGCCACGCTCGCCCACAGCGGCCTGCAAGCCCTCGACGCGGCTACGGTGCGCGCGGTGGTCCGCCAGGCCGTACGCGACGTCCGCACCGCCCCACCTCCACCAACCGCCGGTCCGACGGAGGATCCCGCGCTCGCCGAACTCCGCCGCGTCGTCGACGAACTCGCCGCCAGCACCTACGCGATCGGGGAGCTGATGCTCGAAGTCGCGCCGGCCTACCTGTCCGACGGCGACGCGGCCGACGTCCTGGCGCTGCTGTGCGCGGAGATCGGCTTGCCCCTCGAGCATGGCTTCGCCGCCCGCCGCTACGCGATGTCCGGCGACCGCCGCGCCCTGCACGGCACCGTGCTGTAACCGCTGCTGCCCCACCGCTGCTGTGAGGCACATACCCCGTTTCCCCTGGTGGACAGGGTGCGCTGTGAGGCTGTCAGGTGTGAGGCGAGGGCCTGCGCCGGGGACCTGGTGCTCCTGGTGGTGGTCGTCGGATGGCAGCAGCGTGGCGTCGTGGATGCAGCGCAGCATTTGCATGGGCCCGCGTAGCACAAGGCTGCTGCACGGGTCGGAGGCCGGCCCCGGGCGGTACAGCGGGCGACCGCCGGTTTGTTCTGCTGCTCCAAACGATCCGGTGTAGCTGGTGCTACCGGCGTGCTGCTCCGTCCCGGCCGGGAACGACGACGGCGCCCTCCCGGACGGGGGGCGCCGTGGTGGTGCAGCGGTTCAGCCGGCTAGCCGGAGGGTGGGCCGGGCCTCAGGGGCCGGGGCGTCCTCGCCGCCGTCAGGGTCGGGGTCGAAGTCTGTGCCGGTGCGGGCGTCTCGGGCCCGCGGGGGCCGGATGTCGCCGGTGGGGAAGTTCAGCGGCCACACGAACGTGTCGGGGTCCTTGAGGTGGTTGACCATGTGGGACAGCGACTCGTAGCCGGCCAGGAGCGGGTGGATGAGCACCGTGCCCTTGCGCTGCCGCTCGCTCAGGATGCCCTTATCCCGCAGCTGGCCGATCGCGCGGGAGACGACGGACTGGGTCAGCCCGAGGCGTTCGGCGATGTCCTGCTGCCGGATTTTGACCAGGCCCCCGGGCTCCTGGCGGGCCGTGAGGACATCGAACACGTCGCGCGCCGTCGGCGACAGGCACGCGTTCGGCAGGACCTCGAAGATCTCCGGGTTGTGGAAACCAGGGACGGAGACGGCGTCGTCGCTCATCGCGTGGCCTCGTTCCTCACAGTCGGGATGGTGATCGGGTGCGCGAGCAGCGTCTTCTCGAGTGACTTCACCAGCCGTCGCTGCTTCGTGCTGTTCCACCGGTAAGCGTAGAGCGGGTTAAGGCGGTACAGCCCGCGCTGCTCCTTCCACGCGAAGTTGTGGCGGCTCAGCTGCCCGATCGCCCGGGAGACCTTCGACTGTGAGCAGCCGAACTTCGTCGCCAGCGAGCTCTGGGTCATCTTCACCAGGGCCTGGGCGTCGTGGTTGGTCGTCATGTGGTCCAGCACGTCGCGCGACATCGCCGACAGTTTGAACTTCCAGAGGTTCTCCTGGATCACCCAGGACAAGCTCAGGTGCTGCGGACCGTAGAAGACGTACGGCTTGACCTCGGGGTTCGTCGAGAAGGTGCCGCCCTTCTTGGCGAGCTTCTCGAACCGCCGCATCAGGTCCTGGGCGGACTCCATGCCGTTGACGACATCGGCCGGAGGTGGAGCAGCGACCAGCCGCGACGCCTTCGCCGGCGCCTCCGCGCTCCGCCTCAAGGGCTGGGCCACGGGCCTCTCCTTCATGATCGTTGAGGCGCATAACATAGCAGATCTGCGATGTTATGCAGGGGATCCATGCACGGGGCGGGCGTGTCTCTGGACAGGAACGATCTATTCACCTACGTGCATGGATCTCACCGTCCGCGACCACGATCTATGCACTCTGAGTGCATGCATCGCCCGCGTTTTCGCAGGTCACAGCGTCGCCGCTATCTGATCTTTAGAGGCGCGCCCCCTGAGGCCCGCCCCGCACCCTCCAAACCGCTCCAGCAGCGGCGAAGCAGGCGGCCGGACCGGTGAGGTCGCCGATCCATCCCCCAGCGGCCCGGCAGCTGCTGCGCGTCGGCCCCGTCCGGGGGCTGAGGCGGCTTCGCGTGCGGCTCCGTGGAGCGAGTGCGGACCGTAGGCGGCACCAGCGGCTCTGAGTCTCGGGTGGTACCGGCCGTGACGATCAAAAGCAAAGGAGCGTGGCCGGTGCCGGCGGGTGGTTCCGCCGCCCGGCCTAGCGGCCGTTCGGCTCCTGTACCTCCGCACGCCGAATTCCAGCATTCCCATATCGAAGCTTCCGTTCTACGGCTGAGCGATTTACGGCCGCGCAATTCTGAATTTAACCGGTAGTTATTGGCGCGGGCGGAGGGGGGCGGCAAGGACCCAAATGCTACACAGGCAGGCACAGTGATGCATCACCCTTGTTATAGGTTCGCGCGCTCGGGTGATGCATCGACGGATTCCGTCCCACGGTAGCGGGTTAGGTGTGTATGCTGGCAGGGTATTCATGACGTGAGCGGTCGGTTTCGGGAGTTGAGGAGGGGTCAGGG